>NZ_NNSR01000028.1 GCF_002834225.1 Ruminococcus bromii | reverse complement strand
GTAAGGTGCTTTTTTATTGTCCGAAGACATTAAACTACGGGAGACACCCGAAAAACTGAAAGGATATGAAAAAAATGGCGGTTGACGGTATTTTGAGATTTGATACAAAAATTGATACCGATGGGTTCCGTTCGGGTACAAAAGAAATTTCGTCAAAAATGCTTGACCTTAAAATTCATATTTTCAACAAATGACAGAAAATTTTCTTTGCTCAGAGGCTCGTTTTGACTGTTGTAAATTTTAAGAAGTTTGCCGATTTTGATAACTCCGTAAAGATTTGCCGCAGCCGCAAAATATCTGTATAAAAGGTCTTGTGTTTCCTTTGAAAGTGTACATTTTGATATTAAAATTTGTGCTTGCTTTGCGGCAGAGCCATTATATCTCATAAGAAAATTGCATAAATCAATAAAAACAATTAGAATTGTTTACTGCATTAGCAAAATTAAATCATAATTACAACAAACCCTTGCGTAATTATTTCTATATTTGTTAAAAAACACTTTTTTTAATTGCTTTTTTCCATATTCTCCTTTTTTATTGCTTATTGATGCTTTCTGTGGTATAATTCTATAGATGTATTGCGTAAGTTAGTTTTGGGTTGAGGAGTATTAAATATGAAAGACAGAAAAATGTCGTTTTATAACAGAATTGTGAAAAGAATGCTTGATATTATCTGTTCACTTGTAGCGATAGTGTGTCTGTCAGTACTTTACCTTCCGATATGTGCCATAATAAAATGCACGAGCGAAGGTCCTGTTTTTTTTAGGCAGAAAAGAATAGGAAAAAACAAAAAATATTTCAATATTCTGAAATTCCGCACAATGAGAATTGATACTCCCAAGGATTGTCCTACACATCTTCTTAAAAATCCTGAACAGTATATAACTAAGGTGGGTGCGTTTTTAAGAAAGACAAGTCTTGACGAATTGCCTCAAATTTTTAATATTTTTAAGGGCGATATGTCGGTTATCGGTCCAAGACCTGCACTTTGGAATCAGGATGATTTGATTTCTGAAAGAGATGAGTACGGTATAAATGATTTAAAACCCGGCTTGACGGGTTGGGCGCAGATTAACGGCAGAGATGAGCTTCCTATCCCTGAAAAAGTTCAGATGGATAAGGTTTATTGTGACAATGTCAGTTTTGTTTTTGATTTAAAATGCCTTTTTATGACAGTTGTAAGCGTGTTTAAGCATGATGGTGTAGTTGAGGGCGGAACAGGAGCAATTGCTGATGAAGAATAATCGTAAAAAAGTTATGATTCTTACCAATCATTCTTACATGCTGTATCGTTTCAGAAAAGAATTGATTGAAGAACTTATGAAAAACTATGAGGTCGTACTGAGTATGCCTTTTGTAGGACATCATGAGGATTTCATAAATATGGGACTGCGCTGTATTGAAACTAAGATGGATCGCAGAGGGGTTAATCCGATTCACGATTTTTCACTTATGAAATTTTATAAAAAAATATTACAGGAAGAAAACCCTGATTTGGTAATTACATACTCTATCAAACCTAATGTTTACGGCGGATTGATGTGTGAAAAGTTAAATATTCCGTTTTATGCGAATGTTCAGGGATTAGGAACGGCGTTTCAAAAGCCCGGACTTGCTCAGTTTGCGACAGTTCTTTATAAAACAGCCTTTAAAAAGGTAAAAACGGTATTTTTTGAAAATCAGGTTAATGCAGATGAATTTGTTGACAGAAAGATTATTTCTGTCGAGAAAGAAACTATTTTGAACGGCGCAGGAATCAATCTTGAAATTTATGAGTACAAGCCTTACCCGAAAAGTGATCCGCCGCATTTTTTGTATCTTGGCAGAATCATGAAGGAAAAGGGCATGGATGAATTGTTTTCTGCGGCTGAGAAGCTTCACGATGACGGCTATAAATTTGTACTTGACCTTGTAGGCTTTTTTGAAGATGAATACAAGGAAAGAGTTGAGTTACTTGAAAGTAAGGGCGTTGTAAAATTCCATGGATTTCAGGAAGAACCAAGACCTTACTATGCGACCGCCGATTGTGTGGTAATGCCAAGCTATCACGAGGGTATGAGTAATGTAAATCTCGAAGCTTCAGCAACAGGCAGACCTGTCATTACCACTGATATTCCGGGTTGCAGAGAGTCGGTGGAAAATGAATATACAGGCTGGCTTTGTGAACCTAAAAGCGTTGACAGCCTTTATGAAAAAATGAAAGCTTTTCTTGAAACAGATATTTCAAAACGAGAAGTTATGGGTAAATACGCCCGACAAAAAATGGTGGACGAATTTGATAAAAAAATCGTTGTAAACGATACAATAAAGGCTTTAGACTTGTAATTAATATAGATTTTTCAGGTGTGATTTAATGATAATTTACTGGTCCATGATACTTTGGATTTTTTTGATATATATTTTGTATGATATCACTCATAAAGAAGATATAGCGCTTACCGATTATAATTTACAACAGGGAATACAAAGAAGAGTTCCGTGGGCGTATGCTTTTTTAGTTTTCGGTTATTTCATATTTTGGGCATCAATGAGGCACTATGTTTCCGATACAACCGCATATGTTGCAGCTTTTAATAACTATTCAACAAACTTTTCGGAAGAGTTTTCAAAATTAAATTGGGATCCATGGTCTTCCGAAGGCAAGGGAGTTCTCTTTAATGCATACAGCATTTTCTTTAAGTGTTTTATCTCAGATAATTACACGCTTTGGCTGAGTTCAATTGCTATTTTCTCAGGTGTGTGTGTAATGATATCATTGAGAAAATATTGCATGAATGCAGATTTCTTTTTGGCTTCATTTTTGTTTTTGGCATTCCTGTGTTATTCGGGTTATATGCTCAACGGAATGAGGCAGTTTATTTGTGTTGCCGTGTCATTTTTGTGCTGTGATTTTATTATTACCGGAAAGTTTTTTAAATTCTTGACTATGGTAGCAATTTTGATATTTATCCATTCTACGGCAATTTTCTTAATACCGATTTACTTTATTGCCAGGTTAAAACCTTGGAGCAAGTTAGTTTGGCTTTTTATTTTTGCAATGGTATTGATTACTGTTTTTGCCGAGCCGTTTTTTGGCAAGGTTGATGAATTTGCTCAAGGCACATCTTATGAAAATGATATAAGTACATATTTTAAAGAAGATGACGGCGTTAATCCGTTGAGAGTTTTATTCTATGCTGTTCCACCCGTTTTAGCTTTTGTTTATCGGGAAAAGTTAAGCAAATATTATGAAAAAATGCCGGTGCTTTCTTTGTGCGTAAACTTATCTGTGTTTACGGCATCAGTTTATCTTGTAGGTATGGTTACCAGCGGTATCTTTATCGGTAGGCTTCCGATTTACAGTGAATTATACGATTTAATTTTGATTCCTGTTTTGTTAAGGATATGTTTTAATGAAAATAATAGAAAATATGTCTATTTTGGATATGTTGCAGTATTATTGCTCTATTATTATTTAACAGGACCGACATATTACCATAGCGATTACTTTGGTGGATTTTAATTATTTGATTTAGGGGTTAATAATTTGAATGTTTTAAGAATATTACATATTGTAACATACATGGGGCGTGGCGGTCTTGAAACTATGATTATGAATTATTACAGAAACATAGACCGTACTAAAATTCAATTTGATTTTCTTGTACATCGTCAGGAAAAGGCTGATTATGATGATGAGATATTATCTTTAGGCGGACATATTTATCATATGCCTATGCTGAATCCCTTTTCTAAGGCTTATTTTAATGCGCTTGATGACTTCTTTGATAATCATAAGTACGATATTGTGCATTCACATTTGGATTGCATGAGTGCATATCCTTTAAAAATTGCACAAAAACATGGCGTTAAGGTGAGAATTGCACATTCGCATAATAAAAGTCAAGACAAAAATTTAAAGTATCCCATTAAGCTTCTTTCAAAACATTTAATTCCTAAGTACGCTACGCATCTTTTTTCTTGCGGTAAAGAGGCAGGAGATTGGATGTTTGGCGGAAATGCATATACTGTCTTAAATAATGCAATTGACGCTGAAAAATATCGGTATGACTGTCAAATAAGAAATCAAGTGCGTGACGAACTGAAAATCAGTAAATCTGATTTTGTAATCGGACATGTCGGAAGATTTAATCCTCAAAAGAATCATCCGTTTTTGATTGATGTTTTTAAGAGTGTACATGATAAAAACAGAAATTCCAAACTGCTTCTTGTAGGAACAGGTAACGGACAGAGTAATATAAGAGAAAAAGTTGATAATCTTGGTTTATCGGATTCCGTGTTTTTTTTAGGAAACAGGGGAGATGTGAATAGAATACTACAGGCAATGGATGTCTTTTTGTTTCCGTCTTTGTATGAAGGATTGCCACTTTCAATAATAGAAGCGCAGGCTGCAGGATTGCCTTGTATCATTTCTGACAGTGTTCCGTCTGAATGCAGAGTTACAGACCTTGCTGAGTCGTTAGATTTGAACTTGCCGATTGATGAGTGGGCGGATGTTGTTTTAGAAAAACAAAGTACGATTAGAAAAAACACGATTGATGATATAAAAAAATCAGGTTTTGATGTTAAACAGAATGTCAGCATTTTGGAATCATTTTATAACAGATTTAATCAATAATGTAGGAGAGTAATAATGAGAAATAAAGCAGTGCTTATAATTCCATATTTTGGAAACATTCCTGATTATTTTAATTTATGGTTAAAGTCGGCTGAGGCTAATTGCGAATTTAATTTTTACATTTATACTGATTTGGCTTTAAAAGTGAACAAGAATTCTAATGTTAAAATTAAATATATGACATTTGATTTTATTAAACAAAAAATAAAAAGAATGTTTGGAAATAGTGTAAAGATAAATTCTCCATATAAGCTTTGTGACTATAAACCTGCTTATGGTGATATATTCTATGATGATATAAAAGAATTTGACTTTTGGGGTTTTTGTGATATAGATTTAATTTTTGGTTATCTTTCTCATTTTATTACAGATGATATATTGGATAAAAATGAAAAAGTATTTTATCACGGACATTTTAGCTTGTTTAAGAACACTCCCACTATGAATAGGCTGTATTTAAGAAAATATAATGGCGTTTGTGATTATAATATCGCTTTTCACACAAATTATTGTTGCCATTTTGACGAAGACGGTACTGTAGCATATGCACCAAAGTATGATAACATAAGTTTATATTTTGATTGGCTTTTTTACGATGTTCCGTGTTGTTCATATGAATTTACAACTTTAGCGGGTGATACTGAAAGATATGTGGTTTGGGACAATGGTAAATTGTTTGTTCGTGATGTCACCGGTTTAAATTATGAAGTGATGTATGTACATTTGCAGAAACGCAAAATGTTGGGATGGCAGAATATAACGGATGATTGTGAGCACTTTTATATTTTAAGAAACTATTTTATTGTATGTAAAAAAGATGAACTGATTTTTAGGTTAAATTCCGTGGATGTTGAACAAAGAAAAATTTTTATGGACAGATATCATAAATTGAGAAGAAAACAAGTGTTTAATAATATCATGTCTGGAGCTATAAAAATGCGGATAAATAGATTATTGTTTAAAATTCGAAATTAACGGAAGTATTATTATGAAATTTATAAATAAAGTACAATTGACGATATTTACCCCTGCTTATAATAGGGCACATACAATAGGTCGTACATATAAATCTTTGTGTTCCCAAAAATGCAAGGATTTCGTGTGGCTTATAGTTGATGACGGTTCAACTGATAATACGGCTGAATTAGTAAAAGACTGGATGTCAAAAGATAACGGCTTCGAAATTCAGTACATATATAAAGAAAACGGCGGTATGCATACCGCACACAATGTTGCGTATAGAAATATACATACCGAACTCAATACTTGTATAGATTCTGATGACGCTTTATCTGAGAACGCTGTTGAAAAAATTATAAACAAATGGAATCAGGTAAAAAGCAGGGGTTATGCAGGTATTATTGCACTCGACGCCAATATGAATACGGGAAAGGTTATAGGAAAAGGTTTTCCTAAAGATATGACAGAAACCACATTGTCGGGTTATTATGCGTCAGGTGGTTCAGGGGATAAGAAACTAATTTATCGTACTGATATTATTAATTCTGTCCCTGAGTATCCGGTATTTGATAATGAAAAATATCTTGCACTTGCATATAAATATAAGTTGATAGATCAGAAGTATAAACTTGCTGTTTTAAATGAAGTAGTGTGCGATGTAGAATACCAGGAAGACGGTAATTCACACACTATGTATAAGCAGTACATGAAATGCCCAAAGAGCTTTGCCTTCTGGAGAAAGATATGTATGCAATATCCTGATTCTAATAAAAGATTATTGGTAGATTGTGTACATTATGTTGCCGACAGTATAATAGCAAAAAATAAACATTATATCAAAGAGTCACCTTGTAAAGTCTTAACATTTTTTTTGAGTCCAATGGGCTTTTTGTTTTACCTTTATATAAGAAGCAAGTTAGATTCTATTATGAAAGTAGGAGATTAATGAGGTGAAAACAAAAAAATGAATGCATTATTTAAAACAGATTTTTACCGTATGACTGGTAATGAGTGGAAGGTAAATTTGTCTAATATATGTAAATTTATTTTTCAACATAATATCAGATTTATGTATCATTACAGAAAGTATTCACAAAACCATAGCGTTTACCGTAAATATAAAATTTATAGATATAGCCGAAAATATGGCATAGAATTTGCACCCGATGTACAAATTGGGGAAGGTTTATACCTTGGACATCCATACAACATAACAGTAGGTGGAGGAGTTAAAATTGGTAATAATGTTAATCTTTCAAAGGGATGTACATTAGGTATGGAAAATAGAGGAAATCGTAGAGGAGTTCCGGTAATAGGAAATCATGTGTTCATTGGAATCAATGCGACAGTTGTAGGCAAAATTACTATTGGTGATGATGTGTTTATAGCACCTAATAGTTTTGTTAATTTTGATGTACCTGATCATTCTGTGGTTGTTGGTAATCCGGGCGTGATTCATAGAAAAAAAGATGCAACTTTAGCATATATAAATTTCTCTGTAGAATAAGAGGTTTAGAGCGATAATGAAAAAGGTACTATATTTGATTCCTAATCTTGCACACGGTGGGGCTGAAAAAGTTTTGGTTAATCTCGCCAATAATATGAATAAAACAAAATTTGATGTAACAGTTCAAACTTTGTTTGATGTAGGTGTTAATCGACAGTATCTTAACTCTGATGTAAAATATATCGGCGGGTTCAAGAGAATGCCTCGTGGCAATACATATGTGATGAAACTTTTTTCTCCTGAAAAACTGTTTAAGTATTTTATAAGAGATAACTATGATATTATTGTTTCGTATTTAGAAGGTCCTACCGCACGAATTGTAAGCGGTTGCACTAACCCAAATACTAAGCTTGTCAGCTGGATTCACATAGAACAGCATACAAAAGAGCTTGCTTCCAAGAGCTTTAGAAGCTATAAAGAAGCATTAGATTGCTATTCAAAGTTTGACAGGACTGTTTGTGTATCTGACACTGTAAAAGATGATTTTGAATCAATTTTTGATACTAAGAAACCTGTTGAAGTTCTGTATAATACAAATGAATCAGAAATAATAAAAAAACTTTCCGATGAGAAAGTTAATGATGTTAATTTTAGCAAGGACATAATCAATGTTATCTCAGTAGCAAAAATTGTACCTTCAAAGGGTTATGACAGGTTAATTAAGATACATAAAAAGCTTATTGAAGAAAATATAAAAAATCATATTTATATTCTCGGAATAGGCGAAGAAAAGGAAAAATATGAAAAGTATTTGACAGAAAATAATCTTACCGATACTTTTACATTTTTAGGTTACAGAGATAATCCGTATAAATATGTGAAAAAGGCAGATTTGTATGTTTGTTCTTCGAGAAGAGAGGGTTTCAGTACAGCTGTTACAGAAGCATTGATTGTCGGAACTCCTGTTGTTAGCACAAATTGTAGTGGTGCGTACGAATTATTAGGCGAAAACAACGAGTACGGTATTGTAACAGAAAATGATGAAGATGCACTTTATGAGGGCATTAAAAAAATACTGACGACGCCTGATTTGCTTGAAGCTTATGCCGCAAAAGCAAAAGAGCGTGGTAAAGCTTTCAGTACCGAAAAGACAGTAAAAGCTGTTGAAGAAATGTTAGAAAATTTGTGATTGATATGTCATTAAAATCTTTTATTAAGTCCAAAGTGATGAGATTAAGAAGTGAGATTTCAACGGAAGAGTTAGTAAAATTTGGACTAAAGGTCGGTAAAAATTTCAGCAGACAGGAAAAGACCTTAATTGATCAATCACATTGTTGGCTTATAACAATTGGTGATGATGTTACGTTGGCGCAGAGAGTCCATATTCTTGCTCATGATGCAAGTACCAAGAAAGGCATTGGGTTTACTAAAATTGGTCTCGTTAATATCGGAAATAATGTGTTTATCGGAGCTTCTTCAACTGTATTATCTAATGTAACTATTGGCGATAATGTTGTTATCGGTGCCGGAAGTATTATTTCTAAAGATATTCCTTCAAACAGTGTTGCTGTCGGAAATCCTGCAAAAGTTATTTGTAGCTATGCTGAATTTATAAATAGAAAAGAAAATGAACTAAACAGATCACCACATTATGATTCTAAATATACATTAAGAAATCCTAATTTTAATGATGAAATGAAACGAGAAATGATTAGAGATTTATAATTACATAATGGGTTTGGCTATGTTGAATGATTGTTACAAAATTAGATGTTGTGTGGAAAATTTATGTCCATTAAATAAAATGAGGTGTGTAGAAGTGAAAGTTCTTATCATAAATGGTGATTGCATTACGAAAAATTCGTCGGCAAATTTATGTCATTTAGCGTATATACGAGGATTGGTTGATTTAGGATATGAAGTAACTTTACTAAGTGCAGATTCAAAGGAATACGATGTTGACAAATCAATGATAATTCCCTCTTCGGTTAAGTGTATATACTATTATGGTACAACCATTTATGAAAAAATGTCAATAAGCAAAAACAAGAGAAAAGTTGCCCCCTTTGCGCGAGTCGATTATTACACAAATAAAAGCAAAGTGAGTTTTAAATCAAAGCTTATAGATTCTGCCAAACATTTTGTTTTGTCACTTTATGGTGTTCACGGTATTTATAAAAAATTTGTTAATAAAGCAAAGCAATTTAAATCAACTGAAGTTTATGACTATGTTCTCTCCATTTCAACACCGGCATCAAGTCATTTACTTGCCTATAAGTTGATTCATAATAAACATATTAGGTATAAAAAATGGATTCAGATTTGGGAGGATCCGTGGACTTCTGATGTATACGGTTTTAGTGGTTCTAAAAAAATAGAAAATGAGGAAAGAAGATTATTGTCCTTGGCAGAACATATCTGTTATGTCAGTCCGTTGACGTTGGAAAACCAGAAAAAACTATATTCTGAGTCTGCTCACAAAATGTATTGGGCGCCTTTGCCGTTTTATTATAAAAATGATGAACAAGGTTCAACGGTGAATAAATATAATAATTATGGCTATTTTGGCGATTATGCTCCTGTAAGTAGAGATTTAGCACCGTTTTATGCGGCTGCTAAAAATATAGATATTAATGTGAACATTTGTGGTAATCCCAGCAATCTGTTTGCTCAAACAGATAAAATCACAATTTATCCAAGGTTGCAATTAAATGAGCTTAAGCCTATTGAAGATAAAACTAATGTGCTTGTTTTTTTGTGTAACAGAAAGGGCGGACAAATTCCGGGAAAAATATATCAATATTCCGCAACCTATAAAACTATTCTGTTTATTCTTGATGGTACAGACGAAGACAAGAAAGTGTTAAAATCATATTTTGAACAATTTAACAGATATATATTCTGTGAAAATACAGTTGAGGATATTGAACGTGCAATTAAGCTAATAGAGAACAATGATTTTGGTAATGTAAAAAATGAGCCGATTGATGAATTTAATCCGGCTAAAACAATTATGAAAGTTCTTGAAGGTTAGTATATGGATAGTAAATCGCTGATAAGTGTGATTGTTCCAATTTATAATGTTGAGAAATATCTTGAACGCTGTGTTGACAGCATTGTAAATCAGACATATAGAAATCTTGAAATAATTCTTGTTGATGACGGTTCGCCTGATAACTGTCCCAAAATGTGTGATGACTTTGCTAAAAAGGATTCTCGTATAAGGGTTGTACATAAGAAAAACGGCGGTCTGTCTGATGCAAGAAATTCAGGTATGAAAATTGCTTCCGGAGAGTGCATTGTGTTTGTTGACTCCGATGATTACGTTGATTGCAATATGATAGCTAAAATGTATGATGTTATGCTGAAAGATGACAGCGATGTTGTTTCTTGCGGTGTTAAATGGGTTGACGAAAATGGTGAGGTAATATCTGAACCTACAGTTGACAAGAATGAAATATTAGACACAAACGAAGCAATGCTTGAAATTATAATTGATGGTAAACTTAAGCAGCATGTCTGGAATAAAATGTATAAAACAGAATTGATTCAAGATATTTTATTTGAAAAAGGCAAATATCACGAAGATGTATTTTGGTCTTATCAAGTGTTCGGTAAAGCAAGAAAAACTTCTGTTATTGTTGATTCGTTTTACTATTATGTACAGCGAGATAACAGTATTATGGGTTGTGGCTTTTCTGAAAAAAGGCTTGATGTTTTAGAGGCAAATCGCCAAAGATGCGATTATGTAAAAAGGTATTTTCCTGCATATTATGATACTGCTATCAGCATTTATATGGGAACTTGTATGTATCAGATGCAATGTGCTTTGCATTCAAAAGCGGAAAAATATATCATTGATAATATAAAGGAAAATTTAAAATATAAAAACAAAGGTAATATTTTTAATTATGTTAAAGGAAAACAGGCTGTTTGGATGAAGTTGTATTTTGCGTTTCCAAAATTAACTTGCTTATTAAGAAATTGCTTAAATGTAGGGGTGTAGTATGAAAAAAGTAATGTTAGTGTTTGGTACACGACCTGAAGCAATAAAAATGTGTCCGTTAGTAAATGAGCTGAAAAGCAGAAAAAATATAGTAACAAAAGTTTGCGTAACAGGACAGCACAGACAGATGCTTGATCAGGTGCTTGAAATCTTCAATGTTGTGCCGGATTATGATTTGTCCATAATGAAAGACAAGCAGACATTGTTTGATATAACAACAAATATTTTAAATAAAATCAAGGAAGTACTTGAGATTGAAAAACCTGATGTTGTGTTGGTTCACGGTGATACATCAACAACATTTGTTACGGCTCTTGCGTGTTTTTATATGCAGATTCCTGTCGGTCATGTTGAGGCAGGACTCAGAACATATAACATATATTCACCGTATCCCGAGGAATTTAACAGACAGGCTGTCGGCATAGTGGCAAGCTATAATTTTGCTCCTACAGAAATGTCAAAGAACAATTTAATTAACGAGGGCAAGAATCCCGACAATATATTTGTAACAGGTAATACTGCGATTGATGCCTTGAAAACCACAGTAAGATCTGATTATATACACCCTGAACTCGAATGGGCATCTGACAGCAGATTGATTATGTTGACTGCTCACAGACGAGAAAATCTTGGTGTACCGATGCATAATATGTTCAGAGCAATCAGAAGAATTGTTGATGAAACTTCTGATGTAAAGGTTATTTATCCGATTCATATGAATCCGGTTGTCAGAAAAGCTGCCGATGAGGAACTTGGGAATGATGACAGAATACATATCATAGAACCTCTTGATGTACTTGACTTTCATAATTTTCTTTCAAGAAGTTATCTTATATTGACAGACAGCGGCGGTATCCAAGAGGAAGCTCCTTCCCTCGGTAAACCTGTTCTTGTTATGCGTGATACAACAGAAAGACCGGAGGGCATAAAAGCGGGCACTCTGAAATTAGTCGGTACGGATGAAACCATAATTTACAACGAGTTTAAAAAATTGCTCACAGACAGTGAAGAATACGAAAAAATGAGCAAAGCGTCAAATCCATACGGTGATGGCTTTGCGTGTAAAAGAATTGCTGATATATTGGAGAAATAAATTATGAGTATTAAAGAATTGATTAAGAAAGTTATAGGATATAGTAATGTAAAAATGGATTCAAATTACTATCGTGAATTAGGTGCTGTGATAGGTGATAATGTTGTTATTGGTGCAAGTAGCGTTGTAACTCATGATATACCCAGTAACAGTGTTTATGCCGGAAATCCCGCGGAATATATTTGCCGTTTTGATGAGTTTTCAGAAAAACATAAGAATAACCAGATATCTCACCCTATATTTAGAAAATATAGATGGTATGATTGGCCTAACGCTTCAGCTGAAGAAAAAGAACAAATGAGAAAAGAACTAGAGGATAAATTTGGATATCTTTAATTTGAGGCGTGATGAAAAATATGAAGCATAAATATAAGATTACATTGTTTACCCCAACATATAACAGGGGATACATTATAAGTAGATTATATGAATCAATAAAAAGACAAACATTCAGGGATTTTGAATGGATCATATTTGATGATGGTTCAACTGATGATACCGAAAGCCTTGTAAATATTTGGAAGTCAGAAAATAATGATTTCCCCATTATATATATGAAAGGAAAAAACGGAGGTAAATGCAGAGCCACTAATCGTGCATTAGAGGTTGCTCAAGGCGAAATTTTCTTTACAATAGATTCGGATGATTACTTGACTGATGATGCCTGTGAAAAAATAAATGACTGGATGGAATCTATAAGAAATCTTCCTGATTACTGCGGTATAGTTGCCAATCGTGGACAATCGCCTACAGAAACAAGGAATACCACCTGGCGTGATGATCCAAAATCTCCTTGGTATAATAAACCGTATAGAGATGCAACATTTTTGGAGCGTTATCCTGAAACGACAAAATATCCGATTGACGGAGAGAGAGCAGAAGTATTTTGGACGGATATATTTAAAAAATATCCTTATCCTGAGTTTGATGGTGAAAATTTCATTACTCCCTGTATTCCATGGAACAGAATGGCTCACGATGGTTTTAAAATAAGAGTTTTTGAGGATATTATTTGGATATGGGAGTATCTTGACGATGGACTTACCGTCAAAGGCGCAAATAATAGATTTTTAAACAATCCGCAAGGTCATTTTCTTACGCATTATGAAAAAGCAAAGTTTTTGCATTATTCTTTTATTAAAAAGTTAAAAATGTATTATACTTTTTATTGCGATTTTTCAGATAGACTGCCAATCGAGAAAATTGCTGAATATTTGCATGCACCTAAATTTTTAATTAGTATGTGTGCCAAAGTACATAAATTAAGAAAATAATATGTAGAGTGAGAATATATGAGAAAAATTGTTATTACAGGTGGAGAGCTTCAAAACAAAGGAGCTCAATCTATGGTATTTATTTGTGTTTCCGAACTGCACAAAAGGTTTCCAAATCACGAGATTTTTGTAATTTCAGATTTCTATACAGATTCTAAACAGGAAAAAATTTTTTGTTTTAACATAAGAACATTCGGTACGGTTGTAGATGTTATTAGAAAAAATAACCTTAAACAAAAAATATATTATATGATAAAAGGTTATGACAAGAAAGAAAACGAGAAACAGAATGAATTTTTTCGTGATGTTGATTTGATGATTGATATTAGCGGTTACGGACTTGGTGATGCTTGGAACAAGTACGAAATTGAACATTATTTATATAGAATTGAGTGTGCAAAGTATTTTGGCATAAAAGTGTATCTTATGCCCCAATCGTTTGGACCTTTTAAAACATTTGATAAGTCTTTGTTAAAAAGAACTAAAAAGGCACTTGAGTATGCAAGCACAATATACGCAAGAGAGCGACAGGGATACGACTTATTGATAGAGAAATTTAAACTAAAAAATGTTAAAATATCTTATGACCTTGTACTGAATAATAAGAGTGTTGATTTGAACTCCGTATACAAAAATATTCCGATGTCGTGTGACTTTAATGTAAAAACAAATAGTATCGCAATAATCCCAAATGTTAGGAACTCAGTAGTATGCTCTGAAAAAATTTTGCTTGAGGCATACAAATCGTTAATAGATAAATTTATAGTATACGGTAAGAATGTATATATTTTAAGACATTCCAATAGTGATATTGATATTTGTGACAAAATCTTTAAAATGTTCCATAATAACAATGTCTTTTTGATTGAACAGGAATTATCATGTGTTGAATTTAGCAATATTGTAAATAAATTTGATTTTGTAGTCGCATCCCGTTTTCACTCTGTTGTACATTCATATAAGAATGCGGTTCCGTGCCTAACAATGGGTTGGGCAGTGAAGTATTTAGAGCTTCACAAACTCTTTCATCAAGAAAAATACTGCTTTGATGTGAGAAATAATTTTGATATATCAAAATTATTAAGTGCTGCGGAAGATTTGCTGAATAATCATTCAAATCAATCGGAAATTATTTCTAAAGAATTAAATCAAGTACAAAAACACAACATATTTGATGATATAAATTTGGAGAACTAAATGAAATCTGTTGCTGAAATACGAGATAATAATTTATGCTGTTCTTGTGGTATTTGCAAAAATGTTTGCCCTGCAAATGCTATAAAATACATAAGAGAAAACGGAATGTTTGTTCCTGAAATTTCCGATGTCTGTGTATCGTGTGGAAAATGTTATAAGGTATGTCCGTCTGTACAGCATAGTTATGAAAAAAACAACTTGCACCAAGCTATGGTTGGAAATTTAAAATTTGCAATAAACGCTTGGAGTAAAGACAGTGATATTCGTCATTTTAGCGCTTCCGGCGGTGTGATAACTACAATTGTCGAGTATCTGTTATCACACGATTATTATGATTATGTTTTTTCTGTGGATACATACAATTACCATTCTCAGGTAAAAACAAATAAGTATGACAAACACTCATATAACTTAAATGATATAAGCACACAAAAATATACTAAATCAAGGTATATACCTGTATCACATGAAAATTTAGTTGATTTTATCATGAATAACAGTGATAGTAAGGTAATAATAATTGCCACTTCGTGTGCTGTGCGTGGAATATTGAATGTTATAGATAAGTTTAAGCTTAACAGAAATAATTATCTGTTGTTGGGCTTATTTTGTGATCAGGTATATAATTACAATTGCTGGGAATATTACAGCGATATGTTATTTGATAATTACGGAGATATATCCGAATTTAATTTTAAAAACAAAGATAGTGGCGGTTGGCCGGGAAATATGAAATTTTATTTTTCTGACGGGAAATGTGTTTTTAAAAATAAATCAGAACGAGTTAAAATTAAAGACTATTTTAAACCTGAAAGATGTGTTTATTGTGTTGATAAGTTAAATGTTTTTGCTGATATTTCTTTAGGCGACAATTATACAGATCAAAATTCGTCTTCTTTAGGAAGCAATTCCGTTATTATAAGGACGAATTTAGGTGAGAAAATATTTAAACTTATTTCAGAGACAATCGACTACGAGCGTATTGATGTTGATAAAATTTGTGTTGCTCAATATTTTGATGGCAGAAAGAAAAATTATGAATTTTCTTTATTAAAAAATTCCGAGTTGAATGATAACTTTCAGCTCAATTCAGTTATGGATTATGAGCATAATTCAAATGCTGCTTCCGAATATAAAACAGTATTAAGAAATTTACATTATGGTGAAATATATCCACTGAATCGTAAGAAGCTTATTAAGCAAATACAGAAAAGTGGCAGAAAAACTAATCAATTAAAGAGAATATTTTGTGCATTATTAAGGAGATTGCATAATGAAAGTTAATCAACTTCGTGCGGGTACATTACTATCATATGTTAATCTTGCAATAGGTAGTATTATACCTATGATATATACCCCTATTATGTTAAGAATGCTTGGACAGGCTGAGTATGGTTTGTACAGCTTGTCAAACTCCATAGTTGGGTATTTGTCATTGCTGAACTTTGGATTCGGCAGTACCATCATCAGATACATATGTAAATATAGAGCAGAAGGAAAAAAAGAACAGGTAAGAAGTGTATTCGGGCTTTTTCTGCTCATATATGGAATAGTATCTGCTTTGGTAATTATTGGCGGATTTGTTTTAATGTTATGTACAGATGCGTGTTTTTCTAAAGGATTGACCCCACAGGAAGTTGATAAGTTAAAAATATTGATTATTATGATGGCGTTTAACACAGCCATTGCATTCCCAATCAGTGTTTTTTCATCAATTATCACTGCATACGAAAGATTTGTATTTAGAAGAGTTGTTGACATTTTTTCTACAGTATTAGCTCCTGTTGCTAACATTGTACTGCTATACTTTGGATTCGGCTCAATTGGTATGACCTTTTCAGGCTTGTTACTTAATTTTATTGCATGCCCTATCAATATATATTATTGTTTTAAAGTTTTAAAAATAACGCCAAAGTTTGTACGGTTTGAAAGTGCTTTTATTAAAGAACTGCTTGTATTTTCAGTGTACATATTTATAGGAACTTTGGTAGATATGCTGTTTTGGGCGACGGACAAGGTCATTTTAGGTGCATTGGTGGGAACTGTAGTTGTTGCTATTTATAATGTCGGTTCAACATTTAATAATATATTGATGCAGTTATCGCAAGCTGTATCTGGCGTAATTGGTCCTAAAATCAATTCAATGGTTACTTTGGACGGTGATAATACTGAGGCTTTGTCGGAAGTGTTTATCAGAATCGGAAGATTACAGTATCTTTTGTTGGCATTAGTAGTTTCGGGTTTTATAGCTTTTGGTCACCCCTTTTTAATTATGTGGGCGGGTGAAAGTTATGGCGAATCTTATTATATAGCTCTATTAACAATGATTCCTCTGGTAATTCCGTATATTCAAAACACAGGATTAACAATTGTTATAGCACAAAATAAGCATAAATTCCGTTCTTTGGTTTATTTAGCAATAGCTATTTTAAATGCAGTATCCACATATTTTATAGTTCCTTATTGGGGTGGTTTTGGAGCAGCACTGTGCTCTTGTGTATCCTATGTATTAGGTCAGGGAATAATAATGAATATATATTATTATAAGGTTACTAAAATCAATATTCCTTTGTTTTGGAAAAATATTTTATGTATGTCATGGATTCCGGCCTTATTGTGTGTGATGACATTTGTTGTGTCAAATTTTATAAGCTTTTATTCATGGAGTGCATTTTTGTTTGCTGTTTTGATATATGCGTTATTATACTCAATTGGCAGTTGGTTTTTCTCTATGAATGATTATGAGAAGGATGCTATTCGTGTGCCAATTAGAAACCTGATGAATAAATTAAAAAAGCGAAAGGCGTGAATAAAAAATGAAAATAGCTGTGGCCGGAACAGGGTATGTTGGCTTGTCTATCGCTACTTTGCTGTCTCAGCACAACGAAGTTATTGCTGTTGACATCATTCCCGAAAAGGTAAAACTGATTAACGACAGAATACCGCCGATAAAAGATGAATATATCGAAAAATATTTCAAGGGAAAAAATCTAAATCTGTATGCTACCTTAGATTGTGAAAAAGCGTACAAAGATGCAGATTTTGTTGTAATAGCTACACCAACAAACTATGATCCAAAGAAAAACTATTTTGATACATCTGCTGTTGAAGATGTTATAAAACAAGTAATAAAAATCAATTCCAAAGCTATCATCGTTATTAAATCAACGGTACCGGTAGGTTATACTAAGCATATAAGAGAAGAGTTTGATTTTGATAATATAATTTTCAGTCCTGAGTTTTTGCGTGAATCAAAGGCATTATACGATAATCTATATCCTTCTCGAATTATTGTCGGTACGGATTTATCGGACAAAAAAGTTGTTGAAGCAGCAAATTTATTTGCCAAATTATTGAAACAAGGTTCTATTGCTGATAAAGTAAATATACTGATTATGGGTTCTACAGAGGCAGAGGCGGTTAAACTATTTGCAAATACATATCTGGCTCTTAGAGTGTCCTACTTTAATGAATTAGATACTTATGCCGAAATGAAAAATCTTGATACTAAGGCAATCATTGACGGCGTATGTCTTGACCCACGAATCGGTAGCCACTATAATAATCCAAGTTTCGGATATGGTGGATATTGTTTGCCTAAAGATACAAAGCAGCTTTTGGCAAATTATAACGATGTTCCCCAAAATATGATTTCTGCAATCGTTGAATCTAATAGGACAAGAAAAGACTTTATAGCAAGTCAAGTTCTGAAAATGGCAGGATACTACGATTATGATAGTGAAAGTCAGTACGATGCCTCAAAAGAAAAAAAGGTTACAATCGGCGTTTTTAGATTAACGATGAAGAGTAATAGTGATAATTTCAGACAGAGTTCAATACAAGGTATCATGAAAAGAATTAAAGCAAAAGGTGCAGAAGTTATTATTTATGAACCAACATTGAATGATGGGGAATCTTTTTTCAGAAGCCGTGTTGTCAATAATTTAGAAGAATTTAAAGCTAAAAGTGACGCAATTGTTGCTAACAGATATAGCCAAATTCTTGATGATGTTAAAGATAAAGTGTATACCAGAGATATTTTTATGAGGGATTAAATGATTTAAATAG
Organism: Ruminococcus bromii; assembly: GCF_002834225.1. Lineage (GTDB taxonomy): Bacteria > Bacillota > Clostridia > Oscillospirales > Acutalibacteraceae > Ruminococcoides > Ruminococcoides bromii. Next base: position 54,302 of record NZ_NNSR01000028.1, on the reverse strand, counting down.
AATGTTTTTATACTATCCAAGTAAATCTATAAAAAATTTTTATGTTGACTTGTAAAAGCGTCAAAGCAGGTAATTATATTTTGTTAAACTGTACAAAGTTTTAATTCATAATTCGAAAGGAGAATAATAATGCCTTAGTTGAGGGAAGTACAATTATTTGATTTACAAATACTGAAAGATGTTGTAAGGGTATGTGATAATAATAATATTAAATATATGATTTCATCTGGTACTTTACTTGGTGCTGTCAGACACGGTGGATTCATTCCGTGGGATGACGATACAGATATATATATGCCACTTTCGGATTATAAAAAGTTTTTGAAAATAGCACAGCGTGAGTTGGGCGAAAAGTATTTTGTCCAAAACTACAAAACAGATAAGAATTATTCTGAAATGTGGACTCAGATAAGAGCAAACGGAACTACATCTATGCCTGTTAAGGCTTACAAATTTGATATTCATTATGGTATGTGTATGGATATTTTTCCGGCAGTGGGAGTAAGTGATGCTCCAAAAAAGAAATTAAAACAAAAAAAGGCTTTGAGTTTGAACAGATTGTTACTTCATGATGCCTATGCCAAAGCTGTTAATGAACCGATGAATTATAAACTCAAGCTAATTTATGCCATTCCAAGGTGTATAAGAAGAATGATTTGTAAAATCAACGAACATAGAATTATGCTCGATCCGATGAAATATAATCAATGGGCTGCTGTATGGTATTCAATGGAGATTTCGGTAATACAGCCAAAAAAAATTCTTGAAAAATTCACAAAGATAAAATTTGAAGATGAATATTTTAATACATTTGATGATTATGATTTGTATTTAAAAAATGTGTATGGTGATTATATGACGCCACCTCCTGAGAATAAAAGAGGTGGACATACCGATGAATTAGGAAATATTATTTTTGATTTGCATAAGGATTATAGCGAATACAAAAAAGAATTGTCAGAAAAGTATGATCAAAATGAAAAAAATATAAGGTCGGTTTTACAATGGGTGACTATATCTAAATATAAAAAGGGAGAAATGCAAGTTTATTTATTAGACAAAAATTCATGGACCAGTAAAAAAGCCGCAGATAAATTTTGTAAAATGGTTGAATTCGTAAGCTTATTGAAATGCACAAGCCCATAAATACTTGGACTTGTGCATATTTTTTACTTTTTCTTCTTTTTCAATTCATTTTTAAAGCATTTTTTATCGAATGAGGGGTTGAAGGCGTAGAAGTTCTTTTCGTTGAGTTTATCGGTCAAGAGGCGGAGGTTTTCGCCGAAGCGTTGATAGTGGACAACCTCACGGGCACGCAGAAAGCGAATCGGATCTTTTACATCGTAGTCATCGCAGAATCTGAGGATGTTATCGTAGGTTGTTCGGGCTTTTTGCTCAGCCGCCATACTTTCGTGCAGATCGGTTATCGGATCGCCTTTAACCTGCATTGATGCAGCTGTATAGGGAAAACCTGCTGCCGCCTGTGGGAAAATTCCGGTTGTGTGGTCAACAAAATAGTCACCGAATCCCTGTTCCTTGATTTCATCCTCGGTGAGGTCTTTCGTCAGCTGATATACTATTGCACCGATCATTTCAAGATGATTAAGTTCTTCTGTGCCTATGTCGGTGAGAGTGCCTTTGAGTTCTGGCAATGGCATTGCAAATCGTTGACTCAGATATCGTAATGATGCACCCAACTCACCGTCCGGACCGCCGTATGGCAGAATGTTACTTATTTTGACTGAGAAATATGTTGAGGTGGGAGGCTTTGCGGTCAAATATTATTCTTTTTATAATTATGGATAGTAAGTCGTTTTGCGTTTTTAAGGGATAAGTTTCTTTAATCGTGAAAGCATCATTGATTAAATTATTCTTTATAAGAATATTGATTGCTTTAATTACAACTTTTTCAATCTTTTCAATTCTTACGCTGTGCGATGAATGGCAGTTGCCGTGAATGTAGGCGGAGCATTGGAGAAAATTATTTTTAATCGGAACGAGGGTTGAATTACAGTTTGAACACTTGACAAGATTTTGAATAAGGTGTCTGATTTCAGTTTGTTTATGGGAATGTTCTTTGCCTATTATTCTTTGCAAGAATAATATTTGCCTTGTTTGTTCAAAAATTACTTCATCAACAATCGGTTCGTGAATGCCGTTTGAAATTATCAAATTTTCGTTATAGAAATCTCTGCCCGTTTTGCAGATTGGATTCCACCTGATTTTGCCGACATAAACGGGATTTTGCAAAATGTATTCAACGGCACGGCAATCCCAATTATTGCCTTTGGAAGTTTTAATTTTTGCTGAGTTCAAGTTGTCACAAATCATATTTATATCTTTATTATTCAAAAAATCGGCAAAAATTTTACTGACGATCCGGGCTTTTTCAGCGTCAACCACAAGCCTTCCGCCTGTCACTTTATAGCCAAAGGGTGCAATGCTGACGATGCCGCCACGCTCGGCTTTTTCGGTCATTCCTCGCCTTACCTCACCCGAAAGCCGAATCGAATAGTATTCGTCCGACCATTCGATAATGCGTTCAATCAGCTTGCCGAAAGGTCCGTCATCAACGGGTTCGGACACGCTGATGACTTCAATACCGTTTTTTCTCAACAGCGATTTATAGAAAATGCTTTCCTCCTGATTGCGGGCGAATCGTGAAAATTTCCAGACAAGTACAGCTGAAAACATGGGAGGCTTTTGCTTTGCAAGGCTTATCATTCGGTTAAATTCGGGTCGCTTGTCGGCATATCTTCCCGAAATTCCGTTGTCACGAAAAATGAAATCCTCATCAATCAGATAGCCTTTTTCATCTGCAAATTTTCTGATGATTTTCAGCTGGCTTGACGGTGAAAGCTCCGTTTGATTTTCGGTTGACACCCTTATGTATGCCGCCGCATAGTGATTTTGGTTGTAATAATCAGACAAATTAGCCACCTCTTGCAGTAATAATTCTTTTATGCAATAATATGCCTGCGATTGGAAGAAAATTCTTCGGCAAATTTCTCGAAAACACTTTACTTTGCTAACGCACTAATGTATAATATACAGAGGTTGTTTTGCAAGGTGATTTGCAGAACATAGGTAGAGAGTATATCAGATTACGGAGGAATAATTATGAAAAAGAAAAAGTTACTTTCTGTACTTCTTGCAGGTGCAATGTCAGCGTCAATTTTTGTAGGTTGCGGTTCTTCTGCAACGGACTGGGATTATATCTCAAACAAGGGAGAGCTTGTTATCGGTGTTACATATTTTGAGCCGATGAACTACCTCGATGCAGACGGCAAGCTTACAGGTTTTGAAACTGAGTTTGCAGAGGCAGTTTGCGAGAAAATGGGCGTTACTCCAAAGTTCCAGAAAATTGACTGGGATTCAAAAGAAGTTGAGCTTAACTCAAAGACAATCGACTGCATCTGGAACGGTCTTACAATTGATGACGACAGAAAGTCAACAATGGATATTTCAACTCCTTATATGGAAAACAAGCAGGTTATGGTTGCAAAATCTGATGTTGCAGACAAAATCAAGTCAGCAGATGACCTCAAGGATAAGACAGTAGTTGCAGAGAAGAAGTCAGCAGGTGAAACTGTTGCTCAGACAGACGAGTTCTTCTCAAGTGCAAAGTATGTTTCAGTTGACGCACAGGCTAAGGCCCTTCTCGAGGTTAAGTCAGGCACAGCAGATGTTGCGGTTATCGACTATGTAATGTCAATCGGTACACTCAAGAGCGGTTCGGATTATTCTGACCTCAAGGTTGTTGACGGCAAGGACTTTTCACCTGAGCAGTACGGTATTGCACTTCGTAAGGACAGCCCCGAAACACTCAAAAAGCTTAACGATGCTATTCAGGCAGTTGCCGATGACGGCACACTTGATAAGATTGCAGAGAAGTACAGCCTTCAGGATCTTCTTCTTGTAAAAAAGAAATAATTTAATTAAAATAAGCTTGTACATACAGGGCGGACTATGTTCGCCCGTTGTGCTTTTTATTGATTATAAATTTACAGGTTCAAATTTGTAAGCCTTTTGATATATTCAAAACTGAAAATACTTGGATAGAGTGGTATATAAAATGGATCAATTTTTTAATGTAAGCGGTCAGTTGCTTGAGGGATTCGGAGAAAACTGTATAATTTTCATTGTAACCCTGCTTGCGGCAATTCCGCTCGGACTTATTATCTCAATGGGTTCAATGTCAAAATTCAAGCCGTTAAAATGGCTGACAAAAACATTTGTGTGGATAATCAGAGGTACTCCGCTGATGCTCCAGCTTTTCGTAGTGTTCTATGTTCCGCCGCTTGTGTCAAACGGCAGTGTGACATTTGCACGAATGAATGCCGCACTTATCGCATTTATAATCAATTATGCCGCATATTTTTCTGAAATCTTCCGTGGCGGTATCGAGTCTGTTCCAAAGGGACAGTACGAGGCAGGTCAGGTGCTCGGCATGACAAAGGGTCAGATTTTCTTTAAGGTTGTTCTTTTGCAGGTTGTAAAGAAAATTACTGCACCCATGGGCAACGAAATTATTACTCTTGTAAAGGATACTTCGCTTTCAAGCGTTATCGCAATTCCGGAAATTCTTATGAGAGCAAAGGACTTCTCAATGCAGGGACTCATCTGGCCGCTTTTCTATTCGGCAGTATTCTTCCTCGCATTCTGCGGAATTCTTACCTTGCTTTTCTCATTTATCGAGAAAAAGCTTGATTACTACAAGGGTTAAGGGGGAAAGGTTATGTCTTTGTTAAATGTTGAAAACATCCGCAAAAGCTACGGCAAAACAGAGGTTTTGAAAGATATCAGCTTTTCTCTTAAAAAGGGTGAGGTGCTTGCGATTATCGGCTCATCGGGATCTGGCAAGACTACGCTGTTAAGGTGTCTTAATTTTCTTGAAACTCCGGGCAACGGCAAGATTTCCGTCAATGACAAGGTGCTTTTTGACAGCAATGACAGCTCTGCAAAGAGCGACAGCGAAATCAGAAAAAGACGGCTTCACTTCGGACTTGTGTTCCAGTCATTTAACCTGTTTCCGCAATATACGGTTATCGAGAATATTATGCTTGCTCCAAAGCTTGCCGCAAAAGAGCAGATAAAGCAGACAGGCGAATATATGGGCGCAAAAAGCTATAAAGAGGCACTTGAAATTATCAAGAACAATGCGAAGTCTTTGCTTGAAAGGGTAGGACTTTCCGAAAAGAGCGAGTCATATCCTTGTAATCTCAGCGGCGGTCAGCAACAGCGTGTTGCAATTGCAAGAGCGCTTGCACTCAATCCCGATGTGCTCTGCTTTGACGAGCCTACCTCCGCACTTGATCCCGAACTCACGGGTGAGGTGCTTAATGTTATCCGCAGTCTTAAAACCTCCGACAGCACAATGATTGTTGTAACTCACGAAATTGAGTTTGCAAGAGATGTTGCCGACAAGATCATTTTTATGGCTGACGGTGTAATCGCCGAAGAAGGCACTCCCGAACAGGTAATCAACAATCCGCAAAATCCAAGAACCCAGGTATTTTTGTCAAGGTTCAACTGATAACTGAATATTAGGTTAGGAAAGCACTCGAAAGGGTGCTTTTTTACATATTTTTACAAATAACCTTGAAAAGTTTATGCCATTGTGCTATAATAATCGTGTCATTCACTGACAAAGGCACAAAGCCTGAAAAAATGAGAAATCCCGATAAGGAAAACGGAGGAAAAACAAATGAAAAGAATTTTCACAATCAGCGTTGCGGCTGTTATGGCACTTCTTATGGTGCTTTCACTTACAGCTTGCGGTAATTCAACACTCGGCTATTACAAGCTTACAAGTGCAGAAGCAAGCGGTATGAGCTTTGACAGCAGTACTCTTGCCGCTGTCGGTATGGACAAAGGCTACATTCTTCTTAAAGAAGACGGCAAGGCTAAGCTTTCTGCAGCCGGTCAGGAGCAGGAGCTCACATACGATGACAAGAACTTTACAGCAGACGGCGAGAGCATTCCATACACACTCAAAGACGGTGTTATTACAATGGAAAAAGATGGTACAAAGCTCGTTTTCACATTTGACGCTAACTTCAAGCCTGAGGCATCAACAACAGAGTCATCAAAGTAATAAAACTTAACGGTGCAAAAATTTCGGCAGTCCAAATCGGACTGCCGTTTTTGTATATCCAACAAAAAAACAAGGGCAGCGGATTCCGTTGCCCTCAATTTTTATAAGATTTTATCAGTCTGAAAGACACTCGTCAAGTGCGTCAACAATTGCGTGCCTGTCCATATGCTGACCGATGAATACAAGCTTGATTTCTCTGTCACCGTATTTTTCGTCCCACTTTTCAGCCATATCGGGATACTCTGCAAGATAGAGCTTCTGCTGTTTCTTTGGGAATGCGGCAAGCCACTTGCCCTGTTCCGTAGCAGTAATCTGAACGCCTGCCTGCTCGAATACATAAACATCTTCTCTCTTGTCATCAAACCAGAGAACACCTTTTGCACGGACTACGCTCTTTGGCCAGTTCTCAACAAACTGCTGGAGCTTGTCCTGATTGAAAGGACGAATGCGGTGGTAAACAAATGAACCGATGCCGTATTCTTCTTCGCCGTCCTCATGATCGTGGTCGTGGTGACAGCAATGACCGTGTTCGTGGTCGCAATGAGAGTGGTCAAGACCGTCCTCATCATTGTCATGATCGTGATGCTCATGTTCGTCATGGTCTTCATCGTGGTGGTGATGGTGGTGATGATGACCGTGACGGTCTGTATCCTCGTCATCTTCATCCTTATCATAAATCTGAGCCCAACCTGCGGATGCGGCTGTTTCTTCAAAATTAAAGCACTTTGTATCGAGAATATCCTTAACTTCAACCTTGCCGAACTGTGATTCAATAATTCGTGCCTTTGGCTGAAGTGTCTTAATCATAGCCTTAACTCTCTTGAGCTGTTCCTCTGTTACCTTGTCAACCTTGTTGAGGATGATTGTTGAACAGAACTCAATCTGCTGGATAAGAAGACTTTCAACATCCTCTTCGTCAACATCTTCCTTGAGGAGATCATCACCGCAGCCAAATTCCGTTGCCATACGGAGTGCGTCAACAACTGTAACAATGTTGTCAAGACGGACAAGCTCCGGTATATTGTTTTCCTTATCGCCCTCAAGAACTGAGATTGACTGTGCAATCGGAAGGGGTTCGCAAATACCGCTTGCCTCAATGAGAATGTAGTCAAACTTGCCTGACTTTACAAGGTCTGTAATCTGGTTGATAAGGTCAACGCTCAAAGTACAGCAGATACAGCCGTTTGTAAGCGGAACAAGGTTTGTATCTTTCTGAGTAACAACGCCTGCCTTTTGAATAAGCTCTGCGTCAATGTTTACTTCACCGATATCGTTTACGATAACGGCACATTTGTAGCCCTCCTGATTGCCGAGGACATGGTTGATAAGAGTAGTTTTGCCTGCACCGAGATAACCTGTAAGAAGCGTTACGGGAACAGGAAGCTTAATGTTAGCCATATATTTCATTTCCCTTCGTTGAATTGTGCTTATTTTATGCGGATTACCGCTGTCCTTAAATATAGCACTTTGCAAAATTATTGTCAATACAAAGTGCGGAGTGCGGTCAATCCGAATAGCTGATTATTGCTGTACATTTTGTGTTTTTTGTATAATCATCTTTTATTTATTTCGGTTTTATGTTACAATAGTCAAAAGTAATTTTACGGAGATAGATTATGATTGTACTTGCATCTGCTTCACCACGAAGAAAAGAGCTTTTAAGTTTTATAACAACCGATTTTAAAATTGTTCCCGCAGACATTGACGAAACGGTTGAGAACAATGTTCCGCTTGAAAAGCGTCCCGAATATCTTGCCGTCAAAAAGGCATTGTATATTTCAAAAAACGGCTATGAAAAAGATATTGTAATCGGTTGTGACACGGGAGTTTTTGTTGACGGAAAAATGCTCGGCAAACCTAAGAACAGGGAAGATGCCGAGAATATGTTAAAGCTGCTTTCGGGCAGACAGCACAAGGTTATCACGGGTTGTTGTACCGTCAAAAACGGTGTTGCAAAATCATTTTCCAATGTAACGCTTGTTGAATTTTTTGAACTTTCCGATTCGGAAATTGAGGAGTACATTGCAACGGGCGAGCCTTTTGACAAGGCAGGTGCATACGGAATACAGGGCAAAGGTTCTCTGCTTGTAAAGAAGATTGACGGCGACTATTTTAATGTTGTCGGACTTCCCGTAAGTGAATTAAACAGGATTTTGAAAAAGGAGTATTCATATGAATGATAATATAAATAAAACAGTCAATGAAATTCTCGAAAGCTATTCAAAGCATGAACAGACTTGCAGACTTTCGGAGGATAACATTATCAACAAATCTGTGCTTATTCATGTGCTTGAAGAAATCCGCAAGCTGTTGTTTCCGGGCTACTTTGACAAGAACAGAGTAAGAGAAGAATACATCGGCTATATTGTAGGCGACAGAATAGAATTTATTCAGTACAACCTTAAAAAACAGATTGCAAAGGCTTTAAAGGGCTGCGAAAAGTGCAACGACCTTTCATATGATGAGGTTATGGAAAAGTCAGAAAAGTTGGTTTATGAGTTTCTCTCAAAGATTCCGTCAATCCGCGATTACCTTGCAACAGATGTTGTTGCGGCCTTTAACGGCGATCCTGCCGCATACAGTACGGATGAAATCATTCTTTGCTATCCCGGATTTTTTGCAATCACGGTTTACAGAGTGGCACATGAATTGTGGAAGCTTAAAATCCCGATGATTCCGAGAGTGCTTTCGGAGTATGCACACGGACTTACGGGAATTGATATTCACCCGGGTGCGACAATCGGCAAGTATTTTTTCATCGACCACGGTACAGGCATCGTAATCGGTGAAACTACCGAGATAGGCGAGAATGTAAAAATCTATCAGGGTGTAACCCTCGGTGCGTTGTCAACAAGAAAAGGTCAGCAGCTTAAAGGTGTTAAAAGACATCCTACTATCCGTGATAATGTTACAATCTATTCGGGTACAACTATTCTCGGCGGTGAAACCGTAATCGGCAAGGGTGCAACAATCGGCGGTAATGCCTTTATTGTGAACTCAATTACCGAGGGTATGAAAGTAAGCATTAAAAACCCCGAACTCCAGTTCAGCCCCGACCTTTCGGAAAACAATCAGGACAAGTATTGGTATTGGATGATTTAAGCTTACGCTTTAATGGAAAATTGAATGCGGATTTGCAACTGTTGAATACATAGTCAAGGAGAAATCTCCGTACGGTTTGCAGAGAAAATTCTATCAGATTGCAGAATTCGGAGTTGATGAAAACTTCCGCAGAATGGGTGTTGCAACCAAGCTGATAAATTTCTGCAAACAAGAGGCTAAGGACAGAGGCTTTGACAGGCTGGAACTTGATGTGTGGGAATTTAACGAGGGTGCAATGAAGTTTTACGATTCCGTAGGATTCAAAACCTACAGAGAATACAAGGAAATGAATATTTAAACCGAAAAAATCCGTATGAAGATTGCTCCATACGGATTTTATTTTGTGTATCAAATTTTATTTATTGCCATTTAAAGGTGACGAGTCCGTAAACATAGATAAATGCGATAGCTGTAGGAACTACATATTTGAAAATCGGTTTCATCCACGAACGCACTTTCATACCGATGCCCATGTTGGCTTCTTTAATGAAGTTATCCCAACCCCAGCCGAACTTGTTGCAACAGAACAGAGCAAGCACAAGAGAACCGAGAGGAAGAACATTTGTGGAAACAATGAAGTCCCAAAAATCAAGCCATGTTGTACCCTCTGCAAACGGCTGAAAATGAAGAACGCTGAATCCGAGAGCCGTTGTGAGTGCAAGCACAAACACTACAATTCCGCAAATAAGACTGCCTTTTATTCTTGACCAGCCTGTCAAATCACGAATCATTGCAAGAATATTTTCGCAAACACCCAAAACGGTTGACATTGCCGCAAACACCATAAACAGGAAGAAGAGCGAACCCCATATTCTTCCGCCGGGCATATTGTTGAACACGGTTGCCATTGTGTCAAACAAAAGGTTCGGACCTGAATTAACTTCAAGGTTGTAAGTAAAGCAGGCAGGGAAAATGATTATGCCTGCAAGCAGAGCTACGAGTGTGTCAAGAGAGATAACATTGATTGCCTCGCCCATAAGTGAATGGTCTTTGCCGATATAACTTCCGAAAATAGCCATACCGCCCATACCTGTTGACAGCGAGAAAAATGCCTGATTCATCGCACCCACAACAACATCACCGTTGATTTTTGAAAAGTCGGGTTTGAGGTAAAATGTCATACCCTCACCCGAACCGCTCAAAAACAGACTGTGGATTGCAAGCACAATCATAAGTGCAAGCAAAGCAATCATCATATATTTTGTTATCCTCTCAAGTCCGCCCTGAATGTTGAACGAGAGTATAACAAAGGCGATAACAACCGTTATCATCATAAAAATAACATTGACTGACGGATTTGCAATCATTGTGGTAAATCCGAGGTCACGGTTGTTACCCGTCAGAAAATTTATGAAGTAGTAAATTATCCAACCGCAAACAACTGTGTAAAAAGCCATAATTGCAAGGTTGCCCACAAGGCATGCCCAACCGAAACCGCCCCATTTTTGCTTTGGCTTTTCAAGTTTGCGGTACATTTTAATCGGACTTGTCTGTGCCGCTCTGCCCACCGAAAATTCCATTATCAAACACGGAATTCCCAAAACAATAAGACAGATGATGTACACAAGCATAAAACTTCCGCCACCGTATTGTCCGCACATCCACGGAAACTTCCACACATTTCCGCAACCGATTGCACAGCCTGCCGAAAGCATTATAAATCCGAGTCGGCTTCCTAATTTTTCACGATTCACAACACAAGTCCTCCTGCCGAATTTATTTTATCTACACAATATTTTTTCGTCATAAATACTGCTCCTTTGTTTATTTTGCAATACAAAGAGTAGTATAGCAAATAAAATACCATTTGTAAAATTGATAAAGCTGTGCTATAATAACGAAGATATCGTTCGTATAAAAGAGGATTTAGTTATGGATACCAATGTGCTTAAAACCTTTGTAGCTGTGTGCGAATATTCGGGATTTTCTGCTGCAGCGGAAAAGCTCGGCTATACCCAGTCAACCGTTTCATCACAGATAAAACAGTTGGAAAGCGAGCTTAACACGGTGCTTTTTGACCGCTTTTACCACAGAATCAGCCTGACTTCCGACGGCATAACGGTTCTGCAACACGCAAGAGAAATTCTTGAATCTCACGAAAAGATGCTTGAAGATTTGCGTACCCCCGAAACAATTGAGGGCAACATTCGCCTTGCAATGTCAAGTTCTGTCTGCAACCGGTTTTTTAAAGATGATTTTCTTGAGTTCAGAAAGCATTTTCCTAATATTCACCTTGTCGTTGTCGAAAGCGGTACAGAGCAGATGTTTGATATGTTACGCAAAAATGAGGTTGATTTGATTTTTACTCTTGACAGCCACATTTATGATTCGGAATTTATAATTTGTGCAGAGCATGAGGAAAAGGTTCACTTCTTTGCATCAGTTGACAATCCACTTTTGAATAAAGAAAATATTTCGCTAAAAGAATTATGCACCGAGGATTTTGTACTGACCGAAAGTAATATGAGCTACAGAAAATTGCTCAACAATGAACTTGCCGCACAATCGATTGAAATTCACCCTGTTTTGGAAATAGGAAACCCTCTACAAATTTGTTCTCTAATCAAAAACAGCAAAATGATCTCGTTCTTGCCTGATTTCATCACGGAGGATTACTACAATTCGGGAGAGATAAAACATCTTCCCGTCAACGATTGTGATGTTTCGGTGTGGACGCAGTTGCTTATCCACAAAAACAAGTGGAAATCTCCTGCACTTAATGCGTTTATTGATTTTTATCGGGATGTTATACGAAAATAAAAAGTATCACATTTTGCCTTACGCACCGCCGTATTGCGTTATGATAATCTTGGCAAGCTTTGCGTTCGGTTTTTTGATATTGACGGGGTACTGTAACTTTTTTTCATAGACGAACATCAGCAATCCTCCTCGTTTTCCCACGGCCACGGTCCCTTTATCCAGCACCACATATTGGTGCTTGTCATACTCTTTTTCAAAGGACCGAATTTTTCTTCATATTCTTCAACAAGCGGTTTCAATTTTTCTTTGAAACCGTTCATTTTTTGTATCATTGCCGTATCGTGCGGATGAGTGTCAAGATAAATCTGAAGGTCAAGTGCGGCAAATTCGTAGGTTGAAATTTTCTTTAAAAGAATTTCTCTTTCAGTCAAGTCCCTCACCGCATTTCTTTCCGTAGAATGGTTTGTTGAGAACGGGAAACATTGTACCCGACTCAAGTCCCTGCAACGGGCTGTAGGTTGGGGAGTCGAACTGCTGAAAGGGAACATATGCCATAGCCTCACTCGTTCTCTTTGGCAGACTCGGTATTCCGTACTGCTGAGAAATAATTTCTTTAATATCCAATTTAATTCTCCTTTTTGTTCAAACTTATGAACATTGCTGTTCATTCTCATAATATGCCCGTTTCAAACTTGTGTTTACATAATAAAAAAACAGAGCCGACAGCAATGCCGTCAGCCCTGTTAGAGATGTTTTACCGTGAATATCCGATTAAATGTTAATTAACCTTTTTGGCAGAATTTGAAGTAACCTTTGCAATGATCGCAAAAACTACGCAAAGCACAATTCCGATTGCCGAAACGATGCCTACAAGAGTGAAGTTTGTGTTTGAAATGAGTGAAAAATCAAGCACACCGCTGTCGGGATTCTGAAGTGATGCAAAAACTGCAACAGCGTCAATAATTACGGCAACCATAAGTGAAAGAATTGAAATTGATGCCGAAACTGTTTCCGTAAGGTTCTTTTCAATTTTCTTTGCAACGCTGATTTTTTCACTTCTGAAGTTAAGACAGCCGAAAAGCCAGAATACAGCCGCCGCATTGATTATTGTTTCGGGAATCATATATGTAGCGTTGTAGCTGAGTGAATAGAGAAGTCCGTCGGTTGAGGGGATTGAAACACCTGCCCATACGGTACAGCCCGAAATTACATGACAGATATATCTCAAAGCACAAACTCCTACCGTGCCTGTTACGGCAGCGGCAGACGGATTGCTGACCTTGTTTCTGAGAAAGCCTGCAAGGCCGATAACCGTGAATGCAATTACATAGTCGAAGAGAATGATTGTTACGGCTGCCAAAAATGATGTTGCGTATGAGAGGGTTGACGCAGTTTGAATAAGCTGAATAATGCTGAATACAAATCCCGAAAGCAATCCCCATTTTACACCGTGGCGATATGAGATAATTACAATCGGAACAATGCTGAATGCGGTAACACTGCCGCCGTAGGGAAGTTCAAGGATTTTTACAAAGCTTAAAACTGCCGCAAGTGCAATCATAATTGCACATTCGCACATAATAAGTGCATTTTTCTTACCGTTCGTTTTCATGAAAACTACTCCTTAAAATAAAATTCTCTCGGAGAAAAAACACAACAAAAAAAGAGTATGCCAAAAAGACATACTCCAAGTGCGTACACTTCAAGCTTGATATGTCCCTTCGTTGGCATTATCCAAATCAGGTTGACGGTCGAAATCGAATTTCCTCTCAGCCGGTAACAGCTCCCGTTTTGTATGTGATTATTCTCACTCTGATTACGAATATTACACATCTTTAGGTTGTGTAATATCTACAGTATAATTATAAACTGTATTTGACAATTTGTAAAGTCTTTTGTGTGCAATGTTACAGATAATCGCATATTAATTGACAAACACTTTGCTTTTGTGCTAATATGTAATCTGTGATTTTGCGGTTTATTGCCGAATGGCAGTAAATTTTGCAACAATTGATAAACTAATTGAAGAAGGTTTTTTAATGGACAGCAGATTTAATTCACCGGCTGAAATTGCGTCGCTGGTGTCAAAATCAGGTGTAACAAAATCAATGCTTTCTCTGCCGAAAATGATTTTGCTCGGACTTATGGCAGGCGCATTTATCGCATTCGGCGGTGCGGCAAGTGATGTTGCAATGCACGGAGTTGCCGATGTGGGGCTTGCAAGAGTGGTTGCAGGCGTAATCTTCCCTGTAGGACTTATGCTCGTTGTGTTCACAGGCAGTGAACTTTTTACAGGCAACTGCCTTATGATTATTCCGACACTTGAAAAGAAAATTAAAGTCGCTTCAATGTTAAGGAATCTTGTAGTTGTTTATATTTCAAACTTTGTCGGCGCAATGATTATTGATTTGCTGATATTTTTTTCGGGACAGCTCAATTATTCAAACGGCGGACTCGGTGCTTTTACAATCAAGGTTGCACTTGCAAAAACAACAATCAATCCTGCAACGGCAATTATCAGCGGCATACTTTGTAACATTCTCGTATGCCTTGCAATCGTTATGGCAACAGGCGCAACAGATGCAATAGGTAAGATTTTCGGTGTATTTTTCCCGATTTGTGCATTCGTAGTCTGCGGATTTGAACACTGCGTTGCAAATATGTTCTATATTCCGACAGGTGTTATGGCGGCAATGAATCCCGAATATGTTGCAAAAGCTCAGGAGCTTTACGGCATTACGGCACAGCAATGTCAGAGCCTTGCAAATCTTTCGGGTTGTGAATCTCTGCTGTTCGTTACAATCGGCAACATAATCGGCGGTATGATTTTTGTAGGACTTCCGCTCTATTTTGCCTATATTCGCAAAAAGAAAAGTGCTTAAAATACATAAACATAAATAATTCATGAGAGCAGTCGTTTTGACTGCTCTTTTTCTTTTTAGTGCAAATTATTTAAAAGTATGTTATAATAAGCCTTACAAAACAAAAATGGAGGATATAATGGATTATTCACAGATTCTTTCACAGCAGTTTAATATTAAAGAGGAGTATGCCAAAAACATCATCACATTGCTTGATGACGGCAACACTATTCCTTTTATTGCACGATACAGAAAGGAAATGCACGGTTCAATGGATGACCAGTTGATTCGTGAATTTGCCGAAAAGCTTGAATATTTAAGAGGACTTGACAAGCGCAGAGATGAAATCCGTTCACTCATTGACGCACAGGAAAAGCTCACGGATGAAATCAACCTTGCACTTGACAAGGCTGCCACACTAAGCGAACTTGAGGATATTTACCGCCCGTACCGTCCAAAGAGAAAGACAAGGGCGTCAATTGCAAAGGAAAAGGGACTTGAACCGCTTGCTAACGATATTTTAAAGCAGGAAAAAGGTTTTGATCCGTCAAAGTCGGCAGTTGATTATATTGATGAAGAAAAGGGAGTTACCTCCGTTGAAGATGCAATTCAGGGCGCAATGGATATCATTGCAGAGCTTGTGTCGGATAATGCGGAAATCCGTAAGAGAATCAGAAATCTTACAAACGCAAACGGTGTGCTTGTGTCTGTTGCAACAGATGAAGAAAAGGACAGCGTTTACAAAAATTATTATGACTACAAAGAGCCTGTTAAAAAGATTGCAGGTCACAGAGTGCTTGCCGTGAATCGTGGTGAAAAAGAGGGATTTCTCAAAGTCAGCGTTGAAACCGACAGCGAAAAACCGCTTAATTCAATTTTCAGAGCAATGATTACAGACAAAAATCAGCTTTGTTCAGACATTATCCGTGAGGCTTGCACAGACGCTTATCAGCGGCTTATTTATCCCTCAATTGAGCGTGAGGTCAGAAACGACCTTACAGATACCGCCTCCGAAAATGCTATGAAGGTTTTTGCCGTAAACCTCAAGCAGCTGCTTATGCAGCCGCCTGTAAAGGGCAAAACCGTGCTTGCACTTGATCCGGGATATCGCACAGGCTGCAAGACTGCCGTTGTTGACAGCACAGGCAAGGTGCTTGATACAACCGTAATTTATCCTACACATTCAGACAAAAAAATTCAGGAATCAAAGCAGACCTTGCTCCGCCTTATCAAAAAGCATCATGTTGATATTATTTCAATCGGCAACGGTACTGCAAGCAAGGAAACCGAGATGTTCACAGCCGAAACAATCAAAGAGGCTGACCACCCCGTTTATTATATGGTAGTCAGCGAGGCAGGTGCGTCGGTTTATTCGGCATCAAAGCTTGCCGCAACAGAACTTCCCGACCTTGACCTCACACTCAGAAGTGCCGTGTCAATTGCAAGACGACTTCAGGATCCTCTTGCAGAGCTTGTTAAGATTGAGCCTAAGGCAATCGGTGTCGGTCAGTATCAGCACGATATGCCGCAGAAAAAACTCGGTGAAACACTTGACGGTGTTGTAGAGGACTGCGTAAACTCGGTTGGTGCAGATCTTAATACGGCATCGCCTGCACTTTTATCGAGAGTGTCTGGACTTAACGCAACCGTGTGCAAGAATATTGTTGCTTACCGTGAAGAAAACGGTGCGTTCTCATCAAGAGCAGAACTCAAGAAAGTTCCGAAACTCGGGCCTAAAGCGTTTGAGCAGTGTGCAGGATTTTTGCGTGTTCCCGAAAGCAGAAATCCGCTTGATAACACAGGCGTTCACCCCGAAAGCTACAAGAGTGCAAAAGAACTTTTAGGACTTCTTGAATATTCTGACAAAGAAATAAAATCAGGCAACTTCTCCGATATTCAGCAGAGAGTAAAGGCAAAGGGAACAAAGTCACTTGCCGATGTTCTCGGAATCGGACTTCCGACCCTTGATGATATTGTAAAAGAACTTTCCAAACCGGGCAGAGATCCCCGTGATGAACTGCCTGCGCCAATGCTTAGAAGCGATATTCTCGACATCAAGGATTTGAAAGAGGGAATGGAGCTTAAAGGCACGGTCAGAAATGTAATCGACTTCGGCGCATTTGTCGATATCGGTGTTCATCAGGACGGACTTGTTCATATTTCGCAGATTTGCGATAAGTACATCAAGCATCCTGCCGAGGTTCTCAAAGTCGGTGATGTTGTAAATGTAAAGGTTCTTTCAGTTGATCCCGAAAAGAACAGAATTTCTCTCACAATGAAATTTTAATGCGAATAAAGCAAAAAGACAGTTCTATTGTTCCGCAAATCACCTTTGCATTATTCCGCAACCGTTGATATTGTTCCGCAAAAGGAGAATTTTAAATGCGTAAACTGGCTGTATATGTACACGGAAAGGGTGGTAATGCTACAGAATCGGAGCATTACAAGCCTTTGCTACCTGAATATGATGTTATAGGCTTTGACTATAAATCAGAAACACCGTGGGATGCAAAACAGGAATTTACAAATCTGTTCGATAATTATTGCAAAAATTATGATTATATAGTTCTGATTGCGAATAGCATAGGTGCATTTTATTCTATGAATGCCTTTTCAGATAAACAGATTGACAAAGCTATGTTTATTTCGCCTGTTGTAGATATGGAAAACCTCATTACCAATATGATGAAATGGGCGAATATAACAGAGAATGAACTTCGTGATAAGAAAACAATCTCTACTGAATTTGGTGAAACTTTATCTTGGGAATATCTTTGCTATGTTCGTGAAAACCAAATTTTTTGGAATGTTCCCACCTCAATTTTATACGGTGAAAATGATAACCTTACATCATTTGATATAATCAATAAATTTGCAGAGAAGATAAACGCTGACCTTACTGTTATGAATGGCGGTGAACATTGGTTTCATACAGCTGAACAGGTGAAATTCTTGGATAATTGGCTAACAAAGTTCATTTGATGTTATTTACAATGACGAGGTGTGCTTATGAAAAAGGCGGTTGCAATAATTTGTACTATTGTTATTTTTGCGTTTTATTTAAGCGTGTCGAATTGTTGAATCAATCGAAAAAGTGTATCGCCTTATTGAAAGCAGTTGAGTAAAAACAAAGGCTGACGATTTCTCGTCAGCCTTTTGTGTGTAATATTCGGTAATTATTCAGCCTTTTACTGCATATGATTTTCAAGGTGATTTTTCAATGCGGCAAAGGTTTCGTCGCTGATAATGTGTTCCATTTTGCAGGCATCTGCGGCGGCAGTTTCGGGATTAACTCCGAGCTTAACAAAGAGCTTTGAAAGAACGGTGTGTCTTTCATATGTTTTTTCTGCAATTTCCCTGCCGAGGTCGGTGAGAATAAGCGAGCCGTCATCGCCGACTTTAAGATAACCGCCCTCTTTGAGAAGACCAACGGCACGGCTGACGCTCGGCTTTGAATATCCCATTTCTTCACATACATCAATTGATCTTATATAATTGCTCTTTTTTGAAAGAACATATATTGTTTCAAGGTACATTTAACCTGATTCTTTTAATTGCATAGTCTGCACTCCTTTACATTGTCTAATCATATCATGATATGAACAAAAAATCAATAAAATAAATTACGCTTTCAATAATTATGAAAAAATGATTTACCGAAATCAACAAAAATAATATCTGAATTACAGATGTGAAATATTCAATTTGCCAAAATTCAAAATAAAATAAATTTTTTTCGCAAGCCTATTGACATATTTCGAGTTTTATAGTACCATATAATCGGTTAGCGAGAGCTAACCTTTGATTAACGAATATTGTTAGTATCTGCTAACTTAAAGGAGATTGATTTTATGATGCCTTTGATGTTTGCTAACACAGGTGAAACCAATATTATAAAGAAAGTCGGAGGTTCTCCCGAGGTTAAAAAGCACCTTGAAAATCTCGGCTTTGTTGCCGGCGGAGAGGTTACCGTTATTTCGTCACTCGGCGGAAATGTTATTGTTAATGTAAAGGAAACACGGGTTGCAATCAGCGAAGAAATGGCTCGTAAAATTATGATTTGATTCTATGTAACAAACACACGGCGGAGTTGTTCCGAGAGGTGTTTTTATACGGCTTTATGCTCAATTTTAGATGGAGGAAACTGTTATGAAAACTTTAAAACAGGCAAAAGTAGGTGAAACCGTAAAGGTTGTTAAGCTTCACGGTGAAGGCGCTGTCAAACGCAGAATTATGGATATGGGCATCACAAAGGGTGCTGAAATTTACATCAGAAAAGTTGCTCCGCTCGGAGATCCGATTGAAATTACTGTAAGAAATTATGAACTTTCGCTCAGAAAAGCCGATGCTGAAATGATTGAAGTTGAGTAATTTATACTTATAAATCCTACGGGAGAAATCCCGTATTTTTATAACATTACGGTTAGCTTTTGCTAATCTAAGAGAGGATAACTGATATATGGAAATTAAAATTGCTCTTGCAGGTAACCCTAACTGCGGTAAGACAACTTTGTTTAACGCACTCACGGGTTCCAATCAGTTTGTCGGTAACTGGCCCGGCGTAACTGTTGAGAAAAAAGAGGGTAAGCTCAAAAAGCACAAGGATGTTACAATCATGGACTTGCCCGGTATCTATTCACTTTCACCTTATACTCTTGAAGAGGTTGTTGCCCGTAACTATCTTGTCGGTGAACGCCCCGATGCGATTCTCAACCTTATTGACGGTACAAACCTTGAAAGAAACCTTTACCTCACAACACAGCTTACAGAACTCGGTATCCCTGTTGTTGTGGCAATCAATATGATTGATCTTGTTAAGAAGAACGGCGATTCAATCAACATTGATGAGCTTTCAAGACAGCTTGGTTGTAAGGTTGTTGAAATTTCGGCTCTTAAAGGCACAGGCATTATGGAAGCTGCCGAGGCCGCAATCAAAGCTGCAGGCTCAGCAAAGACAATCCCCATGCACAGCTTTAACGGTGTAGTTGAACACGCAATCGCTCACATTGAAGAGGCTGCGGTTCACGATATGCCCGAGGAACAGCAGCGTTGGTACGCTATCAAAATTTTTGAGCGTGATGACAAGGTTCTTGCAAAGCTTGACATTCCGCAGAATGTTATTGACCACATTGAAAAAGATATTCAGGCGGCTGAAAAAGAGCTTGATGATGACGCAGAGAGTATCATCACTAATGAGAGATACATCTACATTGCCTCAATCATCAAGAGCTGTTATAAGAAGAAAAACAAGGGTAGGCTTACAACATCGGACAAGATTGATAAGGTTGTAACCAATCGTTGGCTCGGCCTTCCGATTTTTGCGGTTATTATGTTCCTTGTTTACTACATCTCAATGCAGACAGTAGGTACTGCCGCAACTGACTGGGCAAATGACGGTCTTTTCGGTGACGGTTGGCACCTTTTCGGTATAGGTTCATCACAGGCTGCCGAGGCTGAAGAAACCTACGGCGATTCAGATGCAATTATCGAGGCATTCAATGCTAAGTACGGAAATGACGACATTGCCGAAGCTGTTGACCTTGAATCTGAAAATTATTCCGAAGATGCCGCTAAGGCTGCTCTTGCAGAACTCGTAAATCTCACACCTTCAGACGCAAGTGTTACATATTCTGTTCAGGATGAAGAAACTCTTGAAATTACAGAAACTCCCGACACTAAGAAATCTGCTCTTGAAAAGGCTGTTTCAAACTACCTCAACACAGATTATAAAGAGGGTTACGGTGCTCCCGATGCCGCAACATACGGAGTCTGGGTTCCCGGTATTCCTGTTCTTATCGGCAACGGTCTTGATGCAATCAACTGTGCAGACTGGCTCAACGGTCTTATCCTTGACGGTGTCGTAGCCGGTGTAGGTGCGGTTCTCGGCTTTGTTCCGCAGATGCTTGTACTCTTCCTTTTCCTTGCTTTCCTCGAAAGCTGCGGTTATATGGCTCGTATCGCATTCGTACTCGACCGTATCTTCCGTAAGTTCGGTCTTTCGGGTAAGTCGTTTATCCCAATGCTTGTAGGCACAGGCTGCGGTGTTCCGGGTATCATGGCATCCCGTACAATCGAGAATGAGCGTGACCGCCGTATGACTATTATGACAACAACATTCATTCCCTGCGGTGCTAAACAGCCGTTTATCGCTATGATTGCAGGCGCTGTCTTCGGCGGTTCACCGTGGATTGCAACATCGGCTTACTTCATCGGTATGGCTGCAATCGTAGTTTCAGGTATTATGCTTAAAAAGACAAAGATGTTCTCAGGCGATCCCGCTCCGTTTGTAATGGAGCTTCCGGCTTATCACCTTCCGACAGTAGGCAACCTTCTCCGTTCAATGTGGGAGCGTGGCTGGTCATTCATCAAGAAGGCAGGTACAATCATTCTCCTTTCAACAATCCTTGTTTGGTTCACAACATACTTCGGATTTGTTGACGGTACATTCCGTATGCTCGGTGAGGACGAAATCGGAAACTCAATTCTTGCCGCAATCGGTAACGGTCTTGCATGGATTTTTGCACCGCTCGGTTGGGGCAACTGGCAGGCAACCGTTGCATCCATCACAGGTCTTGTTGCTAAGGAAAACATCGTTGGTACAATGGGTATCCTTTATCAGGGCGGATGGACGGAAATCGGCACTGCGTTTACAGGCCTCAGCGGTTTCTCGTTCCTTCTCTTCAACCTCCTCTGTGCTCCTTGCTTTGCCGCTATGGGTGCTATCAAGAGAGAGATGAACAACATCAAGTGGTTCTGGTTCGCAGTTGGTTATCAGTGTGTATTTGCTTATGCAATTGCATTTATGGTATTCCAGTTCGGCTCAATCTTTGCAGGCGGTCTTAATGTAATCGGTCTTATCTTTGCCGTTGCAGTATTTGCATTTATGATTTATATGCTTGTAAGACCTTACAAAGAGGCTACAACTCTTAAGGTTAAGCCGGCTAAGAAGTAATAAATTTATTGATTAACAATGGGAGGAATAAAAATGTTTGAATGGTTAGCGGCTAATATCGGCACAATCATTGTTGCATTAATTGTTATTGCCGTGATTGCTTTTGTGGTTGCCCGTATGGTAAAAGACAAAAAAGAGGGCAAATCCTCCTGCGGTGCAAACTGTGCGCACTGTGCGTACCGCGGTGACTGCCATAATCATAGGTAAATGTTTTGTAGGGGTGCAGTCCAAAAAGCTGCACCCTTTTTTGTTTGTTATTGAAATTATGAATTTGGTGTTGAAGAAATTTTACGGTGTAAAGTGTATTCAGAACTATATTCTGAATCGTAAAAAATAAAAGGAGGGATAAATATGGAGTATGTTTTTTACGGATTGCTTGCCGTGGCATTCATTGCGTTTGTGGTTCTCGTAATCAGAAGTTACAAGAAAAAGCTTGCAAGCGGATGTTGCGGTGCAAGTGACGAAAGCGTTAAGAAAAACAAGGTTGCCGATAAGGATAAGTCGCATTATCTCTATGAAAAAACTCTTGTTGTTGACGGAATGGTCTGTAAAAACTGTTCCGCAAGAGTAGAAAACTCACTTAATTCAATTGACGGTGTGTGGGCGGAAGCCGATGTTTCTTCCGGCAGGGTTACGGTCAGAATGAAAAGAGAAATTGAGGATAAAGTCCTCAAAAAGACAGTAAACGGTATAGGCGCATACACCGTTATGAAGGTGGAGTAAGGCTTTTTAGGAGAAGAGAGGCGACCTTATGGCAGTATTGCAGAAAATTGATAATCCGTACGGTATGATACAGACCGTTGAACACGGCGAATCGTTCAGTATATACCGTTCACAGGACAGCACGGGCGATTGTGAAATCACCGTATACCCTGTGTTTTCAGGCATTGAGCTTGTGTATTACGATGTACATATGCAAAGTTGTGACATTAATCTTGCAAAGGGAAGAGAAATGCTCATCATCACGCATTGTCAGGAGGGTAGAATTGAGTTTGAATACAAAAACGGCGAATATCTTTACCTTGCGTCAGGAGATTTGTCGATACAGAAGAACACGGAGAACATCCGACACAGATATTGTCCGCTGAGCCACTACCACGGTGTGTCGGTTGCAATTGATATGAACCGTGTGCCAAGGTGTTTTTCGTGTATTCTTGACGATGTTTTTGTCAGCCCCGAAGAGCTTGAAATGAAATTCTGTTCCGAAAAGCCGTACTCAATTATGCGTGAAAATATCAGCATTGAGCATATTTTTTCGGAACTCTATTCCGTTCCCGAAAATATCCGAAAGGGCTATCACAAGGTTAAGGTGCTTGAACTTCTTTTGTTTTTGAGCGGTCTTGATTACAAGGGAGAGAGTGAGGAAAGACGATATTTTTCACGCTCACAGGTTACCGCCGCAAAAGAGGCAAAAAAATATCTGCTTGCTCACCTTGACGAGCATATAACAATTACGGAGCTTGCCGATATGCTCGGCATCTCTTCAACTTCTCTTAAAATTTGCTTTAAGGGTGTCTACGGCGACACGATTAACGGCTACATAACGAACTGTAAAATGCAAAAGGCCGCCTCGCTTTTGAAAAACACCGACAAAAGTGTGCTTGAAATTGCAGGAATTGTCGGCTACAACAACGGCAGTAAGTTTGCGGGTGCTTTCAGAAGGGTGATGAACAAGTCACCGAATGAGTACAGAAAATCTCTCGTCTGAACAGAGCCTTATATGTCCGTAAAGAGCAGTAAAAAGACTTTGTAAAGTGCTATAATAACATTGTCGAAAAGATACGCCTATATTCTTTTCTGACAGACTGCGGAAATATCCGCAGAGTATTTGATGATTACTTTGCCGGGTAATTATTCATAATATCTCTTCTCCTTTCAGGGACAGCGTTTGCTGTCCCTAAATCTTTGCTGAAATTGTTTGTCCGTTTGGAGCGTAGAAAACCTTTTGAGAGCCGATAACAACATTGATTGATGGTATATTTTAACTGTAAGATAAAGACAACAAACAAGTCTTGCTTATGGAATCAAGTTAGCAAAAGCTAACTATAAAACAGTTATCGGATAATCACTGTGGTGTATTTATTCAATTCAACTCTATTCAAATCATTCATTCAATTTTTAGAGGAAAAGATGTCAGAGGATTTAATTATCAAGCATTGTTCCCCAACGCTTGCAGGAATAAAAACGGCTAATCTTTTCAACTGTCCGTACTCGTCACGGCTTGAGTGCGAATGTGATGTAAGAAGGCTGAATAAAATGTTCTGCAAAAAGGGAATAAAAGTTTTGCCACTGAAATTCAGCAACGGAAAGGCTTTAATCTATATTTTTCGCCCGTCCAAGCTTGCTGTTGATTTGTCCGATAAATATGCGTGTAAGCTGCTTAAATCGCAGGGGTATCATTCACATGATGCCGCACGCTGTATAAGGGAGCTTCGACACCGTCTTAAAGACTCAACTGAGTTCCCGCACGAAATCGGATTGTTCCTCGGTTATCCTCCCGAAGATGTCCGCGGCTTTATTCTTCATAAAGGAAATTGCTGTAAATGTTCAGGCTGCTGGAAGGTTTACGGTAATGAAGAAAAAGCAGTCAAAGAATTTGCCAAATTCAAAAAATGTTCTGACATCTATTACTCTAAGTGGTTACAAGGCACACCTATCCAAAAGCTGACGGTTGCGTGTAACTGATTTAAGGTGCAATTAACTATTAAACTGAAAGGTGAGTACAGAAATATGAGTAAAGTAGCAGTAGTATTCTGGAGCGGTACAGGCAACACAGAGCAGATGGCAGAAGCCGTTGCCGAGGGTGCAAAGTCCGCTGGCGCAGAAGTTACTCTTGCAAATGTAAACGATTTTGATTCTTCATCGGTCGCCGATTTTGACGGCATTGCATTCGGTTGTCCTGCAATGGGGGCGGAGGTTCTTGAGGATAGCGAGTTTGAGCCTGTTTTCAATGAATGTGAAAGTGCATTAAACGGCAAAAGCATTGCCCTCTTCGGTTCATACGGCTGGGGTGACGGCGAATGGATGAGAAACTGGGAAGACACCTGTAAGGGTGACGGTGCAAACCTTGTTTGCGAAAGCGTTATCTGTAACGATGCTCCCGATGACGACGCCCTTGAGGCTTGCAAAAAGCTTGGCGCATCACTCGCTTAACTTAGGCTGTAAGTATTCAATTAGTTAATACCAATTTCATAATTTCATAGAAACGCCTGTTTACACCTGTAAGCAGGTGTTTTTATTTGTTCGTTATTATTATTTTTATTCTGCTTGCGAATTATGAATAAGACTTTAAAAAATCCTGCAAAAATTCCCTTTGTTTATTCCAAAAAAACTTGATTTTAAAGCCTTGTTGTATTAAAATAAGCAATGGATACATATAGAAAAGGAAGTAATTGGTATGCTTACATTAGACAAAATCTATCACGCATCATATGTTTTGAAGGATGTTATCAGACAGACTAATATCGTTCAGGCAAGGGGTATTTGTGATGATTGTGATATTTATCTCAAACCCGAAAATCTTCAGATTACAGGTTCATTCAAGGTAAGAGGTTCAGGTTACAAGATTTCTCAGCTTACCGAAGAAGAAAAGGCAAGAGGTGTTATTGCCTGTTCTGCAGGCAACCACGCTCAGGGTGTTGCACTTGCCGCTACAAAGTACGGTATCAAGTCGCTTATCTGTCTGCCTGACGGTGCACCTATTTCAAAGGTTGAGGCTACTAAGAACTACGGAGCCGAGGTTTGTATGGTTCCGGGTGTTTATGATGATGCTTATAACGAGGCTTTAAGACTTCGTGATGAAAAGAACTACACATTTATCCATCCGTTTGACGATGAAAATGTTATTGCAGGTCAGGGTACAATCGGTATCGAAATTATGAACGAAATGCCCGATGTTGACGCTGTTGTATGTGCAATCGGCGGCGGCGGACTTATTTCGGGTGTTGCCTGTGCAATCAAGAGCCTTAATCCTAACATTAAGGTTTACGGTGTTCAGGCTGAGGGCGCTCCTTCAATGGTTGAGTCAATCAAGAACGGCGAGCCTGTTCATCTTGACAGCGTTTCTACAATTGCCGACGGTATTCAGGTTAAAGAACCGGGTGAGCATACATTTGAATATGTTAAGAAGTATGTTGACGATATCGTAACGGTAAGTGATGACGAAATCTCATCTGCAATTCTCAAGCTTATTGAGTCACAGAAGATGATTGCCGAGGGCGCAGGCGCAGCTCCTTTGGCTGCTGTAATGTTCAACAAGCTCCCCGTTAAGGGCAAGAAGGTTGTTTGCGTTGTATCAGGCGGTAACATTGATGTTACAATCCTTTCAAGAGTTATCAAGCGTGGACTTCTTATGACAGGCAGACAGCAGACTGTTTGCGTTGAACTTCAGGATAAGCCCGGTCAGCTTGTTGCCGTTTCAAATATTATTGCAGAAAAGGGTGCAAATGTAATTTCTATCCACCACGAAAGAGGCGGAGAGGGTACGGATGTAAACGGTTGTTACCTCCGTGTTGTTCTTGAAACAAGAGATTTTGCTCAGATTAAAGAAATTCACGACGCACTTGTTGACGCAGGCTTTAAGCTTGTTTAATCAGTAATTTTTAATATATTGACAGGAGGTCATTATAATGGAAAAGGTTTATACTAAAAATGCTCCCGATGCTATCGGTCCGTATTCACAGGCTGTAAAGGTAAACGGTCTTGTTTTTACATCTGGTCAGATTGCAATTAACCCTGCAACAGGCAATGTTGAGGCTGCAACAATTGAGGCTCAGACAGAACAGGTTTGCACAAACCTTAAAAATGTTCTTGAGGCATCAGGCAGTTCACTTGAAAAAGCTGTTAAGACAGTTTGTTTCTTAAAAAATATGGAAGATTTCGGTGCTTTCAATGAGGTTTACGGCAAGTATTTCACATCAAAGCCGGCAAGAAGCTGTGTTGCAGTAAAACAGCTTCCAAAGGATGTCCTTGTTGAAGTTGAGGTTATTGCAGAAGTTTAATTCTGGTTAAGAATTAAAACAATATCTACATAAAAAATCACAATCCCGATTAACCGTAAAAAGTTAATCGGGATTTTTGTGTTAATTATGAATACCACAATCCGGTAGGGTCGTTCATTGGACGCCCGCACGGCGAGCCGCCGTACCCAATTTGTGCAGATAGTTTGTAATGCCCACAAAGCATATCATGCCCGAGCGTAGCATTGTAATTGTTTGTACAATTTATCAACAATATTTTTTAAAATAAAAAAATCGGGAACAAGAATTTGCGTTTGTGCACAAACCTTATTCCCGAAATTATCGAACAATTTAATTCTATTAGCCGACAGCCTTTAAAAGCTCGTCAACCTTATTTGTCTTTTCCCATTCAACACCGAGTTCTTCTCTGCCCATATGACCGTAAGCGGCAAGCGGGAGATACTTTGTTTCCGTGAGCTTGAGCTGTCTGATGATAGACTGCGGACGGCAGTCAAATACCTTTTCAACAGCGTTTGCCAGTTCTTCGTTTGAATATTTTGATGTGCCGAATGTGTCAACCATTATTGAAACAGGCTTTGCAACACCGATTGCATATGCAAGCTGAATTTCGCACTTCTTGGCAAGCTTAGCGGCAACAATATTCTTTGCAATATATCTTGAGTAGTAAGCGGCACTGCGGTCAACCTTTGTCGGATCTTTACCGCTGAATGCACCGCCGCCGTGACGAGAAAATCCGCCGTAGGTATCAACAATAATCTTTCTGCCTGTAAGACCTGAGTCGCCGACCGGGCCGCCGATTACAAATCTGCCTGTCGGGTTTACGAAAATCTTTGTGTTCTCGTTCATAAGCTCAGCAGGGATAATCGGTTTGATAACATACTCGATAATGTCTTTTCTAATCTGCTCAAGTGTAACATCTTCATCATGCTGTGTTGAAATTACAACCGTGTCAATGCCGACAATCTTGTCATCGTCATATTCAACAGTAACCTGAGTCTTGCCGTCGGGACGGAGATATGAAAGAGTGCCGTCTTTTCTTACCTTTGTAAGCTGTTTTGCAAGCTTGTGGGCAAGAGAAATAGGCATCGGCATAAGTTCGGGTGTTTCATCACACGCATAACCGAACATCATGCCCTGATCACCTGCACCAATCTGATTGTCGGTATCGCTTTCGCCGTCTTTAAGCTCAAGGCTTTCGTTTACGCCCATTGCAATGTCGGGTGACTGTGCGTCAATTGATGTGAGAACCGCACAGGTGTTGCCGTCAAAACCGCACTTCGGATCGTTGTAACCTATGTTGTTTACAACCTTTCTTGCAACATCTGCGATGTCAACATAGCAGTCGGTTGAAATTTCACCCATAACATGAATCATGCCTGTTGTAGCCGTAACCTCACAGGCAACATGGGCGTTTTTATCCTGAGAGAGGATTTCGTCAAGAACTGCGTCGGAAATCTGGTCACACACTTTGTCGGGATGACCTTCCGTTACAGACTCGGATGTAAATAAATGTTTAGCCATTTAGAAAACTCCTTCCAAAAAAATAAGCACCGTTCTTCCGAAAGGTGCTGTGTTTACTCATCTTTCGGTAAATACCGCAGGATTTGGCACCTTGCATACGCAGGTTGCCGGACTTCATAGGGCCTGTCCCCTCAGTCACTCTTGATAAGATCATTCTTATTCAATTCTATAAATAGATTATACAGTATCTTTCGACAAATTTCAAGATTAATTTGCAATTTTAAAAAGGTAAAAATAGTAAATATTTCAGCCGTTTGGATTGAAAATTTTAACTTATAGTGCTAAAATTAACCCGAGGTGACTGCAAATGAGTATTACCGTGAGAGAATACGGGGAAAATGATATTAAGGGTATGATTTCCGTATGGAATGAAGTTGTAAGGGACGGAGTTGCCTTTCCGCAGACTGAAGAACTTGATTTTGAAAGCGGTAAAAAGTTTTTTGCAGAGCAAAGCTGTTGCGCAGTTGCAGTCGATGAAAACTGTGAAGTTCTCGGAATGTATATTCTTCATCCAAATAATATCGGCAGATGCGGTCATATCTGCAACGCAAGCTATGCAGTTTCTTCTTCTGCAAGGGGAAAAGGTGTCGGCAGAAAGCTTGTGTCGGATTGCCTTGAGCGTGCTAAAAAATACGGTTTCAAAATTTTGCAGTTTAACGCTGTTGTAAAAACCAACAAACCTGCAAGAAAACTTTATGAAAGCCTTGGCTTTGTAAAACTCGGAGTTATTCCGAAAGGCTTTTTGATGAAAGACGGTCACTATGAGGACATCTGTCCTTATTATAAAGAACTTTAAAATTTCAATTTAATCAGGAGGACACGAGATATGATTATTGATTTTAAACATATGGAAGAACAGATTTTGCCGAATTTTAAAGGCGGAGAAAAGTCGTATGCCGTAAAGAAATTCACGGATGACAGAAATATGATTATGCACGGTCGCCTTGAAAGCGGTGCGTCAATCGGACTTCACACTCACGAGGGCAACTGCGAAATGTTCTACATCATCGAGGGAACAGGCAAGGTGCTTATGGACGGCGAGTATGAAAGGGTTGAGGCAGGCATGTGCCACTATTGCCCGATAGGTCATACACACAGCCTTATTAATGACAGCGACTCTGACCTTGTGTTCTTTGCAGTTGTTGCAGAGCAGAAGTAATTTTATTTTCGGTTTATGATTTCCGATTATTTTCTGTTGTATCTCAAATCCCTGAGCAAAAACTAAAACAGGGGTGATTACGGTGAACAGAAATGCAGAAAAACTCGGTGAAAAATGGGACTTGCCGCTCGGATTTACAATGGCTCTCGGTGAAAATTCCGACGCAATGCTTGCCTTGGCAAGTATGCCGAAAAAGTACCGTGACAGATGCATTGACAGGGCGAGAAACGCAAATTCCCGTTGTGAAATGCAGAGAATCGTATCGGATATAGCACAAAAATCTTTTACCGATTTTATAGGTTGACAAAAAAGCAACGGAGCGGAAACTTCGTTGCTTTTAAACTGTTATTTGGTATTATTCATTTGTACTTCTATAAAATTCATTTTCACCGATAAGTTCGCTTGCATTTCTCCAACGAACTTTTTTTGAACATATAACTGTACCTTTATAATTGTTTATATTATCATCTTTTACATCACCGTTATCGCACCAATAAATAAGACCGTCTTTTATGAAAAATGATGCGTCCAATATTTCACAGGTGAAATCCGGATTTACAGGGTACATTCTTATATACTCAAGTTCTGAAAACTCAAGTTCAAGTGCGGAAATATCATCAAATTGTCGCTGAATAAGAACAGTTAGTGTTCGTTTTGTATTTGTGGGAAGCATTGACAGGTTTTTATCAACATATGCCCCGCTTGAATATTTCATTTCTTTTATGCAACTGTCGTGAAATCCGATAATTTCTTTCATGAAATTGTCAATTTCATGCTGTGTACGAAGTTCTTTCCACATACATATCAACCTACAATCAATAGAAGTATATCAATATTATACGGCATTTTAATTTTCAATTATATTAGCAAACTGTACAATTATTTTCTGATTGTTTTGTTGATAAAGATAATTGAGTCGTGTCGTTTATTGACTTTCAGTGCGGAGAAATTTATAATGGTAATATTGATTTTTCGGAGGTGCTCTTATGACGATAAAATGTTTTGACAAATTGCCTGATGAGGCTGTCAAAATCAGAACGCTTGTTTTTGTTGAAGAACAGGGATTCAAGGATGAATTTGACAGCATTGACGAGATTGCAACGCACATTGTTATGTTTGACGGTGACAATCCCGTTGCTGTGGGAAGATTCTTCTTGTCAGAAAACGAGGGCGAATATATTGTCGGACGGGTTGCCGTAAAAAAAGAGTACCGTGGCAAAAATCTCGGAGCTGAAATTTTGAAAGCCTGCGAGGTCGAAATCAAAAAAATCGGCGGTACTGCCGTTACGGTTTCGGCTCAGGTTCAGGCTGAAAATTTTTATAAAAAGCAGGGCTATGTGTCGGTGGGTGAAACCTATTTTGATGAGCATTGCCCACACATTAAGATGATTAAAAATCTTTAACAAACTGACAAAACAAGGCGGATGAAGTGTTGCTTCACCCGCTTTTTGATTATCTGTACTTTTCAACAAAATCGGCGATAAACCTTTTGAAAACGCTTGCCTGTGAAATTCCGATATTTCTGCATATCTCTCTGAATTCTTCAACAAGGTCTTTCGGTGCAGAAAATGAAATCTGGCTGTAAACCTTTTCGTTATATCTGCGTTTTACTTCGGTTGATGTGAAAGTTTTCTTCTTTTTTTCCATAAAAATTCCTCCTCAAAAACAAAACTGCATTTAATAATTTCATTGTTTTCCTGCAAATTACATTGATATTTTCAATGTAACTATATTATACAAAAGCCTGCTGTCCCATTATCCTCCCTATGATTCTGAAAATATAGATTTTGTTGACAGCTGAAAAGTGAAATTGTTTCGAATTTACTTGTATTGAAGGTGAAATTATAATATAATAAGCATTGTTATGTAAATTTTGTTATGTGATTTATTAACGGAGAAAACTATGACTGAAAAAGAAAAAATGCTTAATTCACAGATGTATAACGCAATGGGTGAGAAACAGCTTCGTAACGAACGCTGTTCGGTTAAAAATCTTTGCAGAGAGTACAACAATCTTCCGTTTGAAGATGAAGAGACTCAAAAAATTCTTATAAAGAAAATTGTCGGCAGTACAAAGGAAAATTTCTACATTACCGCTCCGTTCTGGTGCGACTACGGCTACAATATCGAACTCGGTGAGAATTTCTATTCAAACCACAATATGGTGATTCTCGACTGTGCAAAGGTGAAATTCGGCGACAATGTTTTTGTTGCACCAAACTGCGGATTTTACACGGCAGGTCATCCTGTTGATTATCCGAGAAGAAACGCAGGCTTTGAATATGCCTATCCGATTACCGTCGGCGACAATGTGTGGATTGGCGGAGGAGTTCAGGTTATGCCGGGAGTCACAATCGGAAGTAATGTTGTAATCGGCGGCGGAAGCGTTGTTGTAAAGGATATTCCGTCCGACTGCGTAGCCGTGGGGAATCCGTGCAAGCCTATCCGAAAAATCACGGACGAGGATATGAAAACCTGTTTTGACAAAAGTATGAATAAATAACTTCAAGTGAGGATTTTATGGAGCTTAAAAGTAACGAAGAAAAAATTACCCGTGCATTGCTCGTCAGTGTTGACACGGGCGAATATGACGCACAGGCGTCACTTGACGAACTTTTTGAACTTGTAAAAAGTGCGGGAGCAGATCCCGTTTTGTCGGTAACGCAGAATCTGCAAAAAATTGAAAAGGGTACTTTTGTCGGCACAGGCAAGCTTGCCGAGATTGCCGAAATCTGCGAATCACAGGAGATAGATTTGCTTGTGTTCGACAGCGAGCTTTCTCCGACACAGATTAAAAATATCGAGGCTGAAACAGATGTCAGAGTAATTGACCGAACAACGCTTATTCTCGATATTTTTGCCCAGAGAGCAAGGTCAAAAGAGGGCAAGCTTCAGGTTGAGCTTGCACAGCTTAAATATATGCTCCCAAGACTTACGGGCAAAGGTATCGCAATGTCAAGACTCGGCGGCGGTATCGGCACAAGAGGTCCGGGTGAAACAAAGCTTGAAACCGACAGACGACACATCCGCAGAAGAATTGAAAGCCTGAAAGAAGAACTTTCAGACCTTGAAAAGCATCGTCAAATGTTGCGTTCACGCAGAAAAAAGGACGGTGTAATAACCTGTGCGATTGTCGGTTACACAAACGCAGGCAAGTCAACTCTTATGAACTGCCTTACTGACGCAGGCGTGCTTGCACAGGACAAGCTTTTTGCAACGCTTGACCCCACATCAAGAGCGTTGAAGCTTCCGAGCGGTGTAACCGTTATGATGATTGACACGGTAGGACTTGTTCGCAGACTTCCGCACCACCTTGTTGAAGCGTTCCGCTCAACCCTTGAAGAGGCGGCACAGTCGGATATTATTCTAAATGTATGCGACGCATCAAGTGACGAGGCGAGAACACATATGCAGGTTACAACCGACCTGCTTGAATCCCTCGGCTGCGGTGACACACCGATTATAACCGTTCTCAACAAGTGCGATTTGCTTGACGAAACAATGCTTGCACAGGACTTTAAAGCCTGTGTTCGCATAAGTGCAAAGAACGGCACGGGCATAGACGAACTTCTTAATGCAATTGAGAACAATCTTCCCGTCAGAATGAAAAGAGTAAAAATTCTTCTGCCGTTTGCACAGGCAGGTCTTGCAAATGAAATCCGCAACAAAGGCACTCTCATTTATGAAGAATATGTTGCCGAAGGACTTTCGGTTGAGGCTGTTGTTGACGAAGCACTTTATGCTAAACTTGCAAAATATGAATGTGAATAACTTAAAATTTATTTAATTTGACATTCTGTTTTTTGGTTGTTATAATTATTGTGAAAGGAAAATGATATGTCATTCTTTGATATGATTCAATCATTTGACACCTCGGTTCTTGAATTTATTCAGAACACATTTAAATGCTCTTTCCTTGATCCGATTATGGCTTTTTTCAGCTATATGGGTGAAATGGGACTTTTCTGGATTGCAGTCGGCATTGTGTTTATAATTTTCAAAAAAACTCGCTCAATGGGAGTTATGATGCTTGTTGCAATGGCAATCGGCTTTCTTATCGGCGAAATCGGAATAAAAAATCTTATAAACCGACCACGGCCGTTTATGGTGAATATCGATTATTCAACAAGACCGTCTGAGTTGAATCCCGGCTCTGGGCTTAACATAGCCATTCCGTCAGGCAGCAGTTTTCCGTCGGGACACAGCTGTTCGTCGCTTGCGGCGGCAACCGTTATGCTTATCAAGGACAAACGGTTCGGAATACCGGCACTTGTGATTGCACTTTTGATTGTGTTCTCAAGACTTTATAACTATGTTCATTATCCGTCAGATGTTCTCTGCGGAATGTTACTCGGTGTGATTTGTGCCGTTGTCGTTGTGCTTGTGTTTAAAAAGACAGGTCTTGACAACAGGCTGTCACCGCAAAAGGTTAAAGAAGGCTGATTTTATGAAAAATTACAGATTTGTCGGCAAAACCTCAAAAGAAGAATTTCTCATCAAGGGAATAAATGTTTTCAACGAGCGTTGGGTTCACGAGGGCAGTTGTGCCACCGTGACAAATCCTCAGAACGGCAAAAGCTATGTATTTTCAAAGTACATAAGCGGAGGAGTTGAGTTCGTTGCAGGAAAGGACGCAAGCGGTTACTGGCTGTTCTTTGTTGAGGTATAAAACCGTAAAATTCTTTGAAAGAATAATATATATTGGGAGTAAATTTTAAAAATGGAAAACGAAAAATTACTGGCAAAAAATTTGTTTGATTACAGCAGGACTATTGCAAAGCCCTTGCTTGAAACCGTTGATTATCCGTGGGAGGCTCTTCCGAAAATAAGCGAATTTATCATTGAACTCGGAAAAACTCTTGATCCCGAAATCTACGAACAGAGGGAAGAAAATGTGTGGGTTGCAAAGAGTGCAAAGGTTTTTGACTCCGCATATCTCGGCGGACCGCTCATTATCTGCGAAGATGCCGAGGTCAGACAGTGCGCCTTTATCAGAGGCAACGCAATTGTCGGAAAAGGTGCAGTTGTAGGCAACTCAACAGAGCTTAAAAATTCAATTCTTTTTGACGGTGTTCAGACTCCGCATTATAACTACATCGGTGACAGTATTCTCGGCTACAAGTCACACACAGGCGCAGGTGTAATCACATCAAACCTTAAGAGTGACAAGAGCCTTGTAACCGTTCTTTGCGATGGCGAAAAGGTTGACACAAATGTTAAAAAGTTCGGTGCAATGCTCGGTGACCATGTAGAGGTAGGCTGCAACAGCGTTCTTAACCCCGGTTCGGTAATCGGCAGAAACACCAACATCTATCCGCTTTCGTTTGTAAGAGGTTATGTTCCCGAAAACAGCATCTACAAGCGTCTTGGCGAGGTTGCCGAAAAGCTTGAATAATATTTATGCATTTGTCGGCAAGCATAATTATTGTGTAGTTTTTATGCGATAAAGGAAAAATAACAGATTTTAAATTTTTGCGTTATTTTGTTGACAATTGTGATGTTATTTGTTACAATAACCAAGGTTTTGATGACTTTTATCAGAACAATTTTCTGCCGTGTGCAGAAGTTGGATTGTATAAGCCCGTAATACGGACGGGTGTTTCTACAAACTGCCTTAAACAGTTTACTATAATCCCCGTTAAGGGGCGTAGTATTATGTTTTGGCGGTTTTTTTATTGCCCTTAAATGTTACCCACAACAAATAAAGGAGAAAATGATAATGAAAAAGTACGATGTTATTATTGTAGGAGCAGGTCCGGGCGGAATTTTTTCTGCATATGAGCTTGTAACAAACAATTCTGAAATAAAGGTTGCCGTATTTGAAAAAGGTCATCTTCTTGAAAAGAGAAAATGTCCGATTGACGGTGACAAAGTTAAAAATTGCATTTCATGCAAAACCTGTTCCATTATGAGCGGTTTCGGCGGTGCGGGTGCGTTTTCGGACGGCAAGTACAACATAACAAACGATTTCGGAGGCACGCTCTACGAACATATCGGCAAGAAAAAAGCTATTGAGCTTATGGAATATGTTGACAAAATCAATATGAAGTTCGGCGGAGAGGGTACAAAGCTTTATTCCACAGCAGGCACAAGCTTTAAGAAGCTTTGCTTACAGAATAAGCTTAATCTTCTTGACGCATCAGTCCGTCATCTCGGTACGGATATCAACTACATTGTGCTTAAAAATCTTTATGATTACCTTGAAAACAAGGTTGATTTCTACTTTGATACACCTGTTGAAAATGTTGAACTCAAGAACGGCAATGATAAGGAAGGATACCTTGTTGACACAGCTGATGAAAATTATGAGTGCAAAAAGTGCATTGTTTCGGTCGGCAGAAGCGGCAGCAAGTGGATGGAACATGTTTGTCATAACCTTAATATTCCCACAAAGTCGAACCGTGTTGACATCGGTGTTCGTGTGGAGCTCCCTGCCGCAATCTTTTCACATCTCACAGACGAACTTTACGAAAGCAAGATTGTTTACCGCACAGAACAGTTCGAGGACAATGTGCGTACATTCTGCATGAATCCGAAGGGTTGCGTTGTAAACGAAAACACAAACGGCATTATCACAGTAAACGGTCACAGCTATGAGGACAAGGCAAAGCAGACAGAGAACACAAACTTTGCACTCCTCGTCAGCAAGCATTTTTCAGAGCCTTTCAAGGACAGCAACGGTTATGGTGAAAGCATTGCCCGTCTTAGCAATATGCTGGGCGGAGGTGTAATTGTTCAGCGTTTCGGTGATTTGATTCGAGGTCGCCGAAGCAATCCGAGCAGAATCAAAGAAGGACTTGTTGTTCCGACTCTTGATGCAACACCGGGCGATTTGAGTCTTGTGCTTCCAAAGAGAATCCTTGACGGTATCATAGAAATGATTTATGCTCTTGACAAAATTGCCCCCGGCACAGCCAACGATGACACACTTCTCTACGGTGTTGAGGTCAAGTTCTATAATATGGAAGTTGATGTTGACGAGCATCTCGAGTCGCCCCACAAGGGACTTTATATCATCGGTGACGGCAGCGGCGTTACACATTCACTTTCTCATGCCAGCGCCGGCGGTGTATTCGTTGCAAGGGAAATCTTAGCAAATTAAAAATTGACGGCGAGCCGCCGTTCCCAATTCGTGAAGATAGATTGCATAATAAACAGCATATTATGCCCGAGTGCAAAATTGCAAGTGTTTATGCAGTCTATGCTGTGGGGGCGTTCATTGGACGCCCGCATTGATGTAACATTTTGTTTATTCACATAACTTATGATTTAATCAAAAATGTGTATTCATTTGCAGCGGTGAACAAGGTTTGCCGCTGCAAAACAGACGATATCTTTCTGTGACTGCAAACAATAAAAATAACCATAACCTATTGATTTTATCAATCGGTTATGGTATAATAAGTTCGTTGTAAAGCAGACTGAACAATCAGCTTGTCTTGCAATGGTGTTCTTTTGTACAATATATTTCTTTTTACGAACAAAGAAATGAATAATTCAGTTCAGAATTGCAAGAAGTCAAAAAGCGTGCAATTAAGTGAGCGACAGGCCCTGTGCGATTGGGGTCTGTGAATCATGTCAGGCGGGGAACCGAGCAGCATTAAGCAGTATTGCCGATGCGATGCAGTAAGTCTGTCGTTCACTCATTTGTACGATTGCCGTTGTTTCGGCTGACGGCTTGCATTTTTTGTTGATTGAGGGGTGAATTTTTGTATCAGGTACTTTACAGAAAATGGCGACCTAAAACCTTTTCCGATGTTTCGGGACAGGAGCATATAACCACAACTCTTTTAAATGAGCTTAGCACCAACCGTCTTAACCATGCGTATCTTTTTACGGGTTCAAGGGGTACCGGCAAAACTACCTGCGCAAAAATTCTTGCAAAGGCGGTCAATTGTCTTCATCCCGTAAACGGAAATCCCTGCGGTGAATGTGAAATATGCAAGGGCATCGACAGCGGCGGTATTCTTGATGTTACCGAAATGGATGCCGCCTCCAACAGAAAAATTGACGATATTCGCCAGATTATTGACGAGGTTCAGTTTAAGCCGTCAAAGTGCAAATACAGGGTTTACATTATCGACGAGGTTCATATGCTCACAACCGAGGCTTTTAATGCCTTGCTCAAAACGCTTGAAGAACCTCCCGAGCACGCAATTTTTATTTTGGCAACTACCGAGGTTCACAAGCTTCCGCAGACAATTCTGTCACGATGCCAGCGTTTTGATTTTCACAGAATCCCACCCCGTGCAATAGCAGACAGACTGCTCTATGTTGCAAGTCAGGAGGGAGTGACGCTGAGCGATGGTGCAGCGTTGCTTGCCGCATCTGTTGCCGACGGTGCGTTGCGGGATGCTCTTTCTCTTCTTGACAGATGTATTGCAATCAGCTCAGACATTGATGAAGATGTTGTTCGCAGTGCCGCAGGACTTGCAAGAAAGACCTATCTTTTTGAGCTTGCTAACTGCGTTATCAATAAGAATACCGCAAAGGCTCTTGAAATTGTCAACAGGCTTTACGGTGAGTCCAAGGATATGGCAAGGCTCTGCGATGAACTGCTTTCGCATTTCAGAACGCTTATGCTGATAAAGTCGGTGAAAAATCCGAGAGATATCATTATTATGGCTGACGATGAGTTTGAGCAGGCTCAAGTCCAGTCGGATTATCTGTCACTTGCCGACATTGTTTATTATATGGATGTGCTTTCAAGGGCATATCAGAATATGGGTAGGGGAACAGGCGACAGAACAGAGCTTGAAATGGCGGTTGTAAAGCTGTCGTCGGCAGAGCTTGACGGAACGGTTGAGGCTTTGACCGCAAGGGTAACCGCCCTTGAAAAGGCAGTTAAAAAGGGAATAAGGGTAAACTGTGTTCCCGAACAGGTACAAGCTGTGTCACAGCCTGTTCAGAGTGAACCTCCAAAACCGGAGGTTCAAAAATCCGAACCCGAAAAAGTGCAGGAAGTAAAGCCTGTTGTTGAAACGGAAAAGGATGAGCCTGTTGCTCCGACAACGAAAATTCAGGGTCAGCCTGCACAGGAACAGCCTGTTTTGACAGCTTCCGCACCTAAAAAAGCAGTTCAAAGGCAGAGCGTTGACCTTGACGCAATCTATAACAACGCACAGCCCTTCCCCGATTGGGCGGAGGTAGTCAATAATATGAAACCTGTTTCAAGGGCAATTGCGGCGGCATTTGCAAATTCTTCTGCTTACACAAGCGGAAAATATATGCTGATTGACACAGATAACGAAATGGCTTTTGAACTTCTCAAAAATAACGAAAGACGGCAGGAAATCCGTCAGCTTATTTTTGAAACAACAGGTCAGCACTATAACCTCGGTCCGTACAAAAGACCGAGTGCAAAACAGGAAGACAAAACCGATCCCGTTGACAGGCTTGTTGAAAGCTTGCAGGGAAGCGATGTAATAATAACACAAAAATAACCGAAAGGAAGATAAAATTATGAAAGCAAGATTACCAAAGGGTTACGGCAGCGGCGGAGCAAACAACATTCAGCAGCTTGCCCGTCAGGCTCAGAAGCTTCAGGACGATATGGAGGCAGCATCAAAGGAGCTTGAGGCAAAAGAGTATGAGGCAGCAGCAGGCGGCGGTGCGGTAAAGGTTACCGTGACAGGCAAAATGGAACTTACAAAGGTTGAAATTTCACCCGAGGTTGTTGACCCTGAAGATGTAGAAATGCTCGCAGACCTTGTTATGGCAGCCGCAAATGAAGCAATCAGAGCAGCCGCCAAGGAAAAAGAGAGCAAAATGGAAACAATCTCGGGCGGACTTAACATTCCGGGAATGTTCTGATTATGTCGGGATATAATGTTGCTCCGCTTGAAAATTTGGTGGAGCAGTTTGAAAGAATGCCGGGGATCGGCAACAAAACCGCTCAAAGGCTTGCGTATTATGTTCTCAATCTGTCAAAGACTGAAGCAGAACAGCTTGC
The DNA here is from genome assembly GCF_002834225.1 of Ruminococcus bromii. Classification (GTDB taxonomy): domain Bacteria; phylum Bacillota; class Clostridia; order Oscillospirales; family Acutalibacteraceae; genus Ruminococcoides; species Ruminococcoides bromii. The sequence goes on along the minus strand of NZ_NNSR01000028.1, from coordinate 14,979 downwards.
AGGTGCGGTGATGGATGCCCACACAAAGATTCACTATTGCAGTAAATGCTGTAATCTTACAGACAAAGACCTTTGTCCCGTGTGTGCAAATCCCGCAAGGAATCATTCCGTTATCTGCGTTGTTGAAACTCCGAGAGATGCTACGGCAATTGAAAACACCCACGAATTTAAGGGCGTTTATCATGTTCTCCACGGTTCAATTTCGCCGCTTAACGGTATCGGCCCCGACAATCTTACTATAAAAGAACTGCTTTCAAGGCTTAACGAGGAATCGGTTGAAGAGGTCATTATGGCAACCAATCCGACTGTTGAGGGTGACGCAACGGCTTTGTATATTTCAAAGCTCTTAAAGCCACTTGGTGTAAAGGTGACGAGGCTTGCCTACGGTATCCCCGTTGGCGGCGATCTTGAATATGCCGATGAATACACCCTTGCAAAGGCTCTTGAGGGCAGGAATGAAATTTAATTTCACTCACTTTCCAAAGTAGGGTTTACAGCAGTGAAAAGGCGGAAGCTACTGCGAAAATTAACCGCCGTTTATGATGTTGATTTACCTATTGTTAATTCTTTTTTAAAAATTCCGAGAAAATCGGAATATATTCCTGCATAAATCTTAACCGCTCCGTAAAAGGGGCGGTTTTTTAGAGGTCAAGTCTGACGCTCCCAAAAAGCCGAGAGCAAGAACGGTTAAAACAGAAGAAGCAGATTAAGCACTTTACGAATATGTAAGGTGCTTTTTGTTGTTTGTGAAGATTATTATAAAATAACTTTTATTTCAAAAACTGCACAATAATTACGGCAATGTAATTGATAACTTGTTTATAATGAGGAAAGACATCTAACCACTCTTACGGCTTCGGAAGAATATGTTTCATCTTCAATGGTTGACACAAACACAGGTACAAGAGGAGTTCAGATAATCGACACCTCACAGCTTGATGTTGCTACCGCTACGGACAGAGGTACAGGCAGTCAGAATCACGCATATAAAGCGGACGGTGCTGATATGAAGCTTGAATACGATAACAACTGGAGCAGTAAGAATAATTGCGTTTCAGCCCGTTCAAGAGAAAAAATTAACTTTACCGGTGTTGATTCAATCACAATTGCAATTGATAACTTCGGTGGTTCAACAGCGTCTGACGACCAACTTTTTTATGTTGCCGTAAAGGTTGATGAGTCTCAAAAACTTGACAAGACTGTTCAGCCAGTTGCTTCACAGATAAACAGTAAGATTACATACACTTCATCTGATGAAAGCATAGCAACGGTTGATAATTTTGGTGTTGTTACAGGTCATAAGGAGGGTAAAGCTGTCATTACTGCAGCGGCAAACGGTATTACCGATACCGCAAATGTAATTGTTGACAATTCAGCTGTTACCCCGACCAAACCGACCGTACCGAACCCATCGGATTCGGCTGCATCTGAAACAAAACCCATTGATTCTTCAGATTCGGCTGCATCTGAAACAACCCCGCTTGACTCCTCAGGCAACGGCACTCAAATCAACAACAACGCAGACGCAGTTCAAACAGGCGGAATAATATTGACAGCAATTTTGTTTGCTCTGATAATTTCTGCCGCAGCTGTAATCTATATGAAAAAACGAAAAAACAAAATTTAAACCTGAGCAGATTTGTTTTATGAACAGCAGTAAAAATGAATAAATGATAACCCCCTTATGGCAATATCATAATAATTGTCATAAGGGGTCTTTGTGTTTTATCTGAAAGTATGACTTTGTCTGTCGGTGCCGATATTGATACAGAGTCGGAATTTATCAACCCTAATTTTGTTTTTTAAGAAGATATTCAATTGTATAATCAATATCTTTGTGTTATTATGTAATAAAGTGATACAATCTTAATTTGGCGATTCACATAAAATCTATTTAAAATTAACCGGTTGGTGGCATATGGTTCGCAAAGTAGACAAAACAAAACTTCTGACTGTTATCGGGATAATTATATTCCTGTTTGGCGGTGCGGTGAGAATTTTTTCTCATCTTACTTCCTCAGTAGATAATTATATGGAAAATTTTGATGTTATTATTTTTTCGGGGCTTATTATAGGCTGGGGTGTGTCTGTTTCATATCGCATTGTTCAGAAGAATATAAGAATCTGCCTTGTGATATCCGCAACGCTTATGCTCTTGTGGATGGCTCTTCGTGCCATAAAATACAACAGCCCTGCCGACATCAACACATACGGACGGTACCTTTGGTATTCATATTACATAGCAATGGTGTTTTTGCCGCTTATGATGTTTTTTGCAACGCTGAATATAGGCAAGCCTGAAAATACAAATAACCGAAAATATCTTTTGATTATACCTGCCGCCGTTCTTGTGCTGCTTGTTATGACAAACGATTTACATCAGCTTGCTTTTGTATTTGAACCCGATTTTCACAATTGGAACAAACAATACAGCTACGGTCCTGTTTACTATGTAATTGTAGTGTGGATTTTTATACTTGTGCTTTCGTCAATTGTGCTTTCAATCAATCAATGCAGAATTTCCGCAACACGCAAAAAGCTGTGGATTCCGATTGTAATAATTCTTGTCGCAATAATTTATACCGTTTGGAACAATCTGAATCACGGATATTCGGGACTCAGAATTTACAATGTTCCCGAGGTGTTCTGTTTTGCATCAATTGCTTTATGGGAAAGCCTTATTCAGATAGGTCTTGTGCCGTCAAATACGGGTTACGGCAATTTTTTCAATGCGTCAAATCTTAACGCTCTCATATTTGACAATGAGGGCAATATGAAATACCGCTCAAAAAATGCGGCAAATGTTTCAAAAAATGTTGTTCTGAAAAACGGTAACAGCGTTGTGATTGATGAAAATATAATTCTTAAAAAGCATAATATAAAAGGCGGTAAGGCAGTTTGGACGGAAGACATATCGGCAATTAACCGAATTAACAGAGAGCTTTCGGAGATTAAGGAACAGATTTCAGAATACAATGTAATCTTGAAATCAGAGGCAGAGCTGAAAAAACGCAGAGCGGCAGTAACCGAACAGAACAAGCTCTATGACAACATAACCGAATTTATCCGCCCGCAGCTTTGCGACCTTGAAAATATACTCAAAAACATTGAAAATAACAGCGGAGATATTTCGGTCAATTATGCCCGTGCCTGTGTTGTGAATGTTTACATCAAGAGAATAAGCAATCTGTTCATTATGGCAAAAAGCAGAAAAATGCTGAATGCTTTTGAGCTTGAAAACAGTATCCGAGAACTTGCCGAGTACATTTCTGTTTACGGAATTTCCTGTTCGTTTTTCAGCAATGTATCGGGAGAAATATCCGCTGAAAAGTCAATTGCAATCTTCAAATTTATCGGAGAATTTATAAGACTCAAAATGAATTGCACAGATGCGTTGCTGTTTAATTTAAAGGCTGATAATAAATTTATTGATTTAAAAATCAATTGTGACAGCAAAAATGAAATGAAAATTCCCGATGATTTACTTGACGATATTACAAAACTCGGCGGAAATGTCACCACGGAATATGACGCCGACACGCTGTTTGTGTTTGTTCGTATGCAGAGCGGAGGTGACGGCATATGACTCCCGTGTTTGAAATGCGTTCATTCATTTGCGTTGCACTGATGAGCGTACAGTTTGTTGTCACCTGTATGGCAATCCACAACGCAACAGTGTCTTTTCTGTATAAAATCAAATTGTGGAGGTCGGTTTCGGCTGTTGCTATTGCGGTGATTTCATCGGCAATGTTTTTGGTAAGTACTCAGATTCTGAGTAAAATTTACTATGACAATTCAATTAACATAATGGCTGAATTTTTCGGCAGAATGCCGTTTGCTCTGTCTGTCGGTATAACGGCATACTGCACGGCAATGTCTGTGTACATAACGGCAAGGCTTCACCGCTGCAGGAACAACAATATTTCCGCAATGTCAATCAAGGAGAGCTTTGACGGTCTGCCTGCCGGACTTTGCTATTTTGATAAAAACGGACTTGTTGTGCTGAAAAATAACCTTATGGAGAGTATATGCCTTGAGCTTACGGGTAAATCGCTTAACATTGCAGCGCCTTTCAGAGAAAAGATAAAAGAGGTTTCTCAATATGAAAATGACGGAACATTTACAGTCAGATTAAATGACGGCAGAGTTTTCAGCTTTTCGTTGTCGGAAACGGAAATTTTTTCAAAGTCATATTTTCAGCTTGTCGCAACCGACATAACAGAGTTTACGAAGCTGACTTCAATTTTGGAATATGAGATAGGCGAGCTGAAAAAGGTTAATGTTCATCTGAAAAAATACAATGAAATGGTCTGTGACCTGACAAGAGAAGAAGAAATTCTCCGCACAAAGGAGATAATTCATGACAGGCTCGGAAGCACTCTCATAGCAACAAGAAAGTATCTCGAAAACAATAATCTGCCTGAAAATAATAAAGAATTGCTTGAAATGTGGAGAAACAATATTGCTGTTTTAAACACCGCAGAGAACGACCGCAAAGACGAAAACTTTGCTAAGGATATTGAAAATGCCGCAAGGCTGGTGGGCATAACGCTTGAAATAGCCGGCAATCTTCCGACAGACAATAATGCGGTTGCACGGGTGCTGACCTTTGCAGCATTGCAATGTCTTAACAATGCCGCAAGACACGCCAAGGCGGATAAAATGCTTCTTGAAAGTCTTGACGACGGTGAAAATTATATCTTTAAATTCAAGAATAACGGCAGAAAACCTCCCCGAAAAATTAACGAGGGCGGCGGACTTTCTTCCGTAAGAAAAAAAGCGGAGCAAATCGGCGGAAGCATGAAAATATCGACTTCCGAAATTTTTGTTCTTGAAATCACAATTCCAAAAAGTGAGGTGCTTCAATATGACAAGAGTACTGATAGTTGAAGATCAGTCAATGCCGAGAACTTTATTTGAAATGTATGTAAATCAAAGTGAAAGCTATACGCTGGCAGGCTCAATCAGCAATGCCGATATGGCGGATTATCATTGCGAAAATTCAGATGTTGATTTGATTTTAATGGATATTTGTACGGCCATGGGTGCAAGCGGTCTTGAGGCGGCTGAAAGAATTAAAAAGAAGTTCCCGAAAATCAAGATAATCATAGTTACCTCAATGCCTGAATATTCCTACCTGAAGCGGGCAAGACTGGCAGGAGTTGACAGCTTTTGGTACAAAGAGGTAAGTCCCGAACCTATCATTGAGCTTATGGACAGAACAATGAACGGTGAGCGTGTGTTCCCCGACACAACTCCCGAAATCAGATTCGGCAATGCAATGAGTACGGATTTTACGGAAAGAGAGCTTGAGGTTTTGCGTGAACTGACAAGCGGCGATACAAACACGGAAATTGCAAAAAGGCTTTACATTGCTCCCGGTACTGTCAAAAACTATATACAGTATATGCTTGAAAAAACAGGCTTTAAGTCGAGAACAGAGCTTGCCGTAAAGGCAAGAGAGGCGGGAATTGTAATCCTTGATAACAAAAATGACGACAAATAAATACTTTTTTCTGAATATGTGCCGTTTGGCACATATTTTTTTGCTGTTAAAACAGTATAATACAATTACAGGATATAACTGCTTGGACGGTGATATCTTTTGTACAAAATGCTCCCTTTGTCAGGTTAATATTTAAAGGCAAGGGCGCATAGAATTTATTATTTAATGACAGGAGGAAAAACTATGGAGGCAAAAGGTTCAACTTTTCTTAAAGTAACGGGAATCCTTATGATTGTATTCGGTGCTATTGCATTGATCGTGTCAATCATCGCTGTTCTCGGTATCGCCGCACTTGCAGCTTTTAACGACGGTACATACGATATGACTATGCTTTATGTCGGCGGCGTTTTCGCACTTATCAGTGCGGTTGCTGAGTTTGTTGCAGGTATTATCGGCATTATCAATGCAAAACTTCCGAACAAGGCAAACACATGTATTGTATGGGGCGTTATTGTTGCGGTTATGTGTGTTGCAGGCGAAATTATCAGTATGATAGGCGGCTCACAGTTTAATGTGTTCTCTCTTATCTGCGGTCTTGTTATTCCTGCACTTTACATTATCGGTGCTGTTAAGAACAAAGCATAATTATTTTATTATTTACCCCCCTTTTAATTACCCACCATTGATATTTTTAGCACAAGTTCACAGCTGTCCGAGCAATCGGGCGGCTGTGTTTTTTTGTTTATGTTGTGAAATATGCCGTTTGGCACATTCATCTTGTACCGCAAAATTGTACAATATAAGTGAAAGATATAGGTGAAAAGGGGTGATGTCCGTTGAAGAAAATTTTGCTCAGTGTTCAGAACAATTTGCTTAGTGAGGCTATTCAAAATGCACTTGTCAGGAAGGGAAGATTCTGCATTGAAAATGTTTCGCCAAATCAGGACGGAGAAATTCTTGATTTGTGCATTGCACAAAGAGTTGATGTTTTGCTTATGGATGTCACAAGACTTGCCAATTCAACTGTCGAGAAGCGGCTTGAGCTTTGTGAGAAAATAAAAGAACATTTGCCAAACTGCAAAACGGCTCTGCTTTGTGATGAACAGTCATACCCCGATCTTGCTGACAGGGTTAAACAGGCAAAACAATTCGGAAAAATAAGCTCGTTTTTTTATTCATCCGTAACGGCAGATTATCTTGCTGCCGCACTTGACGCACTTTAAAAAGGAGGTACTGTTTATGGGTATATTTGACAGCTTAAAAAATATGACAAATCAGGCTGTAAAAAACAATGTTACAAAGGCTGTTTCGGGAGCAGTAAACAATGCAAGGTACAAAAGCAAAACATTTGTATTTGCCGATTATCCGAAAAATGCAGATGAACTCAAAAAAATGCCGGAGCTTGACTTTTCGTCACCTCTTTCAACAGCGGCATTTGCAATGCTTGTGTTGCTTGAATATGATGAAAGTCCGGAAAACACAATAGAAATGCTCAATGTATTAAAAGGACCTCAGCCGATGAACGGGATGGATATTCAGTTTTTGCGTGACAGAATCAAGGGCAGGGGATATATTCCTCGCTCGTATTTTGAGGGTTCATCCGTGAAGAACGATTATACACCGAATGTTCCGTACAAAATAACCGTTTCCGAGTATGCATATACCTATCAGAGCGAGGGTTATGCAAAGGTTCAGGTTCAGTCATCGGGAGCGGACTCACCTCGCCCGATTGAGCTTCGCAGAAAGGGCAATCAATGGTTCTTGTGGCGCAATCTTGCACTCTCCGACATACGAACTCCCGCTTCGGATGACCCTTGGGCATAAAGGAGGGATTTTTATGAAAATCAAGAAAAAAGCAAAGCGTATTTCGAGCGTTGCCCTGTGTGTGCTTATGCTTTTAACGGCTCTTCCTATGACAGCCGTAACCGTAAATGCGGCGGCTCAGGCTTATATCAAATATATCGACACCGAGGTTTACATAGGAGATGTCCTTAACATTATCGTGGGAGTAAACGGCGGCAGTACAGACGAAACCTTTACCTATCAATGGCAGGCAAAGTATCCGAGCCTAAGCTGGGTTAACCTCTCCGATAAAACCGACAGACCCAACTCGAAATTTTCGGGTGTTTTTACAGACCATCTTAAATTTCAGACCTACGCAGAACTTGTAGGACCTGACTCAGGGTGGAAAGATGTTGTCTTTAGATGTAAAGTAACGGGTTCAAAGAGCGGTACTTTTTATTCGGGAAAATGTAACTTTCCGGGACTTCTTGAGAAGACAGAAATTCCTATAATTGGATTTTTAGGCTTGGAGAAACCTGAACAGCGGAAAATCCCCTCAACTACGGCAACTCCGATAAACAGCACTTACTACAGTTTTGATTATATTGAGTGGTATGAGTACAAAAACAACAAAGTTAGCAGAAAGCTCAACGACGGAGAAGCTTTTGACAGCGGTATGTATTGTTGTCAGCTATACTTTAATATGAACAGAGGATATGCGGTTGCCAAGAACGCAGTATGTGGCTTGTACAACGACGACGGTCAGGCGACAATTCTTCAGGATGAAACCACAGGTCAATATTATATTTGGGCATATTACGTTGTTGCAGATAAATCGCCATCATTTACACATCAGTCCACTGAGGCAGAAATTATGAAAGGCAAAGAAAAAACTATATCGGTTACTGCCAACAATGCCGCAAGCTATCAGTGGCAGATGAAAGTAAGGAGAAGAACAAGCACCGGTATAGCAAGATATGTGTGGCGAAACATAGATGACGACTCATCCACATCAAGCAAATTTTCCTTCAAGGGTACAAAAACAAATGCTTTGAGCATCAGACCGAATACGGATTTTGATGAAACTCAGTTCAGGTGTGCTGTCACGGGTGAAAACGGTGATGTCATTTACAGTGTATCGGTTAAAGTGACGCAAGAGGTTAAGGCCAAAATAATAATGAACTTCAAAACAGGCGGCTCACCGAAGGACACTATTACTGTTAAGATGGATAAATACACTTTTGACGGCGTTTATAAGGGCAGCTTTGAACATGAAATGGAAAACAGTAATGCAGAACCCTTATATTTGTATTATGAAACATTCCCAGGCAAATATGTCATTACTGTAAGCAAACCGCAGTGTGTTACAAGGGTGTATGAGATATATCTGTATAAAGACGATGTTAGTTTTGATGTAAACATTACAGTTCCGTATGATGTCAATATGGACGGTGTGGTTAATGTTATTGACGCAACACTTGTTCAAAAACATGTTGTTCATAATGTTGAATTTGATTCCTATCAATTAAAACTCGCCGACACAGATAATGACGGAACAATTTCTGTCGTAGACGCTACAAACATTCAAAAGAAAATCGTTAGTCTTTTGTAAAGGAGAACGCTTATGGGACTATTTGAAAAGAAATTTTGTGACCTTTGCGGGGAAAAGGTAAATGCCCTCACAAGGCAAAAGCTTTCAGACGGCTATCTTTGCAGCGACTGCAAGCACAAATTAAGTTCGCTTTCATCAGGTTGGAAAAACAGAACAATAGCTGATGTTAAAACTCATCTTGAACAGCGTGAACAGAACAGACAGAAATATTCGGTATTTGTTCAGTCGGCAAGTGCCGGCACAAATGAAAAGCTTGTTGTTGATTTTAATAACAGAAAATTCTATTTCACAATAGGCAGAGATTTCAAAAACAGCAATCCTGAAATATTCGATTTTTCACAGCTGCAGGACTTTTGGCTTGAACTCGGATATACAACCCTGCAGGATTCCGACCGTGACGGAATCCCCGATGAGTACGACCGCTATGATAACCGTCAGGGCATGAACAGCGGTTTTGGCAGTCAGTTTGGTGCAACAAACTCATTTTCCGGGCAAAACGGTATGCTTGATGTTCCTCTTGCGCTTCAGCCGTATGTTCGTGATACAAACACATCGTCATCACCGCAAAGAATATCTTCTTTAAAAGCAAAATTCATCGTAAATCATCCGTTCATAACCGACATATCAATGTATATTGATTCGTCAATCGGTACTGTAAGAAATGAGCTTATGAGAGCGTTTGATGACGGAATGCAGTTGATGAGATTATGCGAACAAATTAGAAACGGTATGCAGAACAATATGGGTTATCAGCAGAGCGGAATGCCCATGCAGAACAATATGGGATATCAGCAGAACGGAATGCCGATGCAAAATAATATGGGATATCAGCAGAACGGAATGCCGATGCAGAATAATATGGGATATCAGCAGAACGGAATGCCGATGCAGAATAATATGGGATATCAGCAGAACGGAATGCCCATGCAGAACAATATGGGTTATCAGCAAAGCGGAATGCCGATGCAGAACAATATGGGATATCAGCAGAACGGAATGCCTATGCAGAACAATACAGGTTATCAGCAGAACGGAATGCCTGTGCAGAGCAACACAGGAAATCAGCAGCCGCAACAGCCGTTTAATCCGCAAAACTCTGCGGCGATTGTTTGCCCTGCCTGCGGCTATAAGCCTGACGGCAATCCTCCGAAATTCTGTCCGTTCTGCGGAACGACCATGACATAACCGATATGACTTTACGGTCGTTATTTCATAATATTTCCAAACGAAAAATGCGTGCAAAAAAAGAAATAGTGTCCGTGAGTTATTCAAAAAATCATTCAAATTTTGACTACTGCTGTTCTTTTTATGTGCGAAAAGAAGGCACGATTTACCTTTTTGACGCTATCTGCAAATGCGGCTATATCGCTTTTGAAAATGTTTTGATCAACGAAACTGATATGAAGTTGTTGTGCGACGCTGCCGAAGACGCATTGGAAATCCTGAAAAAATATAATCCGAAAAACAAAGAACTGACAGTCGATGACGCCACGGTTACAATCGTTGAAATCATATTTTCCGACAAAAACAGTATGTCGGTCAGTATGACGGAACAAACCTTGGATTCGCTTGAAAAAGCGTTCTTTGCTCTTGCTGAAAAATATTGCAAAGATGTTTAATCTCTAAAAATAATTGAAAAGCAACCCTATGAAAACAACTCCCACGGTCAAACAGTCGAGGGGGTTGTTTTTTTGCAACAGAAAACTATCGCATTTTTTCTTGCCATTACCGTAGTAATTGTTTATAATTAAGTTATGACAATAAAAGAAGGCATAAACGATGCAAACAATAGATGAGGCACTTGATAAACTGAAAAAGTCGGATTTTCGCAGTCGGTTTCATTTAAAGCAAAAGGACATCGACTACATAAATGAAAAGGGAATGGATAAAATCCGCTCCCACGCAGAAGATTTTGTCAGAACACGGCTTGCACCAAAATATATTCCGAATGACGGAAAGCAGACGCCTATGAGGGGACACCCTGTTTTTATCGCACAGCACGCCTGTGCCTGTTGTTGCAGAGGGTGTCTTAACAAGTGGTACAGAGTTGCAAAGGATAAACAGCTTAACGAGGTCGAACAGCAGAAAATTGTAAATCTGCTTATGGCTTGGATTGAACGGGAATACAATGATTATAATTCCAATAAAGAATGATAGACAAGGGCAAAAAGATGAGTGATAAATTAAGCGTGTTGAAAGATTACTTCGGACACGATTCTTTCAGAGACGGACAGGAACAGATAGTTGACGCTTTGCTTGACGGCAGAGATGCACTTTGCATTATGCCCACAGGTGCAGGCAAGTCAATGTGTTATCAGATTCCCGCATTACTTTTTGACGGGGTGACAATTGTTGTGTCACCTCTCATTTCGCTTATGAAGGATCAGGTCGGCTCGCTTGTTCAGTCGGGAGTCCCTGCGGCATACATAAACAGCTCCCTTTCATATCCGCAATTTCTGCGAGTACTTTCAAATACTGAACACGGAAAATACAAAATCATCTATGTTGCACCCGAAAGGCTGTTGACTGACGGATTTCTCGACACCTGCAAAAAGATAAAAATCTCAATGGTTGCAGTTGACGAGGCTCATTGCGTTTCACAATGGGGACAGGATTTCAGACCGAGTTACCTCAAAATTGTTTCATTTATTAAAAGCCTTGAAAATCGTCCGATTGTCGGAGCATTCACAGCAACGGCTACGAATGATGTAAAAGAAGACATAAAGAAAATTCTCAGGCTTGAAAATCCGTTTGAAATTACAACGGGATTTGACCGCCCCAACCTTTTCTTCGGTGTAATAAAGTCATCGTCAAAGGACGAAAAGCTTATTGACCTCATTCGAGAGCGTGGCGACAGGTCGGGAATTGTCTATTGTGCAACCCGAAAAAATGTTGAATCTGTCTGCGAATTGCTCTGTGATAACGGCTTTTGGGCTACAAGATATCACGCAGGACTTGATGAATACGAACGCAGGAAAAATCAGGAGGATTTCGTTTTTGACCGAAAAAATATTATGGTTGCAACCAATGCTTTCGGTATGGGAATTGACAAGTCAAATGTTACATATGTAATTCATTACAATATGCCGAAAAACATTGAAAGCTACTATCAAGAGGCAGGACGGGCAGGCCGTGACGGCGGTGAGGCTGATTGTATTCTGCTCTACAGTCCGAAGGATGTCCGATTGAACCGCTTTATGATTGAAAATTCCGAGGGCAACGATGAGCTTACAATTGAAGAAAACGAGCAAATTCGTGAGCGTGATTTTGAACGCTTAAAGCATATGACCTTTTACAGCACAACAAACGATTGTCTGCGTGGATTTATTCTGCGGTATTTTGGCGGTGATAAAAAGGCTTACTGCGGAAAATGCTCCAACTGTCTTTCCGTTCACAAGCTTGTTGATGTCACAATTGACGCTCAAAAAATTATGTCCTGCATTGCAAGAACAGGACAAAGATACGGCAAAACCGTGATTTGTGATGTGTTAAAGGGCAGTAAAAGCGAGAAAATTCTAAAAGCTGAGCTTAACAGTCAGTCAACCTACGGAATAATGAAAGAGGTTACGGCAAGGCATATTTTCGGCACAATTGACTTTCTTGCCGAAAAGGAGTATATTTCAGCCGACAATGAAACCGAGGCTCTAAAACTTTTGCCAAAGAGCAGAGATGTGCTTTTCGGGCGGGAACGGCTTGTGATGAAGAAAGTTGAAAACTCCGAAAAGGTTGTCAAAACGCACCGCCCCGAAGTGCCTGTCGATGCCGATTTACTTGACGCACTCAAGGCTTTGCGAAAAAGCATTGCGTCCAAAAAGAGCGTTCCCGCATATGTTATTTTTAGCGATGCAACGCTGACTGATATGTGCAAAAAATGCCCCGAAACACCCGATGAAATGCTTGAAGTTTCAGGTGTGGGCAGAACAAAGCTTGAAAAATTCGGAAAAGAATTTCTTGAAGTAATCGCAAAATTCAGATAACTTCATATACTGTTAAAGGATGAACGCAAGCCGTTTGTCCTTTTCTTTTACAATTATCGAAATTGTATTGAAATAATTAGCACAAAGTGATACAATAGTTACGGAGAGAAAACAGATTGGAGGCATTTGTATGGCTGACATATTTGATTACATAAGCTGGCGCGGCGATTTGACATTTGAGCAGGATGGTTTTAACGAGCTTGACGCACTTGTGCTTTCACGGCTTTCATATCTTCCTTTTGACGGTGCGGTATCGTCCTGTCTGTTTGATGAAATTACCCTTGAACAGGCGGCAATGCGTGTGTTTGCAACCGATGATTACGAGAAAAATCTATTGTGGAAGGGTGACGCCGACCTTTTGAAAGCAACGGCAGAGAGCAAGAGATTCGGCAAAATTCTTGTTTCGGGGTATGTAAACGAGGTTGAGTCCGATGTGAGTATGCAGTTTTCCGCAATCACTTTTGAATTTCTCAAAAAGAATTATTTTATTTCATACAGAGGAACGGACTTTTCTCTTGTCGGCTGGCAGGAGGACTTCAATATGTTCTTCACATTTCCGTTGCCGTCACAGAAAAAGGCTCTTGATTATTTTGAAAAGGCAGTCCGTATGCTCAACGGAAAATTTATTCTGGGCGGTCACTCAAAGGGCGGAAATCTTGCGGTTTATGCCGGTGCTTTTACCGATGAAAATTCAAGAAATCATATTGATTATATTTACAATTTTGACGGACCGGGGTTTTCTCTTGACAAAATCAGGGACAGCGGATTTTATGAAATTGACGACAGAATCTACACCTTTGTTCCGCAGTCAAGCATTTTCGGCATGATATTTGAGCATGAGGAGAGCTACACCATTGTAAAGAGCAATCAAAAAGGTTTTCTTCAGCACGATATCTATTCATGGGAGATTGAGCAGAACAGTCTTATCAGGCTGAAAAGCACTACAAATTTCAGCGTTTTCTTTGACCACACGCTGAAAGAATTTGTTGAATCGCTGACAATTGCTCAAAGACGGGAGTTCACAAAAGAGGTTTTTGCCCTTTTGTCGCTGACCGAAACCGCAACCTTTAATGAGATGCTGAAAAATCCGCTTAAAAACACGGGAACAATCCTAAAATCCTTTGCAGGTCTTGACAGCAAAACAAGAAATATGCTTCTGAAAACAATCTTCGCATTCGTTAAAAGTGCTAAAAACAATTTTTCCGACATAACAGGCGGTCAAAACAAAATTACCGTCAGTTAATTATAAAAAAGCTCATATATGCTCCGATACTTTTTAGCGTCGGAGCATTTTCTTTGCAAAAAATCATTTGTCAAGACGAAATTCCCGTTTTGTCAATTGACACTTTTGAAATTTGTATTGTCAGTCTTTGAAAATTTTTCATAATATACAAAAAATCCCGACACGGTGTATGCTGTGTCGGGGTTTTATTAATGGGTTTACCCAGTGCCACGCTTGCGTGGCACAAACAACCACCCGCTATGCGGGTGTGCATAAAAAGTTATACAAAAAAATCACCAATCGTATTACAATAAGAATGTTCAAGTCTATTGTAAAAAAAGAAAGGTGATTTTAATGGCAAATAAAACAAATAGTTTATCCCACACAAAATGGATGTGCAAATACCATGTAGTGTTTGTGCCAAAGTATAGAAGAAAAATAATATAAGCACAGTATCGACAGAGTTTGCAAGACATAATAAGATTGTTATGTCAGTACAAAGGAGTGGAGATACTAGAGGGGCATATGATGATAGATCATGTACACTTGCTCTTAAGTATACCACCGAAGATGAGTGTGTCAAGTTTTATGGGATATTTAAAAGGAAAAAGTGCGTTAATGATGTTTGAGAAACACGCAAATCTGAAGTATAAGTTTGGAAATAGGCACTTTTGGGCAGAAGGATATTATGTGAGTACAGTAGGTCTAAATGAAGCAACCATAAGGAAATACATAGAAGACCAAGAAAAGCATGATATAGCACTAGATAAATTAAGTGTACGAGAATATGAAGACCCTTTTAAGGGTGGCGAGTAATACAAACACCCTTTAAGGGGTGGCGAAAGAGGCAAAGGCAATAGGCTTGAACCAAGTGAAAGCCAGCGTCTTGAGACGCTGGCCGGTAGCATGGGCTTATAGCCCTAGAGCAAACCACCCGTTG
>NZ_NNSR01000027.1 GCF_002834225.1 Ruminococcus bromii | reverse complement strand
TTTTTGTTGCTGTCGTAGTAATAGTTGGTCTTAACTCCGTCAACGGTTTTCTGTGTTCTCATACCGTTTGAGTCATAACTCATTTGAATAGAACTATCGGAAGTGTTGATTTTCTTGAGAATTCTTCCGTTCTCCCATTCAAAACTCATTCCGTCACGGTATGAAAGCGGATTGCCGTTTGCATCGTAGGTAATATTGTCACCATTGATTTTTGTCAGTTTGTCTTTCCAGCTTGTATCGGTGTACTCATATGTATTACCATGCTGTGTTCCTGTAGGATAACCGTAGTTTGGATCAAGAACCTGTTCATATTTATTTTGCAGGTTTCCTGCTCCGTCATAAGAATAGTTAATGTAGAACTTATTTACATAATCATATTCTTCTTTAAGCTCGTTAAGACTGTCATAAGTGTACTTGTTTATGAGTTTGCCGTTTTGCTTAATCTCGGTAATATTGCCGTTTGCATCATAAGAATAATCATATGACAAAACGCTGTCACTGCCGTATGACTGACTGAACTTACTGATAAGATTAGTTGTTGAATTTTCAGCCTTGCCGTTTGCGTACTCATAGTCTGTATTAAATACAAGAGTACCGTCACTGCGGACAGTTCTGACCTGTGTAGTTCTGCCAAAATCATCGGTTGTAGTTTTGGCGGTAATACCATCATTGCTTACATACGATTTTCCGTTTTCGGATAGTAAAAAGAGTGTTCATTATCGGAAAATTCATATTTTCCCCATTCTGAATAATCATATTCCTTTAAGGAGCACCCTGTGCATACCAATATTATAACGGTCAGAACCAATGTAAATATTTTTTCACTTTATGTTTTCTGCTCATCTTAAATCCATCATGTCAAGCTGCGCACTGCTATATAGCGCAGATATGAGTTGCTTCAAATCAAACTTCACAGACAATTACCCGAAATCATCAATTCCCCAGTCGATCGCGCCGCTGTCATATTTATCGGAAAACTCCTCGGCGGTATATTCGTTCATTTCATACGAAAGCACAATATCGTCATAATTATCGTAGGCGAAAGCGTATAAATTTTCTGGTACGGTGTAGCTGTCAATGCTAAAGACGTAATACAAATCGTCCTTTTTAATAAATATTTGTTTAGAAGCATAGCCCACCTCGTCAAAATCGCCCGACAAAATCGTCTTCACATCCCCAGTTTGCCCTGTATTAAGGCGCAGTCCAAGATCGTCTTCAAGCCAAGAATCCTTTGCTTTATCTTCCTCATCATGTTTGGTCAGCACTACCTTGCCGGAAAAGAGATATGTTGCGCCCTCATTATAGTAATTTACCTCCATATCATATTCATCAACCCTGACGGTTGACAAATATCCCAACACATCGTCAATATTGCATCCCGACAAAATAATAGCAATAGTAGCTAACAAAAATATCAGCTTCGGTACGGTAAATTTCATCTTAGCCTCCTTTTGCATCAATGTCGACATCTGAACGTGCCTGAAAATTTATACTGTATACGCCATGAGTAGGGAACTATCAATCCGAGCGATTGAGGATAATATCCTAAAATGTTATTTATACACATGGTCAATAAATTCTTTTTACTTTTAGTCCAATGTTCAAAATCGTAGTCATCAGTAAAAGTTACTGTCACACTATAAGCAATGTCATGCCTTTTGTTAACATTACCGTATATTACATAGCAGATATTTACTTTACATTGACCTATCGATAAATATAAGTCTCGTTCACCCGTATAATAAGGATCAAAAGTTCCACTATAAATCATATATAATCGATTTTGGTGATACATTCTTTCTAATGCCGGATATAAATTTATGATGTGATATTTCTTCTTAAAATTATAATATGCTATCGAACCCAAAATTTTATCGGCATACATACTATTATCCGAAAAATCGTAACACTTGTAGCGTTGCCTATTAAGTATTGAATGAAAATAGAATTGTAATGGCATTGACTTCTTCACTGCGTACAAGCCTAACATCCATAACCAAGCTGTTTTACCATTTGTATCCGTATTACTAATTGCATTATTATCACAATATGTATACAAATTTGCCATCAAGGACGGGAACATAATGTAATGTGTATCGTCCGCATTCAAAAATCTGCCTGTGAATGGATCGTAGTAGCGGCTTTGGAGATAATAGAGTGAAGTTTCGGTATCATAAACATAGCCCCGGTAGAGAATCGGGTTTATTTCTCGAATTGTCGGCTCGCCTTTGATATCTTTTATGTTACCCCAAGCGTCATAAACATAGCTTGCGACTTCTGTACCCGAAAGGTCAATTATTCTGACTACATCATTAAGGTTGTCGCTGTTTTCGCTTTAAATTGTATCATAAACAAAAAGCAAATACAACATAATATCTACTGTTTTGGTACGATTTCAGTGACTTATGAGGGGGCTTGCCTATGGAAGTTTTTTGTATCTGTATTTCATTATGAACTTACAATTTAATAAAAGATATCCAGAAAGCAACTTTTCCTTTACACGCAATTACCGTTGACGACAAACAGCCTATGCAGTTATATTATGCCGTAAGAGAATTTTGCCTTAAAGTTCCCCTACGCTTCGTACACAAAGGCGAAATTTCAAAAATAAATATAAATCTCTCATCTTTAGAATGTTATAACTAATTCAGGCACGAGAAAGAGGCATACCGCTCGGTATGCCTCTTTCTTTTTAATAATTTTATTGATTTACTCAAATATTTTATTCTTGCAAACAAATTAACTTTTAAGAAATATATCTATACAATTTGATTATATTTCTTACGAATGTATAAGCAGAATGCATTATAACTAATATTGAAATAACGCTATAAAACAAGTTATTACCACAATCTGCTATGAATACAAACGATAAAATTCCCACAAACAATAAGAATAGACTCTGTGTTACGCACAATAAAAACTGATTTCTTTTATAATTACTTTTATTCAATATTTTTTTCTCATTAAGCTCAATGTCAGTTATTTCTATTTCATCATTTGATGATACCTGTGGGTAATTATAGAAATCATTTCCACCAATATAATTTTGTTTTCCCATAAAATCAAAATTCACATTCAGGAAAATATTTTCTCTTTCAATCAAATTTTCATCAAAAGTAGCATTAAAATCAAAGGATATAAAGTCGATATAATTGTCCCATGAAGTAATTCTGTAATTATTAATCTTGCCTCCGCTTTCAACCTCCTTTCTATAAAAATAAGGAAAATATGGAAGCAAGTTTTTTAAATTAAAATGAAATTTATTTTTTATTTTCATAGTGTTGTAAATAATAATATTGATTTTATATGTCCCACTTTTGGTAATAGGAATACGCTTTTGATTTTTAAATATATCGATACCATTTACAATAATTTCACATTTGCTATCATTGTAATTGTTAAGATTAACTATTAAGTTTGCCATATTTAAAACCTCTTTTATACTTACTAAATGCGTATAACACCATCAAAATGTTTATCAGTAACAATATCAAGAACTCCCGCAATAAATGCCCCGGTAGATAGAAACATACAAACCGCGTCATATAATTGATTTACTCTTTTACTGTTAAGAACACCCAAAATCTTTCCTATTCCTTTATTGATAAAGTCATCTCGAATTAATTTTTTAGAGGTTCTTATAACTTTCATTAATAGCTTATTAAGTAATCTAGTAAATTTAATAAGAATTTTTTTGCATTTTGATATTATTTTCTTTATTATATACTTTGCAACTTTTTTTACTCCATATTTTTTGAGGTACGTTTTTACTGCAATTTTTATTGCATGGTATGCTAAGGCAACAGGTGCTGCAAACACATCGATAATCAAATCAATACCAAATGATACCCAACCACTAGATATACCTATGCTATAGCCTTTATTGTCCATATTCATTACCACATTATTCTCACAGTAAGAGAACATATTTGTGCTTAGCGGAGTACCTGACTGGGTATCAGCATATACATCCGCATTCAAAAATCTGCCTGTGAATGGATCGTAGTAGCGGCTTTGG
>NZ_NNSR01000026.1 GCF_002834225.1 Ruminococcus bromii | reverse complement strand
AACATATCATGTAACTTGGTCAACAGGCTTGCATGTAAAAATTCCGTTCATCGACAAAATCTCAAAAAAGGTTTCATTAAAAGAGCAAGTGATCGACTTCCCTCCACAGCCTGTAATCACAAGAGATAATGTCACCATGCAAATTGACACGGTTGTGTATTTTGAAATTACCGATCCAAAGCTTTATACTTACGGTGTAGAAAGACCGCTCAGCGCTATTGAAAATCTTACTGCAACAACATTGCGTAATATCATCGGTGATCTTGAGCTTGATAACACACTTACGTCCCGTGATACAATCAACGGTAAAATCAGAGTGATTCTTGACGAGGCAACCGACGCATGGGGCATTAAGGTAATCCGTGTCGAACTTAAAAACATTCTTCCGCCCCGTGAAATTCAGGATGCGATGGAAAAGCAGATGAAGGCAGAGCGTGAGCGCCGTGCAAGAATTCTTGATGCAGAGGGTGAAAAACGCAGTCAGATTCTCGTTGCAGAGGGTATGAAGGAATCTGCAATTCTTAAAGCCGACGCTGTTAAGGAGCAGAAAATCCGTGAGGCACAGGGTGAAGCTGAGGCTATTCTCACAGTCCAGAAAGCTAATGCCGACGCACTTAAAATGCTCAATGAGGCTGCTCCTACCGATAGAATTATTCAGCTTAAATCGCTTGAGGCATTCGGTAAAGCCGCTGACGGCAAGGCTACAAAGATTATCATTCCTTCAGATATTCAGGGACTTGCGGGCAATGTTACCGCAATTAAAGAACTCTGGAAAGATGATGTGCCAAAGGCATAAAGAATGTGAAATTTACGGCAATTTTTCGGGCACAGAATTCTGTGTCCGATTTGTTGCATAAAATTGTGGGGGACAGGAAATGCAATTTTTACTCGACCTGTTGTGGTACTTCGTAATTTTCTCGTTTTTTGGCTGGGTGGCGAGCAGTTTTCGTTCGCTTCTTCTTGAGAAAAAATTCAGTAACAACGGTTTTTTGACATCGCCGTTTTGCCCTATGTACGGATTTTCGGCGGTTATTTGTTATACGGCACTAAAACCGTTTGAAAACAGCAAGCTGATTTTATTCATCGGTTCAACTCTGATATTATCTGCACTTATGGTTGTGGTCGGTGTGCTTGTAGAAAAAACTCTCAAATTCAAGCCATGGGATTTTTCTTCCTCGAAATTCAGCATAGGCAATTATATAACTTTTCCTTATGCACTTTTCCTCGGATTGCTCGGTATGCTGCTTGTCGGATTGATAATTCCGGTGCTTCGCACAGCCGTTGAAGCAATTCCTTTCTGGGTAAGTCTTATTCTTGTTCTTTGCTTCTGCGGAATTATTGTAATTGATTATGTTTTTTCAATGATAACAACAATCCGTCTGCTCAGAAGAATTGCAAAGCTTAAAAATTCTTCCGAGCTTATGGATAAAGGTGCAACAGAGGTTGAAATTCAGGAACTTGAAGAAAACTATAACCGACTTTTTACAGAGAATATTTTAAGAAAAAGACTTGCGCACGCTTATCCCGATCTCACTCATATGGCTTATGTAAAGCAAATTAATGCTAAAATTGAGGAGATTAAGCAGGATAATATGAAAGAATATACACAAACCTTTGAAAGCAAAGAGGACAAGCCGTTTGCTTACGGATTCTGTTTTACGAAGCTTTTTTATCTGTTTGTGATCGGTTCTTTCATCGGCACGATTCTTGAAACAATATGGGCATTCTGCGTTGACGGACATTTTGAAATGCGTGTCGGTATGGTTTACGGTCCGTTTATTCCTGTTTACGGCGGCGGTGCGTGTTTTCTGACAGCTGCTTTGTATAAGCTTTACAAGCTTAATGATACGCTTGTTTTTGTGATAAGTGCTTTTGTCGGAGCAGGTTTTGAGTATTTCTGTTCGTGGCTGCAGGAGCAGATGTTCGGAACGGTTTCATGGGACTACAGTGACACTCCGTTTAACCTTGACGGCAGAACTAATCTTATGTATGCCCTTATCTGGGGATTCCTCGGTCTTGTCTGGGTGCGTTATCTGTATCCGTGGACAGCAAAGCTTATTGAAAAAATCCCTAAAAGAGCAGGTGCAATTATTACAACATTTCTGATTGTATTCATGGCATTCAACGGCTTTATGTCCGTAACAGCTACGGCAAGATGGACTCAGAGAACAGAGGGAGTGCCTGCGTCAAACAGCTTTGAAGAATATCTCGATGAAAAATTCGATAACGAAAAGATGGAATTTCTTTTTCCGGGTATGAAAAAGGCTGCAGAGGCGGGAGTTACAACCGAGGGCGTCATTTCCAATGAAAGACCGTATCTTAATGCTACAGGCCCCGATAAAGGCACAAAAATCGAACAGGGAAAAGATGTTTCCGAGATTGATTGATATCTTGAAGTGGCTATGCTTTGCACAGTCACTTTTTGCTTTTTGGCGGTATTTTAAAAATAATTTCGCCTGACTATTGAATTTTAACCGATTTTTTTATATAATTAATTAGTAATGCTTTATTTATGTCGATTCAAAGCATAAATTGGCATATTTGTCCTGACTTTGTCTGCCCACGGCACGGTTTTGCGGCAATTTATCAAGTGGGCGGAAAGGCTATGAGTAGTTATGAAAAAGGTTGCAATTATTATGGGCTCCGACAGTGATTTTCCCGTAGTATCAAAGGCTGTCAGTAAACTCAAAGAATTTGGCGTAGAGTATGAGGTTCATGTAATGAGTGCACACCGTACTCCCGATGCGGCAATTAAGTTTTCGGCAGATGCTAAAAAGAATGGTTTTGGTGTAATCATTGCCGCAGCAGGTATGGCGGCACATCTCGCAGGTGTTCTTGCGGCAAAAACAACCCTCCCTGTAATAGGAATCCCATGCAAGTCGGCTCAGCTTGACGGTATGGATGCTCTTCTCGCAACAGTTATGATGCCTACAGGAATTCCGGTTGCAACAGTAGCAGTTGACGGTGCGGCTAACGCTGCAATTCTTGCCGTTGAAATGCTCGCACTTTCCGACGATTCTCTTGCAGAGAAGCTTGAAAATATGAAAGCTGATATGGAAAAAGGCGTTGCCGAAAAAGACAAGGCAATGCAGGCTAAGGTGGCAGAGCTTTGATTAAGAACTATGTAGATATTGACACAAAACTTGACAAAGTAAATGACGAGTGCGGTGTGTTCGGTATTTACCGTAATGATGACGATATCGATGTTGTTGCCGCCGCAAATGACGCACTCTTCAGCCTTCAGCACAGGGGACAGCAGAGCGCAGGTATCACCGTGAATAAAGACGGTGAATTTACAACTGTCAAGGAACTCGGTATGGTGTCCGAGATTTTTACGCCCAAAGCACTTGAAAAACTTCCAAACGGTAAGATTGCAGTCGGTCATGTTCGTTATACTTCATCGGAATCACTCGACCGTGCATCTAACCAGCCGCTTGTTATGCGATATATTCAGGGTTCAATCGGTATTGCAAGCAACGGCTCAATTACAAACTTCAATGAAATAAGACAGGAACTTGAAACAGGCGGTGCTGTTTTTCAGTCCAATTCTAATGCTGAAATTATGGCTTATGTTATCGCAACCGAAAGATGTGTAACAGACACGCTTGAAGATGCTGTTCTTTCTTCAATGAGAAAGCTCAAGGGCGCTTACTCAACTGTAATTTGCGCACCGAGCCGTCTTATCGGCTTTCGTGATATGCACGGATTCCGTCCGCTCTGTATCGGCAAACTCAAAAACAGCTGGATTTTCACTTCAGAAAGCTGTGTTATCGACAGTCTCGGCGGTGAATTTGTCCGTGATGTTGAGCCGGGTGAAATGGTAGTAGTTGACGAAGAAGGCTTTCACAGCTACAAATTAAAGCTTTTGCCCGATAAAACATCTTTCTGCCTTTTTGAATATGTTTATATTGCAAGACCGGACAGCGTAATCAACGGTGTCTGCGTACATAATGCAAGATTCAAAGCCGGTGAACTTCTTTATGACGAGTTCCCGATTGATGCAGATATGGTGTGCGGTGTTCCCGATTCGGGACTTATTGCCGCACAGGGTTATGCAAAGGCTTCGGGTATCCCGTTCAGCACAGGTTTTGTCAAAAATAAATATATCGGCAGAACAGTAGGTTCGGGTAAAGATAAAAAGAAAAGACTTCTCAGAACAAGACTTACCGCTTTGAAGGCTAATGTTAAAGGCAAGAGAGTTGTTATTATTGATGACTCAATCGTCAGAGGTGAAACCTCAAAGCATATTGTTCGTCTTATGCGTGAGGCAGGAGCTGCCGAGGTGCATATGCTCATCAGCTCACCGCCGTTTGTATGTCCGTGCTACTTTGGTGTGGACATTCACGATAAAGAAAGTCTTATTGCAAACAAGTTGACAACAAGTGAAATCTGTGAATATATCGGTGCAGATTCACTTGGTTATCTCAGTATAAACAGTCTCAGAAAAATTGCTGAGGGTGCAAATATAGAATTCTGTGACGGTTGTTTCACGGGCAGCTATGACGCTGAAATTCCGAGAACAATCTTTGTAGATAAATACGCTAAAAAAATTAACAGAAAGTGACGGAGTGATTACAATGAACAACAGCTTTTCCGAAAGCTACAAAGCGGCAGGTGTTGATGTAACAGCAGGCTATAAGTCTGTAGAGCTTATGAAAAAGCATGTGGCACGCACAAAAATCGACGGTGTTATTTCAGGCATCGGCGGTTTCGGCGGACTTTTTGCCCCTGATTTCAAAAATATGGAAGAACCTGTACTTGTCAGCGGTACCGACGGTGTAGGCACAAAAATCAAGCTTGCTTTTCTTCTTGACAAGCATGACACAATCGGTATTGACGCAGTTGCAATGTGCGTAAACGATGTAATTTGCTGTGGAGCAAAACCTCTTTTCTTCCTCGATTATATCGCAATCGGCAAGAACTATCCCGAAAAGGTAGCTGAAATTGTATCAGGCATTGCAGAAGGCTGTGTTCAGTCCGGTTGTGCTCTTATCGGCGGTGAAACTGCAGAGCATCCGGGTCTTATGCCTGTTGACGAATATGATGTTGCAGGTTTCAGTGTTGGTATTGCAGACAAGCCAAAGATGATTGACGGTTCAAAGCTTTGCGAGGGTGATGTACTTTTAGGACTCCGTTCTTCGGGTGTTCACTCAAACGGATTTTCACTTGTCAGAAAAATCTTTGATATCAACGAGGAAACAATCAACGCCGAGTATCCTGAGCTTGACAAAACTCTCGGTGAAACATTGCTCACTCCTACAAAAATTTATGTAAAACCTCTTCTCGCTCTTATGGATAAGGTTGATGTAAAGGCTGTATCACACATCACGGGCGGCGGTTTCTATGAAAACATTCCCCGTATGCTTACAGACGGTCTTTCTGCCAAAATCAAAAAGGACAATATTCCTGTTCTTCCTATTTTCAAGCTTATGCAGAGAGTAGGTAATATCCCCGAGCACGATATGTTCAACACATTCAATATGGGTGTAGGTATGATAATTGCTGTTGCCAAGGAAGATGCAGACAAGGCTCTTGAGGTTCTTGCGGCTAACGGTGAAGACGCTGTTGTACTCGGTGAAGTAATCAGCGGTAATGACGGAGTAGTGTTTGAATAATGAAAAATATTGCAGTTCTTGTGTCGGGCGGCGGCACAAATCTTCAGGCACTTATTGACGCTCAGAACAGGGGAGAGATTAAAAACGGAAAAATCTCTCTTGTTGTGTCCTCAAATCCAAACGCTTATGCACTTGAAAGAGCAAAAAATAATTCGATTGCAACTGAGGTTATCAGGAGAAAAGACTATGACGAATTTGATGAGTATGATTCTGCTGTAACCGAGCTTTTGAAATCCAAGGATGTTGACCTTGTTGTTCTTGCGGGATTTATGACTATTCTCGGAAAGCAGTTTATTTCTGCTTTTGAAAACAGAATAATCAATATCCATCCGTCGCTTATTCCGTCATTCTGCGGCGAGGGATATTACGGACTCAGAGTTCATGAGGAGGCTCTTAACAGAGGCGTCAAGGTAACGGGTGCTACCGCACATTTTGTAAACGAAGTGTGCGACGGCGGTCCCATTATCATTCAGAAAGCCGTTGAAATTCAGAACGGTGACACACCTGAAATTCTTCAGAAAAGAGTTATGGAACAGGCTGAATGGAAGATTCTTCCAAGGGCGGTTTCGCTTTTCTGCGAAGATAAAATTATAGTAAAAGACAATAAAACCGAAATTCTTGACTAACGGAGGAAAAATATGAAACCTGTATCACTTTACAATGACATTGCTTCAACTTCATATCCGGGCAGAGGCATTGTAATCGGCAAAAGTGCAGACGGCTCAAAGGCTGTTATTGCATACTTCATTATGGGCAGAAGCGAAAACAGCAGAAACAGAGTGTTTGCAGAAACCGAGGACGGCATCAAAACTCAGGCTTTTGATCCGTCAAAGCTTGTTGATCCGTCACTTATCATCTATTCTCCCGTAAGAGTTCTCGGCAACAAAACCATCGTTACTAACGGTGACCAGACAGATACTGTTTATGATCTTATGAATGAAGGTCAGACATTTGAACAGTCCCTCACAACAAGAGAATTTGAGCCTGACGGTCCTAACTACACTCCACGAATTTCTGGTATCGTTGAGTGTGAAAACGGCAATATGAACTATGCAATGTCAATTCTCAAAAGTGCAGACGGCAATCCCGATTGCTGCGAAAGATACACATTTACATATGACAAGCCGATAAATGGTCTTGGCAGATTCATTCACACATATATGAGTGACGGCAATCCGCTTCCGAGCTTTGAGGGTGAACCTACACTCGTAGAAATCGGTAACGATGATATTGACACATTTGCCGAGAAAATCTGGAATTCTCTCAATGAGGATAACAAGGTTTCACTTTTTGTACGCTATATTGACATTGCTTCAAATAAGGCAGAGTCAAGAATTATCAATAAAAACAAGTAATTTATTTTTCGGAAAGGATGAATCCAATGAACGAACTTGCTTTAAAATACGGCTGTAACCCGAATCAGAAGCCTTCGAGAATTTTCATGCAGGACGGCAAAGATCTTCCTGTTGAGGTTCTCAACGGCAAACCCGGTTACATCAACTTTCTTGATGCATTTAACTCATGGCAGCTTGTAAAGGAACTCAAAGCGGCAACAGGTCTTCCTGCAGCTGCGTCATTCAAGCATGTAAGTCCTGCCGGTGCGGCAGTTGCAACTGAGCTTTCTGACACACTCAAGAAAATCTACTTTGTAGATGACCTTGAACTTTCTCCAATTGCAAGCGCATATGCAATGGCAAGAGGTGCAGACAGAATGTCGTCATACGGTGACTGGGTGGCTCTTTCCGATACTTGCGATGTTCAGACTGCAATCCTCCTCAAGAGAGAGGTTTCTGACGGTATTATTGCTCCTGACTATACTCCCGAGGCTCTTGAAGTCCTCAAGTCAAAAAAGAAAGGCAACTATAATGTTGTAAAAATCGACCCGAACTATGTTCCTGCTCCTATTGAGCATAAGGATGTTTTCGGTATTACATTTGAACAGGGCAGAAATGAACTCAAAATTGACGAAGAAATGCTCCTTCAGAACATTGTAACAGATAATAAGAATTTTACAGAGGATGCTAAGCGTGACCTTCTTGTTGCTCTTATCACTCTTAAATATACTCAGTCTAATTCTGTTTGCTACGCAAAGGGCGGTCAGGCAATCGGTGTAGGCGCAGGTCAGCAGTCAAGAATTCACTGCACAAGACTTGCAGGCAATAAGGCTGATATCTGGTATCTCAGACAGCATCCGAAGGTTATGAACCTTCCGTTTGTTGACAACATCCGCCGTCCTGACAGAGATAACACTATTGATGTTTACATCTCTGACGATTATGAGGATGTGCTTGCCGACGGTATATGGCAGCAGTTCTTCAAAACTAAGCCCGAACCTCTTACAAAGGAAGAGAAAAAGGCTTGGCTTGCAACATTTGACGGTGTTTCACTCGGTTCTGACGCATTCTTCCCATTCGGTGACAACATTGAAAGAGCAAAGCGTTCAGGCGTTAAGTTTGTTGCACAGCCTGGCGGTTCAATTCGTGATGATAATGTTATTGAAACCTGCAATAAGTACAATATGACAATGTCATTTACAGGTATTCGTCTTTTCCATCACTGATAGAGGTGCGGTTATGAAAATTTTAATGATTGGTTCGGGCGGCAGAGAGCACGCTTTAATTAAAAAGCTTCTTGAAAGTCCTAAATGCACAAAGCTTTATTGCGCTCCCGGCAACGGCGGTATTTCAAGAGATGCCGAGCTTGTTAATATCGGAGTTATGGATAAAGAAAATATGGTTAAGTTTGCAAAGGACAATGCAATTGACCTTGTTTTTGTAGCCCCTGATGATCCGCTTGCTGACGGTATGGTTGACGCTATGCAGGAGGCTGGAATCAGAGCATTCGGTCCTAATGCAAATGCCGCTATTATTGAGGCGTCAAAGGTTTTCTCAAAAAATCTTATGAAGAAATACGGCATACCTACTGCAAAGTATGAAGTATTCAATGACGCTCAGAAAGCAATTGACTATATAAAGAACGAAAATACCGCTCCCGTTGTTGTAAAGGCTGATGGTCTTGCACTCGGCAAGGGTGTAATTATTGCTCAATCTGTTGATGAGGCAATTGAAGCAGTCAAAGAAATTATGGAGGACAAGAAGTTTGGCGACTCAGGTAACAATATCGTTATCGAAGAGTTTCTTACAGGTCCCGAGGTTTCTGTTCTTGCATTTACAGATGGTAAGTGCGTAAAACCTATGGTCAGCTCAAAAGACCACAAGCGTGCTTTTGATAATGACGAAGGTCTTAACACAGGCGGTATGGGCACAATCAGCCCGAACCCGTATTATACAGACGAGATTGCCAAGGAATGTATGGATACAATCTTTATCCCTACAATTGAGGCGATGAATAAAGAGGGCAGACCTTTTAAGGGCTGTCTGTACTTTGGACTTATGATTACACCAAACGGTCCAAAGGTTATTGAATACAATGCCCGTTTCGGCGATCCTGAGGCTCAGGTTGTTCTTCCAAGACTTAAAACTGACCTTGTAGATATCTGTGAGGCTGTTATTGACGAAAAGCTTTCCAACCTCGATATTGAATGGGACAACGGTGCTGCAGCTTGTGTTGTTATGGCAAGCGGCGGATATCCTGTTTCATATAAAAAGGGTATAGAGATGTTCGGTCTTAATGATAACGGCGGTGTCGATGGTGCAATCGTTTATCATGCCGGCACAAAGTACGAAAACGGAAAGTTCTATACAAACGGCGGTCGAGTTCTCGGTGTTACTGCAACAGCGGATACACTTGATGAGGCACTCGAAAAGGCATATGCCGCAGTAGAAAAAATTTCCTTTGAAGGCGCTCATTACAGACACGATATCGGAAAAACTAAATAATATATTAAGAGCCACTCTTAACGAGCGGCTCTTTTTTTAGCCTGCATTTTTAATCTGCAGTCTTAATTTGTCTGAAATCATGGCAATAAATTCGCTGTTTGTGGGCTTTCCTCTGTCGTTGTGGATTGTATATCCGAAATATGAGTTCAGAACATCAATGTCGCCTCGATCCCATGCAACCTCAATTGCGTGTCTTATAGCTCTTTCAACCCGTGAAGAAGTTGTTTCGTACTTTTTGGCAACCGACGGATAGAGCTGTTTTGTCACGGCATTGATAATTTCAGGATGCTCAACAGACATAATGATTGAATCACGCAGATAGTGATAGCCTTTGATGTGAGCCGGAACTCCTATTTCATGGAGAATATCGGTCACTTTCATTTCAATTCCGAAAGCGTCAATAATTCTTCCTCTGCCAAAATTATTTTTCTTGCTCAAATCCGACAAATCGCTGATAATGCTGCTTAATTCGGAAATGTTATACGGCTTCAACACAAAATATGATGCACCAGAATTCATAATTTCACGCTCCAGAACAGGACTGTGAAAAGAGGAATATACCATAAAAACAGGTACTTTTGTGTTCTGCCTTGTGACGCTCCTCATTACTCCGATTGCGTCAAGCCTTGTCATAAATGAATCCATCAGCACAACATCAGGGTTTTCTCTTTTAATTTTATCGCACAATTCTTCTCCGTCTTTTGCGCAGAAAATAACGGAAATATTCTTACTCTGTAAGATATTAAGATTTTCCTGCGTAAATTCGGAAGCGTCATCAGTTACGATTAGTTTTATTTTGTTGTTCATTGTGATTTCCCCCAGTAATTTTTGTTGTACTAATATTACCACAAAATGGTAAAGTTGGCAATACCTTCCACAAAACTTTTTTAAAAAATTGGGAAATTCTTTTTTAATGTTGCTCTATACAATATGAAACGAACAAGTAATCATACATTTAGTGCTGATTATTGTAACATTCTGCCATATATTGTGCGAAAACGCCGTAGCCTTCTCTCGGATTGTTGAGAAAAACATGAGTAACGGCACCCACAATTTTGCCGTTTTGGACTATCGGACTGCCGCTCATACCCTGTACAATACCGCCGCAATTTTCGAGCAATCTGCTGTCGGTTATTTTTATGACAAAATTTTCATTTGATGTCATATCACGGTTGCAAATTCTTTTGATTTCAATTTCATATTCCTGCGGCGTATCTCCGACAGGCGTTGTTACCATAACAGCCTTTCCTGTTTTAACTTCATCGTCATTCGCAATCAGATATTTCTTGTTTCTTTTATAATTTTCACTCGTTAAATCTCCGAAAATTCCTAAAGGAGAGTTTACGCTCAAATTACCAAGCCGAACATCTGTAAAATATCCGCAGAAGCTGCCGGCTTTACCGCAGACGCTTTTATCAATTCCGCTGATTTGAGCCTGAACTGTTTCACCTGATTTTAACGGTAACAAAGCAGCCGTGTCACAGTCGCATATTCCGTGACCGAGTGCGGCAAAATAATTATTGCTGTCATCATAATAGGTCATAGTTCCGATGCCTGCACAGCTGTCACGAACCCACGCACCGAGGAGATATACTCCCACGGTATTTTTAATCGGTAAAACGGTTTTATTTTCGATTTTGCCGTTTCTATCAATTTCAACAGTAATTTCATTGCCGTTTGATTTTTCAATTTCAGACTTTAATTCTTCATTTGTGCTGATTTTTGTATTATTTACTTTCTTTATAATGTCGTTTACTTTAAGTCCGCCCTCTTTTGCGGGGCAAACATATTTTTCACCGTCATAGTAGCTTTCAAGCTTGATTATCATTGCTCCGTTAGCATAAAATTTAACTCCGAAAGCCTCACCGCCAATGTAAACCTCATTTTTATCATCAGCGGCATAAGGCGAAAAAGTCGAAACAGTAAATAATAATGTGAAAATCAGGGCAACTGATATAATTTCTTTAAATTTTCGCAAAAAATTCACCTTCTTTCCGTTGCCTTTATTATGATTTGCATTTATAATATAGATTAGTGCGTTGATGAAAATATTAAAAATGTTACTGGCAGAGGATTTTACGAAAAGGCGATAAACAGCCGTGCATTGTAAATTATTTTCTGAAATTATATCATTTTCTTATTATGAGGTATATATGGAAAACACAAATTCTAACCTTGTCGGTCTTACCAATTCCGAAGTTCAAAAGCGTATAGATGAAGGAAAGGTAAATATTTCAACTAATATTAAAACCAAATCAATCAAAAGAATATTTTGTGATAACATTTTTACGCTTTTCAATCTTATAAATGTAATTTTGCTTGCGGCATTGATTTTTGTGGGTTCACACAAGAATATGCTTTTTATCGGTGTTGTTATAGCAAATATAATTATAGGTATAGTTCAGGAGATTCGTTCCAAAATAAGCGTTGACAAGCTGACTATTTTGTCTGAGAAAAAAATCAATGTTCTCAGAAACGGTAAAATTGCAGAAATAAGTAAAGATGAGATTGTTCTTGATGATATTCTTGTGCTTTCAAGAGGAAGCCAGATTCCTGCCGACTGCATTGTATGCGACGGTAGCTGCAGAGTCAACGAAAGTTTGCTTACAGGCGAATCAAATCTCATTGAAAAAAATGTCGGAGATGAACTTCTTTCAGGCAGTTTTATTGCGGCAGGAAAATGCTATGCTCAGGCTGTAAAGGTCGGAGCCGATTGCTATGCCGCAAAGATAAATAACGAAGCCAAATATATTAAAAAAGTAAATTCTCAGATTATGGAGTCATTCAATTTCATTATCAAAATCTGTACATTTGTACTTTTCCCGATTGGCATTGCATTTTTTATTCGACAATTCACCCTGCCCGATGCAACATTGCAGTCTGCTGTAATCAGCACTGTTGCGTCGCTTGTCGGTATGATTCCAAAGGGAATGATTCTTCTTACAAGTTCTGTTCTTGCAGTATCAATTATCAGGCTTTCATCCAAAAAGGTGCTTGTACAAGAGATGTATTGCATTGAAACACTTGCAAGAGTTGATGTGCTATGTCTTGATAAAACGGGAACGCTTACAACAGACGAAATGACAGTAACAGGCGTTATTCCATTTGGGGCTGATGACAATAAAATCAAGAAAGCACTTTCTTCAATTGTAAAAGCGTCCGATGAACTGAATGCAACTTTGTATGCACTGCGTGACTATTCGGATTCCGTTTCACCGTATGAGTGCAGTAAATTCTGCGATTTTTCGTCCGAAACAAAATGGTCGGGTGGTACATTTGAAAACGGCAAGACCTACATAGTCGGTGCGACTGAATGTATTTTAAAAAGCAGGGAAAAGTATTCCGAGGTGTATTCTGAGATTGAAAAGATAAATCAAACCGTCAGAATCCTTGTTCTTGCCGAAAGCGATAGTGAACCGGACAAAGACTCATTGCCTGATGATTTAAAACCGCTTGCACTCATTCTTATCAAGGATAAACTTCGTGATAATGTAAATGAAACGGTAAAATATTTTAAGGAACAGGGTGTCACCTTAAAGGTAATTTCAGGCGACAGCGTTAAAACTGTTAAAAATATTGCAATTGATACAGGGATCGAGGGTGCAGAAAATGCAATTGATATGTCAACCGTGACAACAGATAAAGAGCTTGAAGATGCGGCAGAGCGTTGTAATGTGTTTGGCAGAGTAACTCCGGCTCAAAAGAAAAAGCTTGTGGTTGCCCTTAAAAAGCACGGACATTCGGTTGCTATGACAGGTGACGGAGTAAATGATGTTCTCGCACTCAAAGAGGCGGATTGCTCCGTAGCTATGGCGTCAGGCAGTGATGCCGCACGAAATGTGTCACAGCTTGTACTTGTCAATAATGATTTTGGCGCGATGCCGAGCGTTGTGGCAGAGGGCAGACGAACAATCAATAACCTTGAACGAAGCTCTGCACTCTATCTTGTAAAGACAATTTATTCGGTTATACTCTCAATTTTCTTCATATTCTTCCGCACAGGATATCCCTTTGAACCGATACAGCTTACGCTTGTAGGTGCATTAACGGTTGGATTGCCATCATTTGTTCTCGCACTTCAGCCGAATAAAGATATAGTAAAAGGTAATTTCACCGTAAATATAATAGCAAGATCACTCCCAACAGCTTTTTGTATTTCGGCAGATACAATATTACTCGCAATTTTAAAGTATATGACAGATATGCCGCAGGCACAGTTTTCAACTCTCTGCGTATATCTTACTGCATTTTCATGTATGCTGCTTGTAATCAGATTATCAATCCCGTTCAATCCGCTCAGAGCCGTTATGGTCATCGGATGTTCCGCGGGAATAATAATCGGTTCAATCTTCTTCGGCGGATTGTTCTCAATTGCACCTCTTACATTTGAAAACATCATATTGCTTGTAATCTTTGCTGTAGGCACATTTGTTGTATTTAATATATTCTACAATATAGCACAGCACTATATAGAAAAATTCAAAAAGGAAAGTCATCTTAAACTGACTGCAAAAAGAAATGCAAATAAACAAAAACGCTGAAAAATTAATCAGACAACTGAATAATCAAGGCTATGAGGCTTTTATAGTAGGCGGTTGTGTTCGTGATTATCTTCTCGGTTTGACTCCGCATGATACAGATATTTGCACAAATGCTTTGCCCGAGCAGACAAAAAAATGCTTTGAGGCTTATCATACTTTTGACACAGGTATCAAACACGGCACAATTTCCGTTGTATGCGGCGGTGAAGTCTATGAAATCACAACCTACCGTATTGACGGTGATTATTCCGATAACCGTCATCCGGACAGCGTAAGCTTTACACGAAACATAAACGAAGATTTACGACGCCGTGACTTTACGGTAAATGCAATGGCATATAACGCTGAATACGGTCTTGTCGATCCATACGGCGGTAAAAATGACCTTAAAGATAAAATTATCCGTTGTGTCGGAAATCCCGATACACGCTTTAATGAGGATGCTCTGCGAATCTTGCGGGCATTACGCTTTGCCTCTGTTTACGGATTTTCAATTGAAGAGAACACATCAAAGTCTATATTTAAAAATGCAGACTTGCTAAAAAACATTGCAACAGAGCGTGTGACTTCGGAATTTCTAAAGCTCATCTGCGGTAAGGATGCCGTAAAAATTCTTGACGCTTACCGAAAAACTATTGCTGTTATTATTCCTGAAATTACCGCTATGTTCAATTTCGATCAGAACAACATACATCATTCGTATGATTTGTGGCAACATACCCTGACTGCACTCGGTACAATTGAGCCGAATCCCATACTTCGTATGACAATGCTTCTGCATGACATCGGCAAGCCTCCTGTTAAAACCACCGACAACAGCGGTCAATCGCATTTTCAGGGACATCAGCTTGAAAGTAAAAAAATTGCAGACAAAATTCTGCACAGACTAAGATTACCGTCTGATTTTATTAACAAAACTCTTCTGCTAATTGAATATCATGATGTCCGCTTTAACGGCAGTAAAAAGCTTATGAAAAAGGTTATGAATGTACTCGGTACAGAACTTACAAAGCAGTTGTTAGAGGTCGAATACGCCGATATATCTGCCCAGTCTGAATATCAGCGAGAAGAAAAGCTCGGATATCTTGAAACGGCTAAAACACATCTTAATGAAATAATCAAAGATAACGAATGTTTTAAGCTGAGTCAGCTTGATATCAACGGTAAAGATGTGTTAAACCTTGGCGTAAAAGAGGGAAGAGATGTCGGAAATATTCTCGATTATCTGCTAATGCTTGTAGTAGATGCAAATGTTCCAAACAAAAAATCAATTCTCATATCAAAAGCCAAAGAATATATTTACGGTAATCAAATAAATAAGTAATTAAAAAAAGAGGATTTCAGCGAAAACTGAAATCCTCTGATTTTTGTTTAAAATTAAAGAACCTTTGATAAAAATTCCTTTAAACGGTCGTCCTGCGGATTATTGAAGAACTCCTGCGGATTGTTCTTTTCTTTGATAACACCGTCGTCAATAAATACAACATCGGTTGCAACTTCCTTTGCAAAGCCGATTTCGTGAGTAACAACAACCATTGTCATACCTGCCTTGGCAAGCTCTTTCATAACATCAAGAACTTCGCCGACCATTTCGGGGTCAAGCGCAGATGTCGGCTCGTCAAAGAGGAGAACATCGGGATTCATTGCAAGTGCTCTTACAATTGCTATACGCTGTTTCTGACCGCCTGAAAGCTGGTTCGGATATGCGTTTGCCTTTTCGGCAAGTCCTACTCTGTTCAAAAGATCCATAGCGTCTTTTTTAGCCTCATCTTTGCTCTTGCCAAGAAGCTTGACGGGAGCCATTGTAAGGTTGTCAATAACAGTCTTGTGGGGGAAAAGGTTAAACTGCTGAAACACCATTCCCATTTTTTGACGGTGAACATTTATATTAACCTTTGGATCCGTAATATCGGTACCCTCAAAGAAAATGTGACCGCCTGTCGGTTCTTCAAGTCTGTTAAGGCAACGGAGAAAAGTTGATTTACCCGAGCCTGACGGACCGAGAACAACAACTACATCGCCTTTAAAAATGTCAATATCAATACCTTTAAGAACCTGAATATCCTTACTGAATGATTTTTCAAGTCCTCTTACGGAGATTAATGCGTTATCTTTCACTCTTTTTCAATCTCCTTTCAAATCTTCTGAGGATGTACGAAAGCACAAGTACAATTACAAGGTAAATCAATGCAACCGTAATAAGCGGGAAGAATGCCTCGTAAGTTCTTGAACGAATCATATTACCAATATATGTGATATCTGCAAGTGCAACATAACCTGCAACCGAAGTTTCTTTGAGAAGCGTAATAATTTCATTGCCGAGTGCAGGAAGAACATTTTTAATTGCCTGCGGAAGAACGACCATTGTCATTGTCTGTCTGTTGTTAAAACCGAGTGAACGGCTTGCCTCAGTCTGTCCGATGTCAACAGCCATAATGCCCGAACGAACAATTTCTGCAACATAAGCGGCAGAGTTCATGCCAAATGCAATGATTGCGGCAAAGATACCGTTTCTTACAGATGCAAGAATAATGTAATACATAATCATCAACTGAACTACAACAGGTGTGCCTCTGATAACAGTAATGTAGATGTTGCAAATCACATTAAAGAATTTCAGAACGCAATCACCGAAGCTCCTGCATTTTCTCTTTCCAAGCTGAATATCGTGAGTAGCTCTTACAAGAGCAATGACAAAACCGATAATAACACCGATAATACCTGCAAACAATGTGATTTCAAGGGTTACAAGCAAACCGCTTAAAAGCTGCTGCCATCTGTTATCTGTGATGAATGTGTTTTTAAAGCTTTCGCCGAGATTGCCGAACAAACTGCCCGACGCACTGTCGTTTACGATAATAACCTGAGTTGTGTTTGCATATGAAGTTGAAAAGTCGATATTTTTTCTTCTCTCCGGTGTGTCGGTCATACCTGCCATACCGAAATCGTCTTTGCCTGTCTGAACAGCAGTGATAACAGAATCAAATTCCATATCATCAATAACAAGTTTTTTACCGAGCTTGTCACAGATTGCTGTAGCCATCATCGGATCAAGACCGACAATTTCACCGCCTTCAACATATTCATACGGTGGAAAAGCAGCGTTCGTAGCCATATGAAGTTCACCGTCATACTTGATATCCTTAGGTGATTCGTAGGGTACGGTATCGGTGTTGCCCTCTATGTAGTAGCTTTTGATTTTGTCCAGAACGCCCTCGTCTTTAAGCTCTGCAAGAGCTTTGTCGATTTTTTCGGTGAGTTCATGATTTTCCTTTGAAATGCAGATTGCATACTGCTCTTCTGCAAAAGGTTCATCAAGAATTTTTAGTCCTGCATTTGCTTTTACAAATTCCTTTGCCGGTTCACTGTCAATTACAACACAGTCGATTTTATTCTGTGTAAGAGCTACGATAGCGTCGGCACCCTTGCTGTAACGCATAACCTTGGTGCCGTCAGCCTCATAGTCAGATACAAAAGTATCGCCTGTTGTACCTGTCTGAACACCTACGGATGCTCCCTTGATATCATCGGCAGTCTTAATTTCCTTAACCGATGAATCACCGCATCCGGTGAACAGAAAAACAGTGGAGAACAGCATTGAAATCAGTACCAATAAAGTAACTGTCTTTTTCATTGTTTTCCTCTTTTTCTTTCTCTTAAAATATTTATTTGCAAATCTTTATCAGATTCTTGCAACGCCTGATTCAATTGCAGCCTTCTTAACAGCCTCAGCAACAGTTTTGCCGATTCTCTTGTCAAATGCCTCTGGAAGAATATAATCTGCATTAAGCTCTTCATCGCTCACGAGTGAAGCAATTGCAAAAGATGCGGCAACCTTCATTTCTTCGTTAATATCGCTTGCACGGCAGTCGAGAGCACCTCTGAAAATACCCGGAAAAGCAAGTACATTATTAATCTGGTTAGGAAAGTCACTTCTGCCTGTACCTACAACAGCCGCACCTGCCTTCTTGGCAATGTCAGGCATAATCTCAGGAGTCGGGTTAGCCATAGCAAAAAGAATAGGATCTTTAGCCATTGACTTAACCATTTCTTCGCTTACGCAACCTGCGGCAGAAATTCCGAGGAATACATCAGCACCTTTCATTGCATCTGAAAGCGAACCCTCAAGGTGAGAAAGGTTAGTAATTTCAGCCATTTCCTGTTTAACAGCGTTAAGTCTCGGATCACCCTTGCAGATAATGCCCTTACTGTCGCAAAGCGTAATGTCCTTTACACCCATATTAAGAAGGTGCTTTGCAATTGCAATACCTGCCGCACCTGCACCGTTCATAACAACCTTGATTTCGTCAAGTTTCTTGTGAACAAGCTTGAGTGAGTTGATAAGACCTGCTGCAACAATAACGGCTGTACCGTGCTGGTCGTCGTGGAAAATCGGAATATCACACTTCTCTTTGAGCTTTCTTTCAATTTCAAAGCATCTCGGAGCGGCAATATCCTCAAGATTGATTCCGCCGAATGAACCGCTGATAAGGTAAATTGCGTTTACAATTTCGTCAACATCCTTGCTCCTTACGCAAATAGGGAATGCGTCAACATCGCCGAATTCCTTAAAAAGCGCACATTTGCCCTCCATAACAGGCATACCTGCCTCAGGACCTATGTCACCAAGACCGAGAACAGCTGTACCGTCGGTCACAACGGCAACAAGGTTGTTTCTTCTTGTGAGTTCAAAAGACTTGTCATAGTCCTTCTGAATTTCAAGACACGGTTCTGCAACACCGGGAGTATAGGCAAGAGAGAGGTCTTCAGCCGAGTTAATCGGAACTCTTGAAACAACTTCAATCTTACCGTTCCACTCATAGTGTTTTTTGAGTGATTCTTTTCTGATATCCATATCGGTAACTCCTTATAATAAATTCCCTTTCATTATACCCCTAAAAAGCTGTTATATCAAGTAAAAATCACAAATTTCATTTGACTTTTGCACAAAAAAGGTATAAAATAAATGTGCGAGTGTGTTGAACAGCTGCGAGCAGCTGCCGAAAGGTACTGTGCGAGGAAAGTCCGGGCTTCACAGAGCAATAATAACGGCTAACGGCCGCCGGAGGCGACTCCAGGGATAGTGCAACAGAAAATTACCGCCATTATTATGGTAAGGATGGAAAGGTGAGGTAAGAGCTCACCGGAGGGCAGGAAACTGCTCTGCCGTGTAAACCCTATTTGAAGCAACACCGTGGTAGGACATTATGCGCTTGCTCGGCGTGTCCTTAGGAGGTGGCATCGAGCAGATTCGGTAACGGTCTGCCAAGATAGATGGCTGTTCACGACAAAACCCGGCTTACAGACACAGTCGCATATTAAGGCACCTTTTATGGGTGCTTTAATATTATTGTCGAATCTTGGTAATTTGTATAAAAATTATGTGCTTTTGCAACCTGCTGTTTTAAAGCGCTGTATTTGTGTTGCTCTTTACCGTACTTTATGTCTGAAACCTATTGAAATTGATTTAATTTATTGGTTTCAGTCGACTGATTCGACACATTGTAGAGTTTTGAAATTAATTTGAAAGGTGTGTAAAAATTTGAAAACAAAATCAAAAATACTCAGCGCAATATTGAGCGTGAGCATCCTGTCGGCAAGTCTATCTGCCTTTGTATCCGGTTCACTCGGTGTTCAGGCGGCAGAAAGCTCGCCAACCGTATCGGCTAATAAGTACAGACTCAAAGATAATATTCAGGACGGTGTAATTTTACATTGTTTTGACTGGACTTATAACGATATTAAGGCTGAATTGCCTAAAATTGCAAAAGCCGGATTTACAAGTATACAGACTTCTCCGGCACAGCCAAACGGAACAGGTACTTGGTATTGGTTATATCAGCCAATTTCATTCAGTATCGGAACAAATGGTGTCGGCACAAAGGCTGAACTTCAGTCGCTTTGTGATGAGGCAGAAAAGTACGGAATCAAGATTATTGTCGATGTTGTCGCTAACCATTTGAGAGGCGATCACAACAACATAGACGACGATTTAAAGCCATCCGAGTATTGGCATACCTTCGGCGGAGGTATTGACTGGAAAAACCGTTGGCAGGTAACACACGGCTCGATTGGTATGCCGGACATTGCAACCGAAAATCCATATGTTCAGCAAAAAGTCTGCAACTATGTTCAGGAACTCAAGTCGGTAGGCGTTGACGGACTTCGTTGGGACGCTGCAAAACACATTGGTGTTCCGAGCGAGGGCGACGATTTCTGGAAATCGGTAACACAGTACGGTCTTTATAACTACGGCGAAATTCTCGGTGGTCCCGATGACCGTTCGACAGGCAATGAAGACATTATGAAAGAGTATACCGATTATATTTCTGTCACAGACAGTAATTACGGCAAAGAACTCCGTGATTCGTTTAATTCGGGCAAAGCTCCTAATTCAAGCGGAAACTGGAGTGAAAAAGGCATTTCAAACGATAAGCTTCTTTATTGGGGTGAAAGCCATGATACATGGTCAAACAACAAAGACTGGGGCTTTTCAAATGAAATGAGCCAGAATGTTATTGACCGTGCCTATGCGGTTGCTGCAAGCCGTAATAAGGTTACTGCTCTTTATTTTTCCCGTCCTTCTTCAACCAACAAAGAAAGTATCAAAATGGGAGAAAAAGGCTCAACTCATTTCACCAGCAGAGAGGTTGCCCAAATCAATAAGTTCCATAATGCAATGGACGGCAAAGCCGATTACTACACTGTATCAGACGGTTGTTCTGTAATTACCCGTAAAGACGGCGGTGCTGTTATTGTAAAAGGCAGCGGAAGCGGCGAAGTATCGGTAGAAAACGGCGGCGGTTACGCTAAACCCGGCACATACACAGACGCTGTTTCAGGCAACACATTTACAATTACATCAAGCACCATTTCAGGTACAATAGGTTCATCAGGTATAGCTGTTGTCTATGAAGCAGAACCCGAAGAACCTTCAGCGTCGGTAACTCCGGGTTCAACAAACTACGATACTGATGAGCTCACACTTACACTCAATTTCAAGGACGCAAAAAATGCTCAGTATTCAATAGATAACGGTGAATTTGTAAACTATACAAACGGTCAGCAGATTACAATCGGCACAAACCTTCCATACGATACAGTAACCACAGTAACAGTAAAGGCAAGTGACGGCAAGACAACATCCGATCCGGAAACATATACATATACAAAAATAGACCCGAATGCCGTAAAGGTTGTTGCTTATGATAACTCATCAACAAAGTGGTCAAAGGTCAATGCATATTTCTGGAGTGATGACAATAAAGAAATGACATCATGGCCGGGCAAGAAAATGACCGACAAGGGTAATGATATTTTTGATATTGAAGTGCCTGATGGTGCAGAATATGTAATTTTCAACGATGGCAACAGTCAGACTGATGACCTCAGGATTGCGGACGGTAATAAAATTTACAGCAACGGTTCTTGGCAGAACTATTCGACTGTAAAACCTACTCAGCCGACAACAGCTCCAACCACAACTGTTCAGCCAACAACCGCATCACAGCCTGTTACAACACAGCCTGCTACAACTCAGCCTGCTACAACTCAGCCTGTTACGACTCAGCCTGCCACGACTCAGCCGGTAACTGAACCTTCAAACAGGATTCTTATCGGTGATGTTGATTTAAACGGAACAATTACAATCAGCGATTCAACAGAAGCACAAAGATATATTTCTCACATATCGACTTTAAGTGATGATGCTCTCATTGCGGCTGATGTAAACAAAGATTCTGTTATTTCGGTTAAAGATGCAACTTCAATTCAGGCTTATGTTGTTAAACTTACTGTTGAAGACTCATACTGCGGTACTTACACAGGCAATATTGAACCTACTCAGCCTGCAACAACCGTGACAGAGCCAACGACCGAACCGACTTCAATTCAGACAAAGAATTATGTTTATTTCAATAATACAGATAACTGGTCAACAGTGAATATTTATGTATGGAGTTCAACAGATTCTAATTATATGAGCTGGCCGGGTGAGGCTATGGAAAGTATTGGCAACAATACATACAGATTTGAACTTCCTGACGGCGTAGATTACGCTATATTCAATGACGGTTCAAAACAGACAGGTGATTTAAAAATCCCCGATGTGAATATGATTTACTCAAACGGACAGTGGAGTAAATACTCTGAGTAAAATTTAATAAGATTATATAAGTTATATAAGAGCCGCCCCATTGATTAAGTGCTTTTTGCCTTTTTGATTTTTCATTATATTGGGGCGGCATTATTTCTTGGTGAAATCACAATACAAAATAAACCGGCAGTAAACAATCCGATTAGTTTCTGCCGGTTTATTTATCTATTCGATTTTTCAATGATTTTTTCGGCACATTTAATGCCGTCAACTGCGGCGGAGATAATTCCGCCTGCATAGCCTGCACCTTCTCCGCACGGATACAGTCCTTCAATAAGTACACTTTCGAGTGTATCTGTTTTTCTCATTATTCTGACGGGAGAAGAGCTTCTGCTCTCAACGCCAGTCAAAACAGTGTCACCGTCATCAAAGCCGTGCAACATTCTGCCCATTTTTACAATGCCCTGAGCCATTGAAGTGCTGATATATTCGGGAAAAATTTCATTTAGATTTGAAAATTCATAATTCGGACCGATACTCGGCTTTACATCACCGAGAT
Source organism: Ruminococcus bromii (assembly GCF_002834225.1). Taxonomy (GTDB): domain Bacteria; phylum Bacillota; class Clostridia; order Oscillospirales; family Acutalibacteraceae; genus Ruminococcoides; species Ruminococcoides bromii. The sequence continues at coordinate 153,778 of NZ_NNSR01000026.1, read as the reverse complement.
GTGTGGATTTTCTGTTATTAAGAAAATCGTCAACTCTTTGTATGGGCGCATTATAATTTTCACCGCCGGCAACAAATGCTTTTGATTCAAGCTTTCTCTGTAAATACATTCCGGCAAGCGGATGGTCAGATTCATAATCATCCGGGTTTATTCCTACAAGCAACGCTGAATTTGAATTTTCGGCATCTCGAGCAAATTCACTCATACCATTGGTGCAAAGTTTGTTTTCTTCGCTTGACGCATTGACAACCATGCCACCGGGACACATACAAAATGTATACACACCCCGTCCGTTATCAAGATGCGTATTAAGTTTATAATTTGCCGAGCCGAGTTTTTCGTTGCCCGCAAATCTGCCGTATTGTGCCTTATCAACTTTTTGACGAAGATGTTCAATTCTTGCTCCTACCGAGAAAGGCTTTGCCTCAATCGGCAATTTTAAATCATAAAGCATTTCAAAAGTATCCCTTGCACTGTGACCGATTGCAAGAATAACATTGTCTGTTTCTATAATTTCATCGCCGTTAGCCGTTTCAACAGTTATAGATTTCAGCTTGTTATCACTAAAAGCCATTGAAACAAGCTTTGTTTCAAACATAACCCTTCCGCCGAGTTCAATAATCTCGTTGCGGATATTTTTTATTGTGCCTTTTAGCATATCCGTTCCGATATGCGGCTTTGCGTTATAGAGAATTTCATCGGGTGCGCCGTGGCTTACAAATTCTTCAAGCACCTTGCGTTGTCTTATATCTTTTGTACCTGAATTTAGTTTGCCGTCAGAAAATGTTCCCGCACCGCCTTCGCCGAACTGAACATTTGAAGTTATGTCAAGCTTACCGCTTGTCCAGAACCTGTTCACATCAGCAGTTCGCCTGTCAACATCACGACCTCTTTCAATAAGAATTGGATTTGCACCGCTTCTTGTCAGAATAAGTGCCGCAAACAATCCAGCCGGACCTGCTCCGACAACAATGGGGGATGGCGCATTGCCAAATTTCATCTGATTATATTCATACTTTCTCGCAATTTGAGCGTTACCGCATTTTTTACATACCTTTTCCTCGTTGATATTAAGTTCAGCGTCAACGGTTGTAAGAAAGTAGATATTATCCTTTTTTCTTGCGTCAACCGATCTGCGAAAAATCTTACAGCTTTTTATGGATTTTTCTTCAATCCTCAGCTGTTTAGCCACTGCCTTGCGAACCGATTTATCATCGTAGTCAAGGCTTAAATGTATATTATTCACTCTGATCATAAATTTTCTCCTGCAATAATTCCGCCGGCAAATGCAAAATGAAGATTAAATCCTCCGCATTCACCGCAAATGTCAATCGCCTCACCGCATACAAAAAGATTTTTCACAATTTTACTCATCATAGTGTTTTCGTCAATTTCTTTGCCTAAAACACCGCCCAAAGCACATTGTGCGTGTGAAAAATCTTCTTTTCCGCTTACTGTAAATGACATCGATTTTATTGTTTTGCAAATTCCTGATACTTCGTCCTTTGAAAGCTTGGAACAAATCTTTGACAAATCAACTCGGCTGATTTTCAGAATTGCCTGTCCGATTCTCTTCTGAAAAATCCCTGTCAAAAGCTGTTCACACGGCAAATCAGAAAACAATGATATATGTTGTCTGATTATTTTAATCAGCTCATTTTCCGAATAATCGGGCAATAAATCAAGCACTATTTTGTCGTTCGGTTTAGCAAACAATGAAAGATTGAATACACAAATTCCCGACAGCGAATTCTCGGTAAATTGAATTTCGCCTGTTTCTTCCTTGATTAATCGACCGTGTTCACCGTATAACTGTGCCTTGCCCGTAACTCTTAGACCTTTTAATATTTTCAGAACATCGCTTTTAACCTTAACAGGGCATAAAGCAGGGGAGAACGAAACAACCTTGTGACCGAAATTTTTAAGATAATCAATTGCACTTGCATTTCCGCCAAGCTTAGGAGCGGCTTTTGAACCGTTTGCAATCACAAGCTTGTTACATATGAAATCGTACTTTTTCTCGCTGTCATCAGATGAAATTTTAAAACCGTTTGAAAATTTTTTTATAGAATTGACATTCTGTTCCGTGAAAACATCTATTCCGAGTGTTTCAACCTGTAAGCGCAGAACATCCAGAACAGATGCGGCGTGTTTGCTTATCGGGTAGTATCTGCCCTCGTTATCGTGAAAGCTTAAAAGACCTAAATCTTTAAAAATATTCGCCATCTCATCACCGCTGAATCTTTCAAAAATCTTCTCGCTTTGCTTTTTGAATGAACCGACATATTTATCGGGGGATATACAGTGATTTGTCAGGTTGCATCTGCCGTTGCCTGTTGACATCAGCTTTTTGCCTAATCTGTCATTTTTTTCGATTATTGCAATTTTCTTTGAACGGTCATGTTTCTTTGCTGTGATTGCACACAGAAGTCCCGATGCACCGCCGCCGATTATAATTGCGTCATATATATGTTTCTTTTCCATTTTATAAATTCACCAAAAAATAAGGGCAGCGATGTGCTGCCCAAAATTATTTACGGAGCAAAAATAAAGTTGATTCCGTTTGCTACAAGTACCGAACCGATACCCATTATAATGCCTGCGATAACAACACCGCACATAACGGCTATAACGCTTTTCTTAAATCCGAGGTCAAGAATACTTGCCGCAAGTGTTCCTGTCCATGCGCCTGTGCCGGGAAGAGGGATGCCTACGAAAAGCATAAGTGCAACAAACATTCCGTTGCCTGCTTTTGCCTCAAGTTTTCTGCCGCCTTTTTCGCCTTTTTCAAGACAGAAAGAAAAGAATCTGCCGATAAACTTCTTGTCAGAACCCCAAACAAGAACCTTTCTTGCAAAGAGGTAGATAATCGGAACCGGGAGCATATTGCCTAAAATGCAGATTACATATGTCCAAAAAAGATTTAAGTCATTTGCAACCGCAACAGGCACAGCACCTCTGATTTCTACTATCGGAACCATTGAAATAAAAAATACTATTAAATACCACATATTTGCTCCTTAGAAATTATATTTTGCCAATACCTGATAAGTATAACAGATTTAAAAGTTTTTTTCAATATTTGAGCAAGATAAAATCTTCCATAATAAAGCCTTAAAATTTGATTTATTTGTACATTATGATAAATAATTATTCAAAAGTTGACATTGACTGAATAATCTGTAAAATATATTATGGAGTGATTTGATGAAAACGAATTCCTGTTCAATGCGATTCAGAATAATTATGTTTGTTTTGACCGCGTCAGTGATTGCATTTGCGTTTATTCATTCTTCAATGCCGTCAGTTGAGTCGGCACAAGAGAGTGAAAGCGTCCTTGATTTTGTCACAGTAATTTTGAAATTTTTCGGAATCGATCCGAATCTTTCGGACCACATAATCAGAAAGATTGCTCATTTTACGGAATATACCGTTCTGGGAGCATTGCTCTGTTCATGTGCCTATTCATTTGACCGAATCAAGCCGATAAAATTTGTACCCTACACCGTTTCTATCGGACTGTTTACCTGTTTTGTTGATGAAACAATTCAGCTTGGGATTGAGGGAAGATCGGGACAGGTGAGCGATATGTGGATTGACTTTTTCGGTGTGTTGCTTGGTACGGCTGTAATGCTTGTTGCATTTTGGATTTACAGGAAGATACGAAAGATCAACTAACTATATGTATGCGAATAAGAAAGGAATCAGTATGGGAAATATGGAAAATTCAGTAAAGCCCCATGAAAACAAAATGGGAACTATGCCAATGACAAGGCTAATTCTGACAATGAGTCTGCCTGCAATTTTTTCAATGACAATTCAGGCAATGTATAATGTTGTTGACAGTATTTTTATCGGCAACTATGACGCAGACGGACTGACCGCAACTTCGCTTGCGTATCCTCTGCAAATGCTTTTGATTGCGTTTGCAGCCGGTACGGCAGTCGGTGTAAACTCGTTTGTTTCAAGAAAATTAGGTGAGAAAAATTTTGTTCAGGCAAACGACGGAGCAACTCACGGTTTTGTAACCTGTATTTTTAATTATGTAATATTTTTATTGCTCGGACTTTTTGCGGTTCGCCCGTTTATGGCAATGTACACGCAGAATGAGGCTATTCTAAATTACGGAATCCAGTATCTGACGGTTGTACTTTGCTTCTCGTTCTTTTCAATTGTACAGATTATGATTGAAAAAACGCTTCAGGCAACAGGCAATATGATATTCCCGATGTTATCCCAGCTTTTCGGTGCAATTGTAAATATTATTTTTGACCCGCTCCTGATTTTCGGTATAGGAATTTTCCCCGAACTCGGTGTTCTTGGTGCGGCAATTGCTACTGTATTCGGTCAATTCTGCGGTATGGTTTTCTGCCTTTGCATTCTTTTCTTTAAGAATAACGAAGTTAAAGTTTCGTTCAAACATTTCAAATTGAATGGTTCTACATTAAAATCTATCTATGTTGTAGGCTTTCCGTCAGTAATTATGCAGTCAATAGGTTCCGTTATGATTATCGGACTCAATGCAATTCTTGCTGTTTCGGAGGCTGCCGTTACTGTTCTCGGTATATATTATAAATTACAGAGCTTTGTATTCATGCCTTGTTTCGGACTCAATCAGGGCGTAATGCCGATTATCGGTTATAACTACGGTGCAAGAAAGAAAAAGAGAATGTATTCCGCTTTAAAGCGTGGCATCATCATTGGCGTAATTATTATGGCGGTCGGCACAATTCTTATGTGGACAATCCCCGAACAGCTTATTGCTATGTTTGGCGGCACACAGGATATTATGGATATCGGTGTCCCTGCATTCAGAATCATCAGCCTTTGCTTTATTCCTGCCGCTGCCGGCATTATCTTTACAACACTTTTTCAGGCAGTCGGAAAGGGACTGCGCAGTCTTATTATGTCATTCTGTCGTCAGCTTGTACTCATTCTTCCGATTGCGTGGGTGCTTTCTATGGTGTTTGATTATACAGCCGTATGGTATGCATTCCCGATTGCGGAATTTTTCTCGTTAATGCTTGCAATTGCATTTTTTGTCAACCTTACAAAAGGCGATTTTAAAAGACTTGACCAAAAGATTGAATGATGCAGTTAAATTTGTTCACCTCATTGCATATATTGCATTGAGGTGATTTTTTTGACAGAAAATAATGATGACAGAAATACCATTACATATGACGATGACTGGAAATCTGTTTCGTATTCGGAATACCCGAAGGTATCGGAGGAGCTTGATTCAGGTGAGGAAGATGTGAACTCTTTATCGGCTGAAAATAGTGATGAAAAGAAAAATTCTCCGAAACAGCTTGTGATAACAATTCAACTTGTGTGTTGTATTATTATAGCTCTTGCGGCTTTTTTGCTTAATTTATTCGGCGGTGAGGTCTATGCCGCAACACGGGAATGGTACTATTCAAACCTTGAAAAATCCGTTGTTTTTGATACGGGCGATAATAAAATAGATTTATCAAATCTGTTTACTGCAACAAGCGATGAAGTTTCGTCTGCTGAACATTGATTTTACGGTTTCGTATTCACTCATTTGTCTTGGGGCAATATGTGTGATACTGAACATATTTTTAGAATTTCTATGTTGCATTATGGCTGTGATTATTCATGAATGCGGTCATCTTTTTGCAATGCTCATTTGTAAATCTCCGCCTGGTAAAATCAAAATTTCGCTGTTTGAAATCAAGATTATCAACTCTTCAAGGCAGTTAAACACAACCTGTCAGAACATTTTTATAATTTTTTTCGGACCTTTAGTCAATTTCATTTGTTTTATTCTGTTTTATCTGTTATACTTATGTAATAGTGAATTTTTATTGCCGATTGCCATGGCGAATCTCTGCACAGGGCTTTTTAATATGCTGCCGGTTATGTCGCTTGACGGCGGACAGCTTATGTATGTTATTCTGTGCGGAAAATTCTCGGGAAAATCAGCCGAAAGAATTATAAATATAACTGCTCTTATAATTCTTTTTCCGCTGACGGTACTCGGCTTTACGGTCTTGCTAAATTCAAAATATAATTTTTCGCTGTTGTTTGTGTGTATATATCTCATTGCGTCACTTTTGTTCAGAAACAACGGCTACTACTGACGGAGGATTTCTATGGTCAGCAAAGAAGTTGAAAAATTACTTCTGAAGGTTCAAAAACCCGGCAGATATGTCGGCGGTGAACTCAACGAAGTAATCAAGGATAAAAAGAAAGTAGATTGCAGATTTGCCTTCTGCTTTCCCGATACCTATGAGGTAGGTATGTCCCATCTCGGAATGAAAATTCTTTACAGCCTTATGAACGCTGTGCCGTACATTTGGTGCGAAAGAGTTTTTGCCCCATGGGTTGATATGGAAGAAGAGATGATAAAACACAATATTCCGCTTTATGCGCTTGAAAGCGGAGATCCCGTGTCCGATTTTGACTTTATCGGTTTCACTCTCCAGTATGAACTCAGCTTTACAAATATGCTCAATATGCTCAGGCTTTCGGGTGTGCCGATTAAAAGCTGTGACAGAAAAGAACTTAAAAACATAGTAGTTGCAGGCGGACCGTGTGCCTGCAACCCCGAGCCGATTGCAGATTTTGTCGATATTTTCTTCATCGGTGAGGGAGAAGAGGTTGACCTTGAGGTTATTGAACTTTTCAGAAGGTGCAGAGCTGAGGGTAAATCAAAACAGGAGTTTCTAGAACTCTCATCTAAAATTGAGGGTGTATACGTTCCGGCACTCTATGATGTAACATATAACGAGGACGGCACAATCAAGTCATTCACTCCAAAAGGAGATGCTCCCGCTAAAATCCACAAGCGTATTATGCTTGATATGGACAAGTCGTTCTATCCTGATAATTTTGTAGTTCCGCTCGTTGAGATAGTTCATGACAGAGCGGTTCAGGAAATTTTCCGTGGCTGTATAAGAGGCTGCCGTTTCTGTCAGGCAGGTATGATTTACCGTCCTGTCCGTGAAAAATCTCCCGAAACTATAAATAAACAATGCAGAGCATTATGTGATAACACGGGTTACGATGAAGTTTCGCTATCTTCACTCAGTTCAAGTGACTACAGTCAGATTGTACCGTTGCTTGACAAGCTGAATGAGTGGAGCAAAGACGAAAAAGTCAGCATTTCACTTCCGTCACTGCGTGTTGACGGCTTTACAGATGACATTATGAATAAGATTAAAACCGTACGCAAGAGCGGACTTACCTTTGCTCCGGAGGCAGGCAGTCAGCGTATGCGTGATGTTATCAATAAAAATGTTCGTGAAGATGAACTTTTGCAGACTTGCACAACTGCATTTGCAGGCGGCTGGACTACGGTAAAACTCTATTTTATGATTGGTCTGCCTACCGAAACAATGGACGATGTCGCCGCAATTGCCGGCCTCGGTCAGTCTGTAGTTGATGCATATTACAAATGTCCCGACAAGCCAAAGGGCAAGTCGGTGCGTGTAACCGTGTCTGCATCCTCTTTTGTACCAAAACCGTTCACCCCGTTTCAATGGGAACCGCAGGATACAATCCCTGTTCTTCATGAAAAGCAACAGCACATCAAGGACAGTATTACAACAAGAAAAATTCAGTTTAACTATCACGATGCCGATACAAGCTACCTTGAAGCAGTATTTGCAAGAGGTGACAGAAAACTCTGTAAGGTTATGGAACTTGCATGTGAAAGAGGTTTTCATTTTGACGGTTGGAATGATTGTTTCAGTCTTGAAAGGTGGCTTGAACTCTTTGATGAATGCGGTGTTGATCCGTCATTTTATGCAAACAGACACAGAAGTTTTGATGAAATTCTTCCGTGGGATCATATCGACTACGGCGTAACTAAGGATTTCCTTATCAGAGAATGTAAAAAAGCGTACGCAGATACAACAACACCGCATTGCAGACTGAAATGCAACAACTGCGGTGCGGCTAAATACGGAAAGGGTGTGTGTTTTGAAAAGCGTAAGAATATGGTTTAAAAAAGATTTTGAATGTCGCTATATTTCGCACCTTGACCTCAATCGATGTATGCTCCGTGCATTGCACAAGAGCAAAATCCCTATCTGGCATACAGAAGGATTTAACCCACATCCGTTTGCAACATTCCCGTTGCCGCTTTCGCTCGGTTTCAGAGGTGTGAATGAATGTATGGATGTCAAGCTTGAGGATGATAACTTCCCATTTGAAAAAATTATTTCAAGACTTAACGGCTGTCTGCCAAGAGGGCTTCGTGTGTTTGATGTAACGGAACCTGTTATGAAAGCCGGAAAGATTGCTTTTGCATCATTTACAATCAAGATTTCCTGTGACAGCGAAAATTCCCATACAATATGCGAACAGTTTAAAGAACTGCTTGCAAGCGAAAGTATTGAAATTGAAAAGAAATCAAAAAAAGACATAAAAACCGTTGACATAAAACAGGGTATAAAGAGCTTTGCAGTAACCGATAAGTTCGACTTTGCAGAACTTGATGTTGTTTTGTCGGCAGGCAGTTCCGACAATGTAAACCCGAATCTGCTTATATCAGCTTTTGAAAACCGTTTTTTGGTTTCCTGTGATACCGACATCACAAGAAATGACCTCTACAACGCAGATATGGAATTATTTAGATAGGTGAATATATGTTTGAATTTACAATAAGAGAAAACGATTTTTTAAACGGATTTTTAAATTTATTGAGTGACTATGTAAATAAGTCGTATAAATTCACTATGTCGTACCTGACAAGCCCTCTTTTGTCAGATATGCGTGAGAGTGAAAGACTGGTTTTGCTTGTTGTCAATAAGTCTGTTTTTCAAAATATGTACAGCTTCATCAAGCTGAATGACAGCAATATGCAGTTTGCGTCTTTTTCGTGTCTTGAGTCAGCTGTTAATTCAATGAGGCTTTACAATATTCTTGCTATCAATCCCGATTATATGCATGAATACATCACAGGAGATAAGTTTTTGCTTGAAGTATGTGAAAACGAGCTTCTTGAAAAACAGAAGAAATATAAAAAAGGCGAAGAGGAGTTCTCATTGCGTGAGTTTTCATCGGGACTACACAGATTTAATTCCTTTGAACTGAAAAACGCCGCTGTTGCTTCACAGCTTGTTGACGGCAATATTTATCTCGGTCTTTCCTGCGGCAATGAACTCGGAGAGGATTTGCAGGATGAGGTCAGAAAGAGTATGATTGGTGCATACCTTTCGCTTTCTAAGCACAACAAAATGTTTTTTAACGGCGGTATAGACAATACACTTGAAGAGCTTGAGGACAAGCTCTATGAAAAATTTCTTGAATACATCAGAAAGTTTTCTTAATTTTATTAGTAACTTTCACATTACTTTACAATAATGTTCAATTTTCTGTCACATAAGGCAGTTATTATATGTTTGTAAGATAAAGAAATGACAAAAACAAGTCACTTTATCATAAAGTAATCAGATTACAAGAACTTTTCATAGATTTCCTCTCTAATATGTCGAAAGACACAAAGGCCGGCTGAAAAGCCGGCCTTTTTAATTACAGGTGATGTTATGAATTATTACTCTTTAAACAAATATTTAAACAATACCTTTGCCGAGAAAGTGTATAAAATTTCGCTTAACGGCAATATGACCTGTCCAAACCGTGACGGAACTCTCGGAACAAAAGGATGTATATTTTGCAGCAGGGGAGGTTCCGGAGAATTTGCCGCCGACGCACTTCTTTCAATTCATGAACAAATTCAGCAGGCAAAACATCGTATCAGAAAAAAATCAGACTGCAAAAAGTATATTGCATACTTTCAGCCGTTCACAAATACCTATGCGCCTACCGAATATCTTGAAAAAATTTTTACAGAGGCAATTTCAGAGCCCGACATTGTTGCTCTTTCAATCGCAACCCGTCCCGATTGCCTGGGAAATAATGTGTTAGGTCTTCTTGAAAAGTTGAATAAGATAAAACCTGTCTGGGTAGAACTCGGATTGCAGACAATTCACGAAAAATCGGCAGATTATATAAGAAGAATGTATCCGCTCTCTGTTTATGATTCAGCTGTAGAAAATCTTCACAAAATCGGAGTAAATGTAATTACACACCTTATTTTGGGACTTCCGAATGAATCAAAAGAGATGATGCTTGATTCCGTTAAATATGTTGGCAATAAAACGGACGGAATCAAACTGCAATTGCTGCATATTTTAAAAAATACAGATTTGTGTGATGACTATGAAAACGGAAAATTTGATGTGCTTTCAATGGGGAATTATATTGATATTCTTTGCGATTGCGTTGAAGTGTTGCCTGAAAATGTTGTAATTCACCGTTTAACAGGCGACGGCGACAAAAAGCTGCTTGTTGCACCCATGTGGAGTGCCGACAAAAAGCGTGTTTTAAATTCAATTAACCGTGAATTTGCAAAGCGTGATATAACACAGGGAAGAAAAGCAAAGTAAAAGACTCCCGAATCAATCATCGGAAGTCTTGTTTTCAATAGTTTTATCATTGTGATTTTTCTCTTTTTCAGCTTTTTTCTGAGCCGATTTTTTACCGATTGCATACGCAACAGCCAAAACAGCCAAGCATCCCGCAGTTATACCCATGCCGGCAAGGAAGAATTTTATTTGCTTATCTTTAATTGGATTGTAATCAATATATTTGTCATCGGAGGCATTAACGGTTGTAGGCTCGGTCGGGTGTTTACTTTTACCGCCCTTTCCGGTAGTACTCCGTGTACTGTTTTTATTATTATTTGATGAAATCGAAGCTCCGCCAACGGTACCCGAAGCGTGCTTATATATTCTGACGCATGATGCTGTGCAGCTTCCGACATCTATAAAATTCACACCTGAATTAACACACTGTTCAACCGTGTAATCAATATATGTTGTTCCTGTTTTAAGCGTTTTAAAGGTGAAAGACAAAATTTCACTTCCGTCAGATATATTCTGACCGTCGGAATTGAGAAAAACAACTTTAACCTTGCCGCTTTTCTTGTTGACCTGAATTTTTGAGCCGTTATTCACTGCTTTAACCTTTCTGAATTCGATATAATCGGGGTCATATGTAAATTCAAAAGTTGCGGCAGAAAGTCGATTGACGGACTTTGCGGAAAGTGCAACACTGAACAGTCTGTTAGGTTTCATATCCGCGTTCTGCATTTCAAAACTTACGCTTGTGGTTGCAAACACACTTATTAAAGATATTTGCAATACTGCTATAAAAATTAAAAGAGTAGAAAATAGTTTTTTCATAGTTTGCCACATAAAATTAAAATATTTCAAAATCTCACTTGATTTTTCTGATTTCATTTGATATAATAAACAGGTCGTTTGGAGAGATGTCCGAGTTGGCCGAAGGAGCATGATTGGAAATCATGTATACGGTGAACACCGTATCAGGGGTTCGAATCCCCTTCTCTCCGCCATATATAAAACTGAGCAAACAGCCGATGTTTAGTGTTTATCGGCTGTTTGCCTGTTTTTTTAAAAACATTTTTTTGCGTTAAAATTAGATTTTTGATTTAAAATCCAACACGAAATTATGCTATCTTTTGATTGTTCGGTTATTCCGTAATTTTCTCGTTCTCGGTGTTGCAGCCTGCTTGAACAAGTAACATTGCGAATAATGACAACGCAGTTGCCTAAATCTTCAGCATAGGTTGTTGTGCTGTCAATCATATCACATTTACAATAAAAGCAAATCATAGTTACTACCATTCAAAATTCAATATAAATAATATTCCCAACACGCTGGAAATCAGGCGTGTTTTTATTTTATCTCCGAAAAATCCGGAGCAGTATATTTTGCGTTGCCGATTAAATCTTCGGAGTATTCAAACAGTTTTTCTTTGATACAAGCTACATTTTTTATCTTACAACTGAATAATAACACCTTCAAATTTATAAGTCAATAAAAAAATTGCCGAACACGGAATGAGCGTGGGCAAGGATATACGAATCGGTCAATCAGGTATGTATGTTGAACCAAATGAAAAGAGAACCCATACTTGGCTAACGAGTAATGGGCTCCAATTGCCGTTGCCTAGTTTCAAGTATGGATTCTCTGAAATTATTAAATCACAGAATCAGGGTGAAGTCAGGTACAGCTTTAAAAAAACAGGATAACGAGAATGTCAACCTGAGCATTGACGAGGTTCTTGATTTCATTGAAAGGGAAGAAAAGCAAAAGAAAACGAAGAGAAGCACACCCACGACGGAATATTTCTCGAGTATGAAGGAAATGCGGTAGGAATTGAATACGATTTACAGCATCCATAGACTTATTTAAAGAATATATCCTCATTCTGTTGCTTTTAACGCTATTTTGTTGTATAATACATTATGTATCATTGTATAAAGGAGAAAATCTGTGTTTGGTTATTTGCAGATTCAAAAAAGTGAACTGCTTGTCCGTGAAGCCGAGGCTTATAAGGCCGTGTATTGCGGGCTTTGCAGGCAAATGGGTAAGGATTACTCCGGGCTTACAAGATTTACGCTAAGCTATGACTGTACATTTTATGCAATGTTCTTAATGTCGCTTAACCGCTCCTGCAAAGGCTTCAAAGACGGCAGATGCACCTGCAATCCGCTGAAAAAATGTAAATTTGCCACAGACGAAGGCGATGCATACGGCAAAGCTGCCGCATTTTCAATGATATCGGTTTATTACAAAATCATTGATGATATTCAGGACGGCGGATTTTTTAAAAAGCTTTTGTGCAGAATCATAAAGCCTTTCTTTTCTCATCAGAGGAAAAAGGCGGCAGATAAGTATCCCGATATGGACAAAGCGGTTTCTGATATGATGAATATGCAGTATGATGCGGAACATTCGGAAAACCCATCTGTTGATATGTCGGCTCATCCAACCGCCTTAATGCTTGCAACTCTGTTTTCGGCTGAGGCTCACGATGAAATTCAAAAAAGAGTCCTTTATGAATTTGGCTATCAGCTTGGCAGATGGATTTATCTTGTGGATGCAGCAGACGATTTAAAAAAAGATATTGAATCTAATGGGTTCAATCCGTTTGTAAATAAGAAAACAGGTGAGGTAAAATCGGCGGATTTTATTGCTGCGGTGCTTAATCAATCGCTTGCGAGGGCATATGATGCCTACAATCTTATGAATTTTACCGATTTTAAAGGAATTTTAGATAATATGATGCTTTTGGGATTTCCTGCATCACAAAACAGAGTAACAAGCAAACTTGATACGGAGGTCAATAATGAATAATCCATATGAGGTTCTCGGTGTGTCTGAAACAGCTACCGATGAAGAAGTAAAAGCAGCATACAGAAACCTTGCTAAAAAATATCATCCCGATAACTACACCGACAGCCCTCTTGCGGATGTTGCGGAGCAGAAAATGAAGGAAATTAATGAGGCATACGATATGATCAATCAGATGCGTCAGAAGGGTAAGGGTACAGGCTCAACAGGCAGTTCGTCATATAACGCAAATTCTTCAAGCTCACAGTTTTACAATGTAAGAATTTACATTCAGCGCGGACTTCTTGATCAGGCTGATCAGATTCTTGAAAACACGGCTCAGTCAATGAGAACAGCCGAATGGTACTATCTTAAAGGAATGATTGCGTACCGAAGAGGTTGGTCGGAGCAGGCATTTTCATACTTTACAACTGCCTGCAATATGGATCCGGATAATAAAGAATATCAAGCCGCTCTTAACAATATGCAAAACCAAAGAGCATATAACTACGGCGGTTACACACAGACAAACCCTAATGCAACAGGCTCGTCCTTCTGCGATGTGTGTGCAGGTATGATGTGTGCAAACTGTTTGTGTGACTGTTGCAGGATGGGATGTTAGTATGAAGAACAACGGCATCAAAAAGGGTACGATGCGTATTGCGGTTTGTGGAATTGTTGCGGCGCTTTCACTTGTTTTTATGATGATGACATCACTTATACCGATAGGAACTTATGCCTTGCCCTGCCTTGCAGGAATCCTTATTTCCTGTATAGTTGTTGAATACGGTTACGGCTGGGCAATCGGTGTGTTTTGTGTAACTGCCGTGCTTTCAACGCTTCTTGCAGGCGATAAAGAGGCTGTCATCTATTTTGCTGCACTTTTTGGTTACTATCCTATTCTCAAGGGCGCTTTTGAATTTAAAATCAAAAACAAGGTCATTCAATATATATTAAAATTTGCAGTTTTTAACGCTGCAGCTATCGGCTCGTTCTTTGCAGCAACATGGCTGTTATCAATTCCGAGCGATGAATTTACAATTTTCGGTTTCTATGTTCCGTGGATATTTTTGATTGCAGGAAATATTTTCTTTTTGCTCTATGATTACGCAATTTCTGTTTTTGTTACACAGTATGTGCGCAGATTAAGAGGAAAAATATTCGGAAATTTTCATAAGTAATTATAAATCAGAGAAGTTTTGAGAAGGTGGACTCAAATGAAAAAACAAAAACTATTTGTACGCATAGTCTGTATAGTCCTTGTGGTTCTTATGGCAGTATCGGTAGGTGCTGTTGCAATAACTGCATTTTCGGCTAATGCGGCTCAATCAACCGAGGAGGTTTCCGCAAGCGTATCAGCAGGCGCATCAGGCTATATAAATGCGTCGTATGTAAATCTGAGAAGCGGTGCAGGCACAAAATATTCGGTTGTCACATGTATGGCAAAGAACACAAAATTTACTTTTGTTAACGGAAAGCTCTATAACTCAAAGTGGTACAAAATCAAGCTTAAATCAAATTCAAAGACAGGCTATGTTACAAAGGAATATGTTGCCGTAAGTTCTTCGGCAACGGCTTCAAATGTATCGGGTTATGTTTCCGATGATTATGTTAATCTGAGAAGCGGTGCCGGTACAAATTATTCTGTTGTCAGTTGCCTGAGAAAGAACACTAAGCTTACTTTTGTAAGCACTTCACTCTACAACTCCGCCTGGTATAAGGTTAAGGTTACTTCAACTGCTAAAACAGGTTACATAAAAAAAGACTATGTAAAAATGAACAGTTCAACCCAACCTGCAACAAAGGCAACACAACCCGCAACAAAGGCAACCAAACCTGTAACTCAGCCGACTGCGTCAGCGTCAACTGTAAGTGGTTATATAACAGACGATTATGTAAATCTCAGAAGCGGTGCCGGTACAAATTATTCTGTTGTCAGTTGCCTGAGAAAAAACACAAAATTTACATTTCTAAGCACATCGCTATACAACTCTAGCTGGTATAAAATTAAAGTAACTTCAACCTCTAAGACAGGTTACATAAAGAAAGATTATGTAAAGAAGGTCAGTCAGACACATCCTACAACGACACATCCTACAACGACTCATCCTACAACGACTCAGCCTACAACCGCAAAACCGTCAACAGGTTCGTCTGTTAAACTTTCCGTATCAAGCAAATCAATTTTCACAGGCAACAGATTTGCAATTACTGCAACAGCGTCGGGAAAGGTTTCTTGGTCAAGCTCAAATAAAGGCGTTGCAACCGTTGACTCTCGTGGTATTGTAACAGCCAAGAAAGCAGGCTCTGCAAAAATCACAGCTAAGTGCGGTTCACATTCTGCGGTCTGCAAAATTACAGTCAAGTCAGGTTCAAAGGTTAATATTTCAAACAGCAATGTAAATCTTCCGTGGCAGAAGTCAATGCTTTTAAAATCAAGTACAGGTGGTGTAACATGGTCAAGCTCTAATACTAAAATTGCCAAAGTTAAGAACGGTGTTGTTGATACTGTGGGGAAGGGCTATGTAACAATCACTGCCTCAACATCATACGGTGCGGCCACCTGTCTTATCCATGTTATGCCGAGGGAAAGCGTGCGTTTCTGCTATGCGTCACCAAACTCCGCTCCGCTCAATTCAACCGTTAGCTTTAAGGCTATTACCGACACAGACAGGGTAGGCGTGTATTTTGTTGTTACAAACGGCTCTACATCATATAAAGTTACTGCAAAAAACAAGGTTAAGGACGGTAATTCCTACATATGGACAGGTACTCAAAAGCTTTCAAAGTCAGGTAAATGGTCTGTAAAGGCATACTCAAAGTTTAAAACCGAATCGAAATATTACACCACAAAAGGCGGCGGTGCGGGTGAGGTGTTTGTAACCTCAACAACCAATAAAACAACAGCCGCTTGCGGCGAACGCAGAGCCAGTGACGAAGTAATTAAGCTTATTGCAAACTATGAGGGATTTTTGTCAAAGGTTACGGCAGACAGCATCACAACCGACCCTACACTCGGTTACGGCAAGGTTGTAATCTCTGGAGAGCAGTTCTACAATAACATTACAACAAATCAGGCTTATGCTTATCTTTGTCAAACCGTAAACAAGGGCGGATATACTACAACAACAAATTCTTTTCTTATAAATAACGGCGTAAAATTCAATCAACAGCAGTTTGACGCACTCGTTTGCTTTGCTTATAATGTTGGCAGCGGAGTGTTCTATAACGACTCGGAGCTTCGGGCTGTTCTTCTTAACACAGGTTCAAGCGGAACAATAAAAGCCGGTGCGTCGGGAAGTGTAAGCGCGTCCGATGTAAACCTCAGAAGTGGTGCCGGAACAAATTATTCTGTTGTTACCCGTATGAACAACGGAACAAAGCTTACCTTTGTTGACGGCAAGCTTCATAATAAAAACTGGTATAAGGTTAAGCTCTCAAATGGAAAAAAAGGATATATACACAAAGACTATGTTACTGTGTCCGGCGGTTCAAGGAATTTGAATAATGTGAACAAGCAGAAGCTCGTCAACGCACTTTTACAGTATCATCATGCGGCAGGCTCCTGTTATTGGGGACTTTTGTACAGAAGAGTTGACGAGGTGGAAACATTCCTCTACGGCGATTATGACCGTGACGGTCAGCACAATTATCACAAGTTCCATTTCTCATGTTACTCAAACCCGAGTTTCGGTATCTGATATTAATTTTTGCAAAGAAGGTCTTAAAATGAAAAAAATAGGTTTCATAGGCGCAGGCAATATGGCAACAGCCATTATAAAAGGTCTTATGGCACAAAACGATGGCAAGGCTGATTTTATCAATGCTTTTGATGTAAGCGAAGAAAAGTGTGCCGCTATGAAAAATATGGGTGCAAATGTAATGACATCTGCCGATGAAATAGCAAAGAACAGTTCAATTGTTGTTCTTGCAGTCAAGCCGCAGAATTATCCCGAGGTTCTTGAGTCCCTCAAAAACAGCATTACAACAGCCAAAACCGTGGTATCAATTGCCGCAGGCATATCTATTGCATATGTAAGAAAAGGTCTTGAATGTGACTGCCCTGTTGTAAGGGTTATGCCTAATACGCCTCTCTTGCTCAAAAAGGGTGCAACAGCACTTTGTCCGTCTGACAATATAAGTGAAGATGACAAAAAGATTGTTTATAATATGTTTGCAGGCAGTGGCATTTGCGAATATATCGACGAAAGTCATATGAATGAAATCATTGCGGTAAACGGCAGCAGTCCGGCATATATTTATCTTTTTGCCAAAGCTATGGCTGACTACGCAAAGAATTGCGGAATCGACTATAACAAGGCTATGAATCTTGTTTGCGCAACACTTGAGGGCTCGGCAGCAATGCTTCGTGAGAGCGGCGAACCTGTTGAAACTCTTATTGACAGAGTTTGTTCAAAAGGCGGCACTACAATTGCCGCAATGGATAAGCTTAAAGAACACGGCTTTTATGAGGCTGTTCTTGACGGTATGGACGCTTGTACAAAGAGGGCAGAGGAGCTTGGTAAATAATCCCTGCCAATAACATAAAACGGATATGTTCCTCATATATTTTAACGGACAACCAACGAGAGGAATGTGTTTTATGAAAAGCATTGTGTTTTCTTTTAAAAAGCGTTATTTTTTTCGCAGACCAAAGGGAATTTCACCGTCAGATGTTCGATATTTTATAAGACGGTATGCAGTTGAGCTTATCTTTGTTTCGGCATTTCTTGCAGGGCTTGTTTTCGGTTCGATTTATGCTTCAAAAGCCGACTTTCAGATGCTTAATTCACTTGATTTTCTTTTTACAACCAATCTTGATGCAAGACTTGCACAGAATGCTGTCGGCACTTTTTGTGCCTGCTTTGCGTCTGATTTTATATTTCTCACGGTTGTATTCCTTTTGGGACTTGCACCGTGGGGAATCCCATTTTTACCGTTTGTTTCGGCGTTTAAAGGCTTTGGAACCGGACTGACAGCGGCTTATCTTATGGTTACATATTCATTTAAGGGTGCGGGCTTTTATCTGCTCGTGGTGCTTCCCGGAACATTTTTGTTCAGCCTTGCACTCGTAAAGCTGTCTGCATCTGCTTTTGTGATTTCAAAGCAGATGTTCTTTAGCTTAATCGGTCATTCTCATCAAGTTAATTCTTTAAAAAATGAGGTGATTGATTATTGTTCCAAATCTGTTTCGGCACTTATAATGACTTTTTGTTCAGCTTTGCTTGACACGGCATTATGGTGCTTGTTTTCCGGAACATTTAATTTCTGATTTTGGAGGGCGCTATGGCATCAGAGAAGAACGCTGTAGCTTTGACAGGATTTTTCTCGTCATTGTTTCACAATTTACCAAAACTTTTGTTCACAAATCTGCTTTTTGCAGTTCCTTTTGCAGTTATATTCGGAATTTTCTATTTAATAAACATCTTAACCGGATTGAACTCAATGTTCATCTATTTTCTCACGGTGATTCCGCTTTTTCCGTTTTATGCCGGCGTTACTCAGGTTACTTCCCATATGGTAAGGGGAGAGGAAAATGTTGATATTTTGCCGAATTTTATTGGAGGAATAAAAGAAAACTGGCTCAGATTTCTTGTTCACGGAATCGTTATGTATGCCGCTGTGTTTATCAGCTATTATTCAATCGTCCTTTATCTCGGACTCGGTTCAAAAAACGGAATGTTTTATGTTCCTCTTGCTTTATGTATTCTGATTGCTGTTTTCTTTTTGTTTATGTTTTTTTATGTATCTCCTATGACGGTCACATTTGACATTTCAATGAAAGATATTTATAAAAACAGCGCACTTATGACATTCGGCGAGCTTAAACATAATCTGTTTGCAGTATTTGGAATTTTGATTCTGTTCCTTGTTTGCTCAACCGTGCTTATGTGCAGCTTTACTCCGGTACTGCTCATCATTTTCACAATTGTTCTTGCATTGTTCATTGTTCCGTCAATTTTATCTTTTATAATCAATTCTGCAGTTTATAAGAATATGTATTCAATGATTGTTGATAGGGATTCAAAAAGCAAAACAATTGATAAGAAAATGGAGAACAGACGCAAAGGTCAATTTCGTGATGACGAAGAAGAACCTGTTGCAGAAGATTATTCGGATCTTGAAATAGACGAATCTGCTGACGGTGATGAATTTATTTTCTATCACGGAAAAATGATGAAAAGAAGCTATCTGATAAAACTTAAAAAAGAAGCTGAAGAAAGGAAGAATTTAAAATGAGCGGAAGACACGCTGCTAATAGTTCAAAAAAACCGTTGATAATAGTTATTTGTGCTGTTGTACTTGTTGCATTGATAGCCGGTGCAGTCATCCTGTTTATGAATTTTTCAGGTAAGAATGATAATTCTGCAACAACAGTACCGACATCGGCTATTTCCACAACCGCTGTTAATACAGACCCAACACAGAATATTTCTGATTCTGCGTCCGAACCCACACAGCCTGCAGCCGAATCAGGTGTGACTTCTCAAGAGCCGACAGAACAGGGATTTACTTCAGAATCTTCTGATAATGACAGTGAAATTGTTGTTCCTACTATAAGCGGTGAAGAGCAAAAGCCAAAGTTCAGCGCCACCCTCGTTCCGTATTATGCAAAAGATGAAAATTCATCCGAAGAGGTATCTTTGAGGGACCTTTTCGGTTCGGCATATTCAGGCGGCGGCTTCACTTTTAACGAGGACGGAACTTTCATTGACGGTATTACAAATACCTCGGCAAATTCGGGTGCGTATATTGTTGAGGGCGATAACATAATAATTACATATTCAAACGATAAGAATGTAATTGCCGCCGTAACCGAGTGGAACGGTAATGTTCCTAAAGAATTTACAGTAAACTTTGGTGGTATTACTGTATCGTTCAAGTAATTATCGGTGAGAATATGAGCAGAAAATCTGTAAAAAAGCCTGATTACGCAAAATTTGAGGCTAACAGGGCTGTAAAAAAGAAGAATAAGAAAAAGAAAACAACAGCAATCGTTTCATCGGTTATTGCCGCCTGCATATTTATCATTGCGGCAATCGTTGCCGTTAATGTGCTTTCACCGTCAGTAACCGCCGAGCTTACCTCATCTGCATGGATTCCCGAAGGTGCTAAGAATGCGAGCGGTGATGAGGTTGAAATGAGTGAGGTTTACAACACAAATTACAGCGCTTATCAGGGTTCTATGTCATTTTCCGATGACGGCACTTTTACTTTATGGCTTTCGCCGGGAAGTCCGGATGACGGAACTCACAGCGGAAAATATACCGTGTCAGCTTCGGACAAAGTTAATTTGTCATTTGACAACGGAACAAATACTGCAGCCGCACTCAAGCAAAGCAACGGTAAAATCACTGCTGTTGTGCTTAAATATAACGACTACGAAATCACATTTGTAAAACAGTAAATATCTTAAAAGCAAAAAAAGATATACGGTAAAATTTCTGCCGTATATCTTTTTGTTTTGCCTATATTCTGTCAAACAGACTTAGCTGTTCGGTTTTGCTTTCAAACTTATGCAAATATGAAAACACATTTTCAACTCCGAACATAATTCCGTGTTTTCTGCAAACTTCTGAAATCCTGTTCATCAAAACATTATTGTTACTGCTTGTAAGCTGATATAAATTTCCGTATGTATAAATGTACCGTTCTTTCATATTCGGAAAGTGTCTGTCAAGCCGGCTGTAAAAATATTCTCTGTCACCGTCACGCAGAGTAAGCCCTATTCCAAAGCATATTATTCCACGAACCTTTGCATCAATGCAATACTTTAAAAGTCCGTCGATATTTTCTTTCGTATCATTTATAAACGGTAAAAACGGAGAAAACCACACAACACTTGGAATACCGTTTTCGTGAAATACCTTGAGCGTTTCAAATCTTTCTTTAGTAACGGAAACATTCGGTTCAATTATTCTGCAAAGGCTTTCGTCTGCCGTTGTAAGCGTCATCTGCAACACAGCCTTGCTTTTATCGTTTATGCTCTTAAGCAGGTCAATATTCCTCATAACAGATGCCGATTTTGTATGTACGGTTACACCGAATCCGTAGCGGTCGATTATTTCAAGACATCTTCGTGTCAGTTTCAGTTCTTTTTCAAGAGGAATGTACGGATCGCTCATCGCACCCGTTCCAATCATACATTTTCTGCGTTTTCTTTTTAAAGCGTTTTCGAGCAATTCCGGGGCATTTTCTTTCACCTCAATATCTTCAAATCGGTGATTCATCTGATAGCATTTACTGCGTGCATCACAATAAATGCATCCGTGTTGACATCCTCTGTAAATGTTCATGCCGTTTGTGGCAGACAAAATTCCTTTTGCTTTGACCTTATGCATATAATCCTCCGCTCATTGCTTGGCATCGACAAACCACCTGTTTTCCTCCAAAAACAAATATCGTTCTTTGCCGAGGATATGGCAGGTGTAGCGTATTCCCGCACCGCCTGCTTTGAGAGACGCCGCATACCGCACATCGGAAATTCTGTCAATGCGGTATCTTCTTCCGTCATCCCACACAATATATTCGGGAATAAGATCTCCGTCACAATCAAATGTGGCAGTAACTTTAACATACTTTTTCATAGCTTGTTACCTCTTTTCAAATTTGAGCAACGCTCACGATTTGATTATAAATATCCGACAGGATGAATTGTGTGATCCTCTTTTGGATTAAAATCCGAAAGTTCCTTGTCATTAAGCAGAACCGCAGGGCGCACAGCATAATTGCCGAATCGCTTTTTCAACATATCAAGTGTTTTGTCAAGCCGCTCATTCTGAATGAGTCGCTTTTCATCAACTAAAAAACTTATTTGATGAGGCTGATCATCGTGAATAAAATCTGTGACGCTTACGCCGATACTTCTCAGCGGCTTTTCCATTTTATAACTTTTTATAAAAAGTTCCGTTGCGGCTTTTGTAATTTTCTTTGTAAGATTCGTGTGTGCCTCCATTGTATGCTGTCTTTTTAATGTCGTCAGTTCATTGTCACGAATATAAATACAAACCGTTTTTGCCATAAATCCCTGTTCACGCATTCTTCTGCAAACACTGTCACACAAAACGAATATAACCTGTTTTACATCGTTAAAGGTTACCATATCTTTCGGAGTTGTGGTTGAGTTACCGATTGACTTTACCTCGCTGTTTTCGTTCATATGGGCAACAGGGGAAGAATCATATCCGTTTGCAAAGCCGTAAATCAGGTCGCCCCATTTTCCAAGATATGACCGCAACAGCGTAACATCGGCAGTTGCAATATCTCCAATCGTATAAATGCCGATAGATTCAAGCTTTCTGCCCGTTGCTCTGCCAACATACAAAAGGTCTTTTGCAGGACAGTTCCACACAATGTCTCTGTAATTTTCCCGTGTGATTTCCGTTATAGCGTCAGGCTTTTTATAGTCACTTCCGAATTTGGCAAAAATTTTATTAAAGCTGACTCCGATGCTTACGGTGATTCCGAGTTCCTGCTTTATACGGCGATTAATTTCGAGTGCAATCTCTTTGCCGCTCATATTCTTATTGTCGGTAACATCAAGCCATGCCTCGTCAAGTCCGAACGGCTCGATTTTGTCGGTGTATTCGCTGTAAATTCTCCTTGCCATTTTTGAAAATCGCTTGTACAAATCAAAGTGGGGAGGAACGGTTATGAGGTCGGGACATTTCTGCTTTGCCTGCCAGATTGCCTCGCCTGTTTTTATATTGTACTTCTTCGCAATCTCATTTTTAGCAAGAATAATTCCGTGCCGATTTTCCGCATCACCGCTCACGGCAACAGGTTTGTTCCTGATTTCGGGATGATGCAAACATTCAACGCTCGCATAAAATCCGTTGCAGTCGCTGTGAAGAATAACCCTGTCTTTTTTATATTTGCTTTTGTCAACGGCACAATTAATATTCACAACGCATCACCTCGAACATTTGTTTTTATTTAATTATAGAACACTTGTTCTATAAAGTCAAGCGTAAATAGTTAAAACGGTAGTCAAAAACGAAAAAGAAAAATGTAAAAATTTTTTGATTTGCAAGGCTACGCACTACATATTGATTACAGCTGTGTAACTGTCATTTACAAAAACAAGATATTGTGGTAGAATTTACAATGTTGAATTATGTAAAACTGTCGGATATTACAGATGTTTGTCCGAAGGCTATTTTGTATCGGAGGTTTTATTGATGGAAGCTTACAAAAAGGAATTCATTGAATTTATGGTTGATTGTCAGGTTCTCAAATTTGGCGATTTTGTTACAAAGAGCGGAAGAAAAACTCCTTTCTTCGTAAACACAGGTTTCTACAGAACAGGCGCTCAGCTCCGCCGTCTTGGTCAGTATTATGCAGAAGCTATCAACAACAAGTTCGGTCTTGGTTTTGATGTTCTTTTCGGACCTGCATACAAGGGCATTCCGCTTTCTGTTGCCGCAACTATCGCAATCAGCGAAAAATACGGTCAGGATATCCGTTATTGCTCAAACAGAAAAGAAGTTAAGGATCACGGTGACAAGGGTATTCTTCTCGGCAGTCCTATCAATGACGGTGACAAGGTTGTTATCATCGAAGATGTTACAACAGCAGGCACATCAATTGAAGAAACTCTCCCGATTATCAAGGCTCAGGGCGATGTAAACCCAATCGGTCTTGTCGTTTCCGTTGACCGTATGGAGCGTGGTAAGGGTACAAAGAGCGCACTTTCCGAGATTGAAGAGAAGTACGGCCTTAAAACAACCGCAATCGTAACAATGGCTGAGGTTGTTGAACACCTTTACAACAAAGAATATAAGGGCAAGGTTGTTATTGATGACAAGCTCAAAGCCGCTATTGACGCTTATTATGAGCAGTACGGTGTGAAGGAATAATCGTATAAATAATCAGTCGGGGCGGTTTTATCCGCCCCAAAGTTTGATAAAAACTGTTTTGCGGTGGGGATAATATGGCACGGACAACTGACAATGAACACAGCGGTCATCGTGAAAGAATGCGTAAAAAGTTCATAGAAAACGGATTTGATGTGTTTGAAACTCACGAGGCTCTTGAAATGTTCCTTTACTATGCTATTCCGAGAAAGGACACAAATCCTCTTGCGCACCGTCTGCTTGACCGTTATATCACTGTCGGCGGAGTGTGTGACGCTCCGATTGACGAGCTTATGAAGGAATTTGGTCTGTCTGAAAATGCCGCCGCATTGCTCAAAATGTTGCCCGAAATGGCAAGGCTTTATACCGAATCAAAGATGTCGCATGATAATATCATCGACTATGAAAATCTCGGTAAAATATTTAAAGCAAAATTTATCGGTCGAACAAACGAATGTGTCGCTCTCATGCTCGGTGATGCAAAGGGCAAGATGATTTATTTTGATATAATTTCAAAAGGTTCACTCAATTCATCCGATATGCCCGTCAGAAAAATTGTTGATTTGTCACTTCGTCACAATGCCAAAACTGCGTTTATAGCACATAATCATCCCAGCGGAACGGCTCTGCCCTCGGGAAGCGACCTTGACACAACAATAGTTTTGAAGAGTACGCTTGCAACTGTCGGAGTTGAGCTTATCGACCATTTCATAATAACCGATGATGATTATGTTTCTCTCCGTGAAAGCAGGCTTGCTGGGAACATCTTCTATTATGAAAAGTAATAATGTTCCTTAAAAGAAATATTTGACAATTTAAAACAGCTGTTCTATAATTAAAATCGAAATTTTGTTCGGATATGTTTTCTGTTACAGGACTTTTGTAATAAAGAGCCTTGTAACAGGAAACATAATAAAAAAATCCGTATTTGGAATGTGATGTGTATTATGGAATTTAAACTTCATTCAAAATATCAGCCGACAGGCGACCAGCCGCAGACAATCGAAAAGCTTGTAAACAGTATAAATGCAGGCAACCGTGAACAGACGCTCCTCGGTGTAACGGGTTCGGGTAAAACTTTTACAATGGCAAATGTTATTCAGAAGGTTCAAAGACCGACACTTGTGCTTGCACACAACAAAACTCTTGCGGCTCAGCTTTGCAGTGAGTTCAAAGAGTTCTTTCCGGAAAATGCGGTTGAATATTTTGTGTCATACTACGATTACTATCAGCCTGAGGCATATGTTGCACAGACGGATACTTATATTGAAAAAGACAGTTCAATCAATGACGAGATTGATAAACTCCGCCACAGCGCAACTCTTGCACTTTCCGAAAGACGAGATGTAATTATTGTTGCCTCGGTTTCTTGCATATACAGCCTGGGCGATCCTATTGACTACCGTAATATGGTAATCTCACTTCGTCCGGGAATGGAAAAGTCCCGTGATGAGCTCGTAAAAAAGCTTGTTGAACTGCAGTATGAACGCAATGATGTAAGCTTTACCCGTAATAAATTCAGGGTTCGTGGTGATGTGGTTGAAATTTTCCCTGCCGCATCAAACGATTCTATAATCCGTGTCGAATTTTTCGGAGATGAAATTGACAGAATTTCCGAAATCAATCCGCTTACGGGCGAACTCAAAGCGATTCTGAAACATGCCGCAATCTATCCTGCGTCACACTACATTGTGTCGGGAGATAAGATGAAAAAGGCTCTTGCGGAAATTGATAGGGAGCTTGAGGAAAGACTTGCATATTTCCGTGAAAACGGAAAGCTCCTTGAGGCACAACGGCTTGAACAGCGTACAAGGTACGATATGGAAATGCTGCAGGAAATCGGGTTTTGTACGGGCATTGAGAACTATTCAAGAATAATGTCGGGCAGAGCGCCAGGCTCATCGCCTTACACGCTTTTAAGCTATTTCCCCGATGATTTTCTGCTCTTTGTTGATGAGTCCCATGTAACGCTTCCACAGGTACGGGGGATGTTTGCGGGTGACTATGCAAGAAAAAAGAGCCTTATTGACTACGGTTTCAGACTTCCGTCTGCACTTGATAACCGTCCGCTCAACTTTGACGAATTCTATTCAAAAATAAATCAGGTTGTTTATGTAAGCGCAACGCCAGGCGATTTTGAGCTTGAAAAATCGGCTGTTGTTGCAGAGCAGATTATCAGACCTACAGGACTTCTTGATCCTGAAATTTCGGTAAGACCTACCGAAGGTCAGCTTGACGACCTTGTGTCCGAAATCAATATCCGTACAGCCAAAAATCAAAGAACACTTGTCACAACCCTTACCAAGAAAATGGCGGAAGACCTTACCGCATATCTTGAAAAGCTGGGTATCAGGGTTCGTTATATGCACCACGACATTGATACCGTTGAAAGAATGGAGATTGTCCGTGATTTAAGACTCGGAGAATTTGATGTTCTTGTCGGAATCAACCTTCTGCGTGAAGGACTTGATATTCCCGAGGTTTCTCTTGTTGCCGTACTTGACGCCGACAAAGAGGGATTTCTCCGTTCAACCCGTTCGCTTATTCAGATTGCCGGCAGAGCCGCACGAAACAGCGAGGGTACGGTTATTATGTATGCCGACAGCGTAACACCGTCAATGAAGGTTGCAATAGCTGAAACACAGCGCCGCCGTGAAATTCAGAATAAATATAATGTTGAGCACGGCATCGTTCCAAAGACTATTGTCAAAAAGGTCAGCGATATACTTGAAATTTCTACTCACGATGACAGTGAATTTAAAAATACAAAAAAGCTTTCAAAGGCACAAAAACAACAGTTGACAGAAAAACTGACAAAGGAAATGAAAGCTGCCGCAAAGTTGCTTGAATTTGAACACGCCGCATATCTGCGTGACAAAATCAAAAAACTGCGTGGTGAAAAATGATAAAGGAAGAGTAAAATGCCAAGAAAGAAAACCACCGATTATGATAATACCAGTATCACAACGCTAAAGGGTGCCGACCGTGTCCGCAAGCGTCCTGCCGTAATTTTCGGCTCGGACGGTATTGACGGCTGTCAGCACTCCGTGTTTGAGATTCTTTCAAACTCAATAGACGAGGCGAGAGAGGGTTACGGTAAAAAAATCACAGTTACACGCTATTCCGACGGCTCAATTGAGGTTGAAGATCACGGCAGAGGAATTCCCGTTGACTACAACGAAAACGAAAAGCGCTACAACTGGGAACTGGTTTTCTGCGAACTCTATGCCGGCGGTAAGTATAATAACAACGAGGGTGAAAGCTACGAATTTTCCCTTGGTATGAACGGTCTCGGTCTTTGTTCAACCCAGTACAGCTCCGAGTATATGGATGTTGATATCCGCCGTGACGGCTACCGATACACTCTCCGCTTTGAAAAAGGCGAGATTGTCGGCAAGCTCAAAAAAGAACCGTACAGCAAAAAGGATACGGGTACAAAAATTCATTGGAAACCCGACCTCGAAGTCTTTACGGATATAGACATTCAGCCCGAATATTTTCTTGACATAATGAAAAGACAGGCTATTGTCAACGCAGGAATTGAATTTGTTTTCCGCAATCAAAACGGCAAAAGCTTTGATACAACAAGCTATAACTATGTAAACGGTATTGTTGACCATGTTGCCGAGGTAGTCGGTGAAAACGGACTCAGCTCAATTCAGCATTGGGAAACCGAGGTTAAAACCCGTGACCGTGACGATAAGCCTGAATATAAGTGCAAAATGGATATTTCGGTTGCATTTTCAAATAAAGTGCATCTCACCGAATACTACCACAACTCAAGCTGGCTTGAACACGGCGGCGCTCCCGATAAGGCGGTGCGGAATGCCTTTGTTTACCAGATTGACAGCTACTTAAAACAGAATAATAAATATAACAAAACCGAAAGCAAAATTAAATATGATGATGTTGAGGACAGCCTTGTGTGCGTTATTTCGTCTTTTTCAAGTGTTTCATCATATGAAAACCAGACCAAAAAGGCGGTTACAAACAAGGGTATTCAGGACGCTATGACTGCATTTCTCCGTCAGAGTCTTGAAGTCTATTTTATTGAAAATCCGCTTGAGGCAGAAAAAATTTGCGAACAGGTGCTTATCAATAAGCGCAGCCGTGAAAATGCTGAGAAAACACGACTTAATATAAAGAAGAAGCTTTCGGGCAATCTTGACATAACAAACCGTGTTGCAAAATTTGTCGATTGCAGAAGTAAAGACACGGAACAGCGTGAACTGTTCATAGTAGAGGGTGATTCTGCTCTCGGTGCCTGTAAACAGGCAAGGAACCCCGATTTTCAGGCAATTATGCCAATCAGAGGTAAAATACTTAACTGCCTTAAAGCCGACTACGGTAAGATTTTTAAGAGCGAAATCATTACCGATTTGCTCAAGGTTCTCGGTTGCGGTGTTGAGGTTAAGTCAAAAGCCAACAAGAATCTTTCAAGCTTTGATATGAACGCACTTCGTTGGAGCAAAATTATTCTCTGCACCGATGCCGATGTTGACGGATTCCAGATCAGAACACTTTTACTTACCATGCTTTACAGACTTACACCTACACTCATTGAAGAAGGCAAGGTGTTTATTGCCGAATCGCCTCTTTATGAGATTACATCCAAAAACGATGTATATTTTGCATACGATGAGGTTGAAAAGGATAAGTTCATTGAACAGCTCGGCAAGGAGAAATTCACAATTCAGCGTTCAAAAGGTCTCGGCGAAAACGAACCCGATATGATGAACCTTACCACAATGAATCCCGAGTCACGCAGACTTATCAAGGTTCTTCCTGCCGATGCAGAACAGACAGCGGAAATTTTTGATGTTCTTCTCGGTGACAATCTTCAGGGAAGAAAAGATTATATAGTAGAACACGGCAACGAATATATTGACCAGCTTGATGTAAGCTGATTGGAGGTGGAAATAAATGGCGAAAAAATCTTCAAAGACTCCCCGTAGAACTTCACCGTCAAAAACTCACGGTGTAATCAACGGTGCGGGTGAAGTAGTGGAACAGCCAATCGTTTCCACTATCAGAGAGAACTATATGCCGTATGCAATGAGCGTAATTCTCTCCCGTGCAATTCCGGAAATTGACGGATTCAAGCCGTCGCACAGAAAGCTCCTGTATATGATGTACAAAATGGGACTTCTGAACGGCGGAAGAACAAAATCGGCAAACATTGTCGGTGCAACAATGAAGCTCAATCCTCACGGCGACTCTGCAATTTATGACACAATGGTTCGTCTTTCAAGGGGCTATGAGGCGCTTTTGCATCCGTATGTAGACTCAAAGGGTAACTTCGGTAAATTCTACAGCCGTGACATGGCGTGGGCGGCATCCCGTTATACTGAGGCAAAGCTTGACGCAATCTGCAATGAGCTGTTTCGTGATATAGACAAAGATACCGTAGATTTTGTAGATAACTACGATAATACAATGAAAGAACCGTCACTTTTGCCAGTTGCTTTTCCGTCTGTACTTGTAAACGCAAACACAGGTATTGCCGTTGGTATGGCGTCAAATATCTGTTCATTCAATCTGCGTGAAATCTGCGAAACAACAGCGGCACTTATCCGTGATCCCGACCATGATATAAAGTCAACTCTGCCGGCCCCTGATTTTACAGGCGGTTGTCAGATTATCTATGATGAAAATGTCATCAATCAAGTCTATGAAACAGGCAGAGGAAGTATCAAACTCCGTGCAAAGTATGTCTATGACAAGTCTGCAAACTGTATAGATATACTTTCAATCCCGGCTACAACAACTTGTGAGGTTATCATTGAAAAGGTAATCGACCTTGTAAAGCAGGGTAAAGTCAAGGAAATTTCCGATATTCGTGATGAAACAGGTATTGACGGACTTAAAATTACAATTGACCTCAAGCGTGGCATTGATGCCGACAAGCTTATGACAAAGCTTTACCGCTTTACAACACTCGAAGATTCCTATGCCTGCAATTTCAATGTGCTTATCGCAGGTGTTCCGAGAGTTCTCGGTGTAAAGGCGTTGCTTGAAGAATGGATTGCTTTCAGAATTGAGTGCGTCAGAAGAAGAACATATTTTGACCGCAACAAAAAAGCTGACAAGCTTCATCTTTTAAGAGGTCTTGAAAAAATTCTTCTCGATATTGACAAGGCAGTAAAGATTGTCCGTGAAACCGATGAAGAATCCGAGGTTGTGCCAAACCTTATGATTGGATTCGGAATTGACGAAATACAGGCTGAATATGTTGCCGAAATAAAACTTCGTCACCTTAACCGTGAATACATTTTAAAGCGTACAAAAGACCTTGAAGACCTTGAAAAGGAGATTGCCGAGCTTGACGAAATTTTAAAAAGCAAGGCAAGAATCAAGACCATCATTGTCAAAGAACTCAAATCAATTGCCGAGAAATACGGTCAGCCGAGAAAGAGTATCATAATCTATGACGATGTTGCAAGGTATGAGGAAGAGACAGTCGAGATTCCCGATTATCCTGTTAATCTTTTCTTTACAAAAGAGGGATATTTCAAAAAGATTACTCCGCAGTCGCTCAGAATGAGCGGTGAACAAAAGCTCAAAGACGGTGACGAAATCATTCAGGAGCTTGAGTTCACAAACAACTGCGACCTTTTGTTCTTTACAGATAAGTGTCAGGTGTATAAGGCAAAGGCTGACGATTTTGCACAGACAAAGGCAAGCGTCCTCGGTGATTATGTTGCCGCAAAGCTTGGTTTTGACGAAGGCGAAAATGCTGTGA
Source organism: Ruminococcus bromii (assembly GCF_002834225.1). GTDB lineage: Bacteria > Bacillota > Clostridia > Oscillospirales > Acutalibacteraceae > Ruminococcoides > Ruminococcoides bromii. Next base: position 123,004 of record NZ_NNSR01000026.1, on the reverse strand, counting down.
AAATGGTTGTTACAAAAGATTACAAGGGTATGCTGCTCTTTGCTTTTGAAAACGGCAAGGCCGCAAAAGTTCCGCTTGAATCCTACGCAACAAAAACTAACCGTAAAAAGCTCACGGGCGCATATTCCGACAAATCTCCGCTTGTCGGACTTCTATATATGCCTGAGGATGAAGAGGTACTCTTCAAGGCGTCATCAGGAAATATGCTCCTCGTTCACACGGGCCTACTTGCCCTTAAAACCACCCGTTCAACACAGGGTGTTGCCGTTCTCAAACCAAAAAAAGGTCACAGACTTTTCAGCGTAGAACGCTATAAAGAGGGTACTTTTACAAATCCAAAGCGGTACAGAACAGCCTCGCTTCCTGCAAGAGGTGCGTTGCCTGTGAGCGATGATTCAAAAAACGAACAGCTTTCCCTGATTTAAGCTTAAAAAAATAAATAAAAATCTTGTAATATCTCTTGAAAAAGCTGTGTTTATGTGGTATTATAAAACAGTTATTAAAGCAGAATTTGTTTTATTCGTATTTATTAAAATGAAAGGAAGATAAAAATGAGCATTTGGGGCATTATTTTAGGCGTATTGCTCGCAATCGTATCTGTTGCCATTATCGTTGTGATTATCCTTCAGGAGGGTAATCAGCAGGGTATCGGTGCCGTAACAGGTGTTGCTGACTCTTATTTCTCAAAGAATAAGGCTCGTTCAATTGATGCGTTCCTCTCACGCTGGACAAAAGTATTTGCTGCTGTATTTGTTATTTTTGTAATTGCACTTAATGTGCTTTCAAAATTCGGTGTGCTGTAAGCATATAAACCGAACAATCAGCATAAAATTAACCGTCGGATAGTCCGACGGTTTTATTTTTTATGTGGAGTTGTTTAAAATGCCGTGGTGGGGAATATGTCTGATTATTTTTTCAACCTTTCTGATTTTTGCAGTCCTGCATTATATCGGGAAAAGCAAGCATCCGTTCAAGCGTTCGGCACTTTCAATGGTAATTGGGACGCTTACCCTCTTTGCCGTAAATCTGACAGGGACATTTACAGGTGTAACTTTGCCGATAAGCGCTCTGTCGCTTTTAGTTTCTGCAATAGGCGGAATACCGGGAGTGACACTAATGCTCGGTCTTAATCTTTTTTTCTGAATAATCACAGAAGGGGCGGTCACATCGACAGCCCCTTAATTGTTTGTATGAAATTTTATACAATGCCGTAAAGTTCCTCAAGAGCCTCACCGACGGTTTCTTTGTCTTTGGTCAGGAGCGCAAGCATAATTTTGTACGCTTTTTTCGGATTGTCAAGAAAATTCTTCTTTAAAATAAGCGCTTGTTCCATTTCGGGAGCGTAGATATCCAGCTTCATAAGTTCCATATCTCCGCCGGATACGGAACATTCAACAGTAAAACCGTTGTCATTCTTCGTAATATTAACTTTGTTTTCAATTTCTTTTTTCTTTTCCGCAAGCAGCTTAACCGCACACGCATACGCTTTTTCTTTAATTGTATAGGCAACAGTACTGTCAAGCTGTTTCGCAATTTCAGCACCGTTTTTTGTAAGAGAATATGTTTTGTGCTCATCATCGGCAGGAATGAGATTTCCGTTCATCACAAGATCGTCAAACGCAGAGCTTGTTTCAAAATAATTGGCAAGTCCCTGCTTAAGAATTGCCTGTATGACGATTCCTTTGTCCATATTTTCTTTTACAGAATTATATAAATAACATATCAAAGTTTTAATTTCATTTTTGCTTCTCATTCCACCAAGGTTTATACCCTCATCAAATGTATCGAAAGCCATAAAATCACCTGCTTTTGCTGATAAATTCATAATACAGCGCAATTTGAGCTTAAATCAGTTCAAATTTCTGTTCACATAAATTATAGCACAACATCCATACAAAAGCAAAGATGTAGCGAATATTTATTTTATTCAGAATTTTAAGCAAACTGTATTATAATTACTAATACAAATCTTGACAAATATTGTTTTAAAATAGTATAATAAAAGTGCAAAAAGGTAAAGTAAGTTTATGATTCCTATGTAAGCACTATTGTTCGGAAGGATATTGTAAAATGATAAAAATCAGCGAAGATAAAATTAAATTTAAAAGAAAAATTTACAAACAGAAAGAAATTTATTACATTACATATAAAAAATACTGGGACGGTGGTTTTGATAATGACGCCTCGTTATCAGATAAGGCGGATTTTTACCGTGTCGCAAATTTATTCAGTGATGCAATTAAAAAGATAGTTTCCGCTTTAAATGATTATATCGTAATCGGTAATAATTTTTCGCAAAAAGAATGTCTGTTTGAAAGTTGGACGGATATGAAAAGCTATGATTGCTATAACAATCTCAGAAGTTATATAAAAAAGAATAAAAGTTACGAACTCAAATGTTCCGAAGATGATTTGATTATAGACTGTATCGTAGAAAATAACTTCAGGTATCTCGCTTGTATAGATTTGTATCTTCCGAACAGTAAGGTCATTTTGCAACCGACCTGCCATTCCGAACTTTTTATATACGCAGAGGACTACAATAAAATTCTGCCTGTATTGAAAGAAGTTACAGATAACTCAGAACTTGTGTTGTCAAAAAATGCCTTTGATTGGAAATGAGGGAGAAGTATGAAAAAATCATTTGAATATATTATTAAAATTTCCGAAACTGAATTTTACGATAAACTCAAAAAGCATACTGCTTTTAATTGCAGTTCTTCTTCATACGATAATGGATATGAATTTTACTGTGATAACCCTAATAATATTACTGATTTAAAAGTTACATCTACATCACTACTTTCCCGTGAGGGCATATTAGCTCCATTAATAAAAATTCAAACAAAACAGCTTGACGAAAACCTTAAAGTAAATTTGACTTTGCAATCAAACAAAATATATTACTTTTTGGCTGTTTTATTTTCTTTGGCGGGAGTATTATTTGGTTTGATTACATACTTTAGTCTTGTAAATTTGTGCCTTGCAATAATCATTTCAATTGTATTTATTTTGATTATTAATTTTGCTTTTTTTATAGTTGCAAAAAGTAAAATCACTGATGCAAAAGAACGATTTGAAAGCATGATGATTTTTAACGGTCATTACTGCTGAAATTATTCACGCTTCTTTGTTATATGTTCCAAATTCGCCGACAAAGCCGCATAATTTGTTGCATATTGGATTTTTTATAGTTATAATTGAATTGTTAAAATTATAATATCTGTTTTTGATTTTAGAAGTATGGTATGCTGATGAAATATTTTAATGATATTTGCTGTAATATAGACTTATCAAAATTTGGTGTTTAAGGAGATAGTTATGAAAACCAAATTAAATTGCTATTATATTCTGAATACCCTTTTATTAATAAGCGGTATTGCTTTTGATTCCATATTGTTCTTGCATCCGTTTTTTATTTCTGTTGCAATGAAAATTATTATTGCAACAGTATTGTGCGTTGTGGTGATTTTAGATGTATTTGTTTGTAAACAATTACTGTCTGAGGGTAGTCCAAAAATGCCGAAAACGGAGTCGATTTTTGTATCTGTTCTTACATTTGTTTTGTTAATATCACAAAGTATTTATCTGACAATTATTACACTTATGGGTGCAAATGAAATATTAGGTACGATAAAAGCTATTCATTATGTTGTGTTAATTTCAATAATTTTGTTAGTTGCAACTCGACTGCATAATAAGTACATAACTAAAAAACACACTTTAGCTTTTGGTATTGATATTATAGCAATTGTGATGTGTCTAATCATTTTTGCAAATTGCGTTTTGTGTCTTATAAACGGGAATGATTTGTTTAGTTATATTGCGATTAATGAGTATAACAAATTGAACTCTTAATGAGGTGATATTATGACGAATTTCAAAGAATTAAAAAATAAAATCAAACACGGAGATTTTCAGTTTGTATATGACGAACTTAAAAAATCCGACTTTGAATATACACTTGAGAACATTGAAAAAGAATTTTCATCGGTTGATAACCGAGATATGTTCTGTTATCTTCTTTATGTGGTTTCAAATGAGAATACACCCAAGCATACAATTCTGTTGTGTGATTATCTAATGTATTCAGGTACATTTTTCTACAATCGTGAAACAGTGATTAAATATTTGCTCGACAATTGCCTTGTTAAAAGCGGCAATGATATCACGCTGATTGAGTGGATTTTGTCAATGTATGAATACAACCCCGATTCACCGTATAATGAGAAAGAAATTGCAAATTTCAATTGCATTTACGATTCTTTAAAATGATGGTGTTAACTATGAAAAATTTCAATTACAAAAATATTAAGTCGGTAGAAAAAATTCATTTACTTTTGTTGTTATTCATTGTAATGTCTACGATAATTAATTTTATTGTAAACTTGATGAGTTGTACCGAAAACATCTTTTTGACAAGTCTGTGTTTGCCGATTCAGTTTGTGTCAAGGTTTGTTGTAAGTCATAACCCTTTTGAAATTTCAGTTTCAATTGTTTTAATAGCTGTAACTTTAATTATGCTATTTTGGCTGTTTAAAATGTATTCATCGGATAACATGAAAAAGTGGCTTGCAAGCGGTATAACGGCAATTTGGTGCTTGCTAATCGGCTCAATTATACCTATTTTGCTTGATTCCGATTTAATCGGTCAATCTGTAAATAATCTCACATATGAAGAAAAAGCAAACGAACTTCTTTTGTGCGTATGGTTCGGAATTGCTTGCTCCATTTTCTGCGGAATTCTCTTTTTTATTCAAATTTCAAAGTATGCAAAATTTATGGATAGGAAATATGATAACCCTATGAAGGCTGTTGCATATGCAGAAAAGAAAAATAAAAAGGAATATTACCATACCTTGAAAAAGCCTTTGATTTTGCCGACTGTTTATGCAATTATTCCGCCGATTACCTGTAGTTTTCTAATATATTTTGGTGTCAAGTCTGCATTCCTCATTTGTTTTATTTATGTGTGTTTAGGTATAGGTATAGTGTATCATACGGCATACAATATTTCTGATTTTATAAAATCGGAAAATCAAAACATAAAAGTAACGTCAATACAAAATTATAAATGCAAACTAATTGTAATGCATATACTGCTGATGTTGTTGTACTGCATTTCATTGGTGATAATATTACTTTGTATTTAAAATATCGAAATCAGATAGGAAGTATACTATGGGAGATTGCCTTAAAAATTTATTTGTGCAACAATTTGATTCGTTTATGGCAGAGACGGAGAAGATGATTTTTCATTAAGCCGTTTGTCAGGTGAGAAATATATTGCCACTTATCCATGACTATGAGTATTCATACTACATTACAAAATACATAAAATCAGCAAATCCAAACAAACAGGCTGATGAATTTTTAAAATATTATGAAGAAAATTTTTAGTGTTGTCAAAAAGATACTGAAATATATTGAAAATGATAATGAGTGTTTTTATGTTTAAAAAAGTTGTTTGTACAATAGTGAGTACTTTATGTATCCTTTTTTTATTATCTGCCTGTGATCCTTCGATTGATGATTATGAATCTTATAAAAATCTTAAAGTAGGAGAACATTTTTCGGTTAACCGTGATGGATATGCAGTCAAAATAAACGATACGCTTCTTGTTTGGCACAACCTTGCTGATGGCGAAAAGGATTGTGTTAAAGTCATTGATAAAAATATGGTTGACTCAAGCGGAATGATAGAAGGTGAGGATGTTCTGAACGGTTCAAAAGAACTTCTTGCTGATAAAATTAAGGATTGCTATTCTTCAAATGATTATGTTATAATGGAGTTGTTAAACAATGATACCATTATTCTGGTCGATTGCAATAACAATTTCAAATATTCTAAATTTGATAATTTGAAAAGCACAGGAATTGATTACAGTAAATTTAATCACATATCAATCGGCTGATTATTTTTTTCGGAAAGAAATTTCTTATGAATAAATACTATTACATCATAAATTTGTTTGATTCAATAGACAGATTGTTTTTAAATACCTATAGTACCCCTGCATACTTTCTGTCAAAAATCAGTTTTGTTATCATATAAAATTAGTTTTTAATAGGAGGAATAGTTTTGAAAAAGTTTAAAGCTATATGTGAATCGGTGAGTTATTTTTTTATTTTTTCATTTACACCAATAATATGTGCATTAATAATTTCATTTATATATGTATGCTTTAGTAAAATAAATTTAAATCTCCCTCAAATGTCAACCTATGTTATGGAGATAATTGCTTGTTCATTAATTATGATTATTTTTTATTTTATTCTAAAAGTAAAGAGACATAATTTTGTTGATAGTATAAAACTAAATAAAATAACTCTGCATTCGGCATTGCCTTTTATTCTTTTAGGATTATCAGTATATTTTATTTTTATAATTCTATTAAATTGTATACCATTCTTTCAGGGAGAAGATACTGTTTCAAATACAAATGATTTGCACAAATCAGTCAATGGAATAAATGTAGTTTTTTTGTTTGTAGCCAAGAGTATATTAGCTCCAATTGTAGAGGAGGTTACATTTCGCGGCTTAATCTATTCAAAACTAAAATTGGCTTTTCCAATATGGGTATCATCACTTTTAGTTTCGTTGACTTTTGGTGTTATTCATTTTTCATCATCTATATTCACAGTATTGTCAGCAATTTTATTGAGTTTGATTTTTAATTACCTTGTTGATAAATATAATTCAATAGTACCTGGTATACTAATACATTCAGCTTATAATTTTACAGTTACATTTATACGATATAATATTAGATATTTTGATTTTGCGACATATGAAATTCCGATTATGGTCGTTTCAATTCTAACTTTTATCTTTTCTATAATATGTATTATTTTTAACACTAAGAAATTAAGTAGTAATTAGGGGTGAGAAGCAAGTGAAATTAAAAATACTTGGTCCTGTGTCAAGATTTAGCACAAAATAAAATGAGAAGTTCTGCCAACTAAGATGAGTTTTTTTGTCGTGACATAATGAATTCCTCCTCTTTTTTATTATACAACACTTAAAGGGGATATCTCATTTTGTTTTGTACTATTTAGATGCTAACACTAAGATAAAATGAAAGACAATATAAAGATAAATCAAACAAAGCTGAAAAATTTATGAGGTGATACGATGTATTCTGAATTATTAAAAGCTTTTCAAAGCAATAAAAATTGCAGTTTTTACGCAGATGATGAATGTGACAAGTTTATTTACGGCAAGATTATTGCACTTAACGAAGATGAGGTTGCAATTCAAATGTACAATACAGACGGAACTTGTGACGGTGTAATTGTAAAAATAGTATCTGATTTCTTCAGAATCGAGTATGATTCAAAATATAATCAAAAAATGGAGAAACTGATTGAAACGGATACTTTTGAAGACAGCGTTGAAATTGACAGTAACGCTGTATTTGATTCTGCAATAAAATCCGCAATCATTAAAAACTTCATAGTAAGTATAGAATTGCTGCACAGCGGTAATGAGAATATCACGGGATTACCGTTGTCGCTGGAAAACGGAATTTGCACCGTCAGACAGATAGATGATTACGGTTGTGATGACGGAGTAACTTCGTTTGTATTCAATACCGCAACGCAAATTACAATCAATGCAAAGTATGAAAAATTACTTTCAAGCTTAATGAACAAGTGATATGGAAAAATGAATAATTTGTTATTTGAAAAAATATGGTAAGATATCGCATTTATATCTATTTAATCAGACCGTTGTATATAAAAATCTGAATGTTCACGAAAAACAGAAAAGCAAATTACTTCACATTGTTTCATTGTGCAATGTACCATATCTGTTGTTTATTCCGAACATAATATAGTGAAATTTAAGCATAGAAAAAGCCATCGTTTTCTGATGGCTTTTTCTCATTTGATTTTAAAATATTCAGACAGTTCAACGGATGAGTCTACGGTGTCAAATCTTGAATTGGTTTTGCCGCCTTTTTTGATACCAAAACCGTAGATGACACCAAGAAAATCAACTCTGGCAATTTCTGCACCGTTTTTGTCATACACAGAATCTCCGACAAGCACAGCATTTTTTGAAAGACATTTTTGTTCAAACAATACTTTTATTTACTTTACATAATCATGGGTGAATACTGCTAAAAACAAGCCGAAATATTTGTCATATTTTCCGAAAATAATGACAAGACAATAACCTATATTGCTTTTGCAGATTGTTATATTTATACTTAAGTAAGTATTTATAGAATTGAGGTTCAGACTATGGAAGGAATAATGGTTGAGTTCATTCTTTGGACAGATAATCCCAAAACCGATATTGATAAAATTAGTCATTATATTGGTATCCAACCAATTGAAAAAAAGAGAATTGGCGAGATAAGATATATAGGTCCGAATAAAAATATAGAAAAAATTAATGAAGAATCAAGTTTATTGTATTCAACTGACTACATAAAAACAGTTGAGGTTGAGCATGCAATGCCCAAGATGATTGATATGCTCAAACCAAATTTGAAAAATATTATCAGCGTAATAAACCAATATAAACTGCATGCTAAATTTTGTGTTGTTGTAGATTTACCCGAAAAACCGATTATATATTTTTCATCGGATGTTATTAAAGCAATGGCACAATTATCGGCTGAAATTGAATTTGATATGTACATAGGGTGAGATGAGATATTTATTATGATAGATTACAGCAAGTTTAATTTGAAAAAGCTTAACGGCAACAAGCTGAAATGACATAGAAATTAAAAATGCGTAAGGTGATTAGATGAATAAAAAGAAATATGCTGTTCTTACTATGATAGTTGTAGGCATTTTTGATTTGATAATGCTTATCATAACTTTGGTTAATAGAAATTCCGGAAAGATATCTGAAAATACAGTAACATTAGATTCTTCTCTTAAAATAATTGTTTTAGCTTTATTAGTAGTATTTACTCCAATTTATTTTGTGATTAAACATATATTTGAAAACAAAGAAAAATTCCTGTATTTTAATAACATTGGTGAAGAAACATTTTATTCTCAAAACAATAAGTTTGTTAGAAATCATTATGTCTATGGTACTTTATTAGATTTAGCAAATAGCAAATTTGTTCTAGTGCTTGACGAAAATTCAAAAATAATCTCTCCTGCAGTTTATACAAAACGAAAAGATAAAATTTCTATAATTAACAGGGATACCGAATATATATTATTTGAACATATAGAATTTTCTGATGATGCTGAATATGATTACGCTTTTATCAGAACTTGTACACTGAAAAATAAAAAGACAGGAGAACAGGTTCTTTTGGTGGCAGTACCAAATCGTGAAACAGATATTCTCGCATATTCCGATTCTGCACATAAAGCCGACAAAACCGTAACTTTCGGCAAATTCAGAATATTCTGTTTTATTGAAACTGACAATAGCACATACACTGATTTGCTCGTAGATTACGAAAAGATTCATCTTGAAAAATCTAAAAGAAAAGGTATGTATTTTATCGGTTTGGATGAAGTTACAAAAGAAAAGTAATGCGTTATAAGCGATTCGAGGTGATTGTATGGAAATGCTGTATTTGATGCTTTTTTTATTGCATTGTTGGCAGTAAGCTTTATTCGTCTGCTCATTACAAACTCTGCCATATTATGCAGTCAAAGTGCGAAAATTCACCGATAAAAAACGATTTATATTAAAAGCAAGCGTGATGCTAAATTTTGTGTTAAGGATAACCACTATGAGAATAGCTTTGCTGCATCTTTTCAGTGGCTTCACGCCACGCATTTGAAATATACTGGCTGCCACGATCTGAATGGATAACTAGATTGTTATATTTATACTTAAGTAAGTATTTATAGAATTGAGGTTCAGACTATGGAAGGAATAATGGTTGAGTTCATTCTTTGGACAGATAATCCCAAAACCGATATTGATAAAATTAGTCATTATATTGGTATCCAACCAACTGAAAAAAAGAGAATGGGCGAGATGAGGTGTTTGACATGACGGAAAACAATAAAATAGACTTTGAAACTATAGATTACAGTAAAGTCAATCCGAAAAAGTTAAATGGCAACAAACGTATTGTAAAGTCATATTTGATATATTTTGCTTTTGATGTTGTACTGACAGTTGCTATATTCTTGCTCACATTATTTAAACTGATTGATAGTTCTGATAACACGGTAAATACTGTGATATTTATATTAAGCGGAATATTGTGTTTGTGCCTTTATGCTAATAATTATTATAAATCGAAAGATTGGCGATTCTATGAGAGCCTTCGTTCTGATACGCTTACAAAACTGATTGCACTATTCTTTGTCATAAATGGTGTGTTGCTGCTTTTGACATTTAATTTAGCGGGTGTACATATTTCAATAGTAGCATCATGGGGCGGCGCATCATTATCTATTCTAATTAATAATATAGTTGCTTATTTAGATGACTTAAACAAAATGTACACAACATCGAAATATGATACGGCTATAAAATTTTTGAAATTTTGGTCAGTATTTATATTGTTTGCTATGTTTGCATATGGTTATTCAAGCATTGGCAGATATGAATATATGACTTTTAGATAAAGAAAATATTAATAAGTATTGCTTTTAGAACGCTTATGTTCATTGTATTAGAAGGACAGGAGGCAATAGTTATGAAAAAAGATGCGACTAAAAAATAAAAACGAATCAAAATTACAATCGTTATTGCAATCGTGTTATTGTTTTTTGCATTGCTTATTTCTGCTTTTATCATTCAGTATCATTTCATAAAATTACTCTCAAATCTACCAAAGTGAATTACAGCTATCAGAATTAAAAGGTGAATATAGCTTCAAAATTAGTTCAAATAGGCGACAGATAGTATTACAATTACATTGATAATGGAAACCATCCTTGGGAGATTTTTAAAATAAATTGCAGAAAAGGAATAAAATTGGCTGTTTTTTTAATATTTTTAAAAAAATTTGCAGGAATCTCACAAAAGATATTGCAAATTCGTTCAAAGTATAGTATTATTAGTATGTTGATTGCAGCACTTTACTGTGCTACAGCATAATCGGAACTAATTTCCGTATAATTTATGCGAATTTTATTAAGGAGGACTTACTTATGTCATATGTAAGTGAACAGCTTGAAAAGCTGAAAGCAAAAAATGCAAACGAGCCTGAATTTATTCAGGCTGCTACCGAAGTTCTTACTTCACTTGAACCTGTTTTCGAACAGAACCCAAAGTATGAGGAGAATGGCATTCTTGAGAGAATTACAGAGCCTGAAAGAGTTATTATGTTCAGAGTACCTTGGGTTGATGACAACGGCAAGGTTCAGGTAAACCGCGGTTTCCGTGTTCAGTTCAACAGTGCTATCGGACCTTACAAGGGTGGTTTAAGACTTCATCCGTCAGTAAACCTCGGTGTTATTAAGTTCCTTGGTTTTGAGCAGATTTTTAAGAACTCACTTACAGGTCTTCCTATCGGCGGCGGTAAGGGCGGCTCTGACTTTGACCCTAAGGGCAAGAGCGACAGAGAAGTTATGGCATTCTGCCAGAGCTTTATGACAGAGCTTTGCAAGCACATCGGTGCTGACACAGATGTTCCTGCCGGTGATATCGGTACAGGTGCTCGTGAGATCGGTTATATGTTCGGTCAGTATAAGAGAATCAGAAATGTATATGAAGGCGTTCTTACAGGTAAGGGTCTCAACTGGGGCGGTTCACTCGCAAGAACAGAGGCTACAGGTTACGGTCTTCTTTATCTTACAGAGGCTATGCTTAAGGATAACGGCAAGGACATCAAGGGTGCTACTGTTTGCGTATCAGGTGCAGGTAATGTTGCTATCTACGCTACAGAAAAGGCTACAGAGCTTGGTGCTAAGGTAGTTACAATGGCTGATTCAACAGGTTGGATTTATGATGCTGAAGGTATCGACCTTGATGCTATTAAGGAAATCAAGGAAGTTAAAAGACAGCGTCTTACAGAGTATAAGAACTATCGTCCTAACTCAGAGTATCACGAAGGCAAATTCGATTGGTCAGTTAAGTGTGATGTTGCACTTCCGTGTGCTACACAGAACGAGCTTAACGAGGAAGATGCTAAAAGACTTATCGCTAACGGTTGCTATGCTGTTGCCGAAGGCGCTAACATGCCTACAACTCTTGAGGCTACAAAGCTTCTCCAGAAATCCGGCATTCTCTTTGCACCGGGTAAGGCTGCTAATGCAGGCGGTGTTGCTACATCAGCTCTTGAGATGAGCCAGAACTCACAGCGTCTTTCATGGACATTTGAAGAAGTTGACGCTAAGCTCAAGAACATTATGGTTAACATCTATAAGAACATTTCTGCTGCAGCTAAGAAGTATGGTCATGAAGGTGACTATGTAGTAGGTGCTAATATTGCAGGTTTTGAGAAGGTTGCTGATTCAATGATTCAGCAGGGCGTTTGCTAATTTAAAAGTTAAATTCCTTTAAAATTTACAGCCGTACAGATTCGTTTGGGTCTGTACGGCTGTTGTAATTTAAATGCTGTAAATTAGCATTAGCAATATGTTTCGGATTTATCTTATTTTACCTGTTCCCCGAATTATACAAAATAATCATTTTGTATAATTTTCGTAATTGGAATATACACCGCCCTTTTTTGCGTTATAATAGCATTGTAATTCTTTTAATACAGATTTTAGTTCAACTTTTCTGAGTTATCCATTATAAGAAATAAATTTACGGTGGTGTGTTTATGGCAGTTGATTTTCGTGATGAAGCTCCTGCAATTTTAAAGGACTATTTAATTTACAAGCAGACAATCAAAAATATGTCGAAGAAAACCGTTGACGAATATTTTATTGATCTCAGAACTTTTTTTAGATTTTTAAAAGTAATGCGTGGTCTTGTGCCTGACGGTACTGAGTTTGATGAAATTAAAATTGACGATGTTGACCTTGATTTAATTAAAACTGTTAAGCTTGAACTTGCATATGATTATATGAATTTTCTTTATCGTGACCGCAACAATAAGAGTGCGTCCCGTGCAAGAAAATGTTCCAGTCTGAAAGGCTTTTTTAAGTACATAACCAATAATAAACATTTGCTTGATACAAATCCCGTGGAACAGCTTGAATCACCAAAAAATAAAAAAACTTTGCCAAAGTATCTTACTCTTGAACAAAGCATTGAACTTCTTAATGCAGTTGACGGAAATAACAAACAGCGTGATTATTGTATTTTGACTCTCTTCCTCAATTGCGGACTGCGTGTGTCTGAAATGGCAGGTCTTAACTATAATGATATTCATAGTGACGGTACAATGCGTGTTGTCGGTAAAGGCAATAAAGAACGCATTGTTTATCTAAACTCTGCTTGCATTGACGCTTATAATGAGTATATGAAGGTGCGTCCGATTGAAGAAGTTAAGGATAAAAAAGCGTTGTTTATTAGCCGTAATCACCGCAGAATGTCTGTGAAAACAATTCAGGCTATGGTATATAAATATCTTGAGAAAATCGGACTTGATTCTCAGGGATATTCCTGTCATAAGCTTAGGCATACCGCCGCTACGCTTATGTATCAGCAAGGCGGAGTTGATGTCAGAGTGCTTAAAGAGGTTCTCGGACACGAAAATCTCGGTACGACTGAGATTTATACGCATTTGAGTTCGGAACAAATGAAAAATGCCGCTGATTCAAATCCGCTTGCAAAAATAAAACCTAAGAAGAAAGATTAGACAATTCTTACTATGCCGCCCACATCTGTGAGTGGCATATTTTTGCATAATATTTTAATTTCAATTTTATTTTTAGAACATAATTCTCTTATAGAAGAATAGTAGGGATGCATTTCAGCATTTCCAAAAAACACTACGGTATTATCAGAGATTTTTCCGCTTGCACCGCCTATAAATCCATAGTCATATCCTTCAAGTTTTATATCACCCGAGGATATTAATAACACCTCTGCACCATCTTTTTCAAGAGCATTTTTTATGGAAATATCAGCTGTTACGGCAGTGCGATTATTGAGTATTAGAGTTGAGCATCTTGCGTATCCTTGATTTATGTTTACGATTTCAATGTCGTTTTTTACACAATATTTGTAAAGAGTCGGATCTATTGCAGATGCTTTACCGTAAAGCTTATTATTAAAGAAAAGAAAATTCAGCAATATATTTTCGGGATACTTCTTCCCTGCTTTATTTTTACATATAATCAAATTTTCTTTATATGGTAAAGTTTTTAGCTTTTCGCACTCTTTAAGTACAAAAACAGTATTATTTATCGTCAAAATCTGCATATCGGCATGAGCTTGTTCAGGTTGCGGAAATGCTTTGACAGTGTCCGAAAATATAACATTATGCCCCATTTTTGAAAGCTCATCGGCAAAACATGGATATTTGTTTGATATTACAAAACTGCTCATTGTCCTACCGCTTCAAATGCCTGACGAATGTTTTTTACTCCGATCAATTCAGCATCATCACATGAAACACCTTTTAGATTATGATACGGCAGAATGATTTTTGTAAAGCCGAGTCTTACCGCCTCGTTAATTCTCATCTGAGCGTTTGATACAGCACGAATTTCACCTGCAAGACCGATTTCACCGAATACAACAGCGTTTTCGTCAATCGGAGTATCTTTCAGACTGCTTATAAGAGCCATGGCAATTGAAAGGTCAATCGCAGGTTCGTCAACTCGCAATCCGCCTACGATATTTATGTAAGTGTCGCAGTTTGAAAAATAGTATCCTGCTCTTTTTTCAAGAACGGCAAGTACCATTGACAGTCTGTTATAGTCATATCCTGTAACCATTCTGCGAGCGTTGCCGTATCCGCTTTGTGTGGCAAGTCCCTGTGTTTCGGCAAGAATTGGTCTTGATCCTTCAATTGTACAGGTGACGCAAGTTCCCGAAACATTTTTCGGACGCCCTGAAAGCAACATAACAGACGGATTTGCAACTTCGTTAAGCCCTTTATCAGTCATTTCAAAAACGCCGATTTCATTTGTTGAGCCGTACCTGTTTTTTACGGCACGAAGAATACGGCAGCTCATCTGTTTGTCACCTTCAAAATGCAGTACGGTGTCAACAATATGTTCAAGTACCTTTGGTCCTGCAATTGAACCCTCTTTATTGACATGACCTACGATAAACATAGGAATATCAAGTCCTTTTGCGGTTCTCATCAGCATATTGGCAGATTCTCGTACCTGTGTAATGCTGCCAGGGGACGAGCTTAATTCTGAAAGATTCATCGTCTGAATTGAGTCAATCATAACAAGGTCAGGCTTGAGATTTTTTATCTGTTCGCAAATAACCTCAACATCGGTTTCGGTCATTACATACAGATTCGGCGAAGTTACACCCAGCCTTATTGCTCGGAGCTTGAGCTGTCTTTTTG
This sequence comes from Ruminococcus bromii, assembly GCF_002834225.1. Taxonomy (GTDB): domain Bacteria; phylum Bacillota; class Clostridia; order Oscillospirales; family Acutalibacteraceae; genus Ruminococcoides; species Ruminococcoides bromii. Next base: position 107,633 of record NZ_NNSR01000026.1, on the reverse strand, counting down.
ACTCCTCTCCCGATATGTAGAGAATTTTCAGAGTATCACCGAGGTACTGACAAATCTGCATAAGAACGGTCGATTTGCCTATGCCCGGATCACCGCCCAGAAGTATAAGACTGCCCTTTACAATTCCTCCGCCGAGTACACGGTTGAGTTCTCCGCAGCCTGTGTCATATCTGTGCTCATCCTCGGTTGAAATATCCGATATGGCGTATGGTTTTGAGTAGGTTGCAAAAGAGCGTGTTTTTGCAGTTGCTGACTGTTTTGATGTATCTTTAATTTCTTCATTCATTGTGTTCCATTCGCCGCATGATGGGCATTTTCCGTACCATTTAGGCGATTCGTATCCACATTCCGAACATATGTAAACACTTTTGATTTTTGAAGCCATTTATTTCACTTCCTGTATTTATTGATGAGTATAATCTAAAAATCCTGTTATGATTGCAGTTGCCATTTCTTTTTGATATTCGTCACTTTGCAGCTTAGCAAGTTCATCCGGATTTGAAATAAATCCGCATTCCACAATAACGGACGGGTTTTCAGCCTTTTTTAAAAGATAGATTGAGCCGTCTGCCTTTTTGCATTGCCGTTCGTTATCAGGCTGTAAGCATTTTTTTACGGAATTTCTGATGCATTCCGCAAGATTTTGACTTTGACTGTTATTCGGGGAATAAAAAATTTGAGTTCCGTAATATTTGCTTTGAGAAAATTTGTTTTGATGAATACTGATTACAATATTGTTTTTGTCTGAATTGAAAATTTCGAGCCGTTTTTTTAAATCGGCAACTTTCCTTGAATGAACCGAATCTTCTCCGTTATCAAGGGATACATCATCTGTTCTTGTTTGAACAACCTTATATCCGAAAATTTTTAATAAATCAGCTGAATTATTTGCTATAGAAAGATTGATGTCCTTTTCAAGCACACCGCTTTCGCTTACTGCTCCCCCGTCTTCGCCACCGTGACCTGCGTCAATTACGATTATCGGCTCTGTTTTGTTTTCGGTTATAACAGATTTTGTCGGATTAAGTCTGAAAAAAACAGATACCATAATAATGCAGAATATTGCAAACAGTATAAAGCAGAGAGCATAAAATGTAGGGATTTTTTTATTCATACAAACACCTCTGCATAAAAATATGCCGAGTGTGAGATTATATATTACTTATTCAGTATATACTACAAAACTTTTTCTGACAAGATTTTTCTTTTGGATTTTTGCATATGACAAAGATGTTGTAATAAAATTTGTTTGGTGGTATAATTATCAAAGATTATGAATTGGAAAAATGAAAGGAAGTTAGTAAAATGGAAAAACCTGGCAGAAATGATCCTTGCTGGTGTGGCAGCGGAAAAAAGTATAAAAAATGTCATATAGATTTTGATGAAAAAATTGAGGAATTTGAGGTTGCGGGTCACATTGTTCCCTCCCATGAAATCTTGAAAAATGCTGAGCAGATTGAAAAAATCAAGGAGAGTGCGAAGATTAATATTGCTGTTCTTGATTATGTTGCAGAACATATTAAGGCGGGTATCAGCACAGCTGAAATTGATAAGTGGGTGTATGATATCACAACCAAAATGGGCGGTGTTCCGGCTCCCCTTAATTTTGAGGGATTCCCCAAGAGCGTATGTACTTCAATAAACAACGAAGTTTGTCACGGTATTCCGTCGGAAGATGTAATAATCAAAGATGGCGATATAATCAATGTTGATGTTTCAACTAATTTGAACGGATATTTCTCCGATTCTTCAAGAATGTTTTGTATCGGTAATGTAAGCGAGGAAAACAGAAAGCTTGTTGAAGAAACAAAAAATGCAGTTTATGAAGGACTCAAACAGGTTAAGCCTTGGGGCTTTCTCGGAGATATGGGTCAGGCTGTCAATGATTATGTAAAGAGTAAAGGTTACTCTGTTGTTCGTGAAGTAGGAGGTCATGGAATCGGTCTTGAATTTCACGAAGATCCATGGGTAAGTTACATTTCTAAAAAAGGTACGGAAATGCTTATGGTACCCGGTATGATTTTTACTATTGAACCTATGGTAAACGCAGGAAAACCTGATATTTTCGTTGATGAGGATAACGGCTGGACTATCTATACAGAAGATAACTCAATGTCTGCTCAGTGGGAAATTCAGGTTCTTGTAACTGAGGATGGCTACGAAATTATTGCATACTAAGTAAAAACAAAAGGCATTTGCTTTGAGAACTCTCATTGCAAATGCCTTATTTTTATAAATAAAATTTAATTATTCCTTACCGTCCCAACAATAAGTACAGAGTTTGCATTTGTCAATTCCGCAGGAATCAAGCATATCGTCAAGCCTGTTAAAACGCAAGGATGTGAACTTGAGTTCTTTACAGATTTCATCAACCATCTGCTCGTATTTTTCAGAATCGGGATTTGTGTATTCCTGAAGAATTTCGTCTGTAACATTGCCGTTCTCAAGTCTTTCAATAACTCGTCTTGTGATGAGATCCATTTCAGAAGATGATCTTGAGAAGTTAAGATACTTACAGCCGTATACAAGCGGAGGACACGCAGGTCTGATATGAACCTCTTTTGCACCGCTTTCAAAAAGATATTCCGTTGTTTCACGAAGCTGTGTGCCTCTTACAATTGAGTCATCAATAAGGAGAAGGCTCTTTCCTCTGATTAAATCCTCAACTGCGAGAAGCTTCATTTTTGCAATAAGATTACGCTGACTCTGTATTGTCGGCATAAATGATCTCGGCCAAGTAGGTGTATATTTAATAAACGGTCTTGAGAACGGGATTCCCGATGCATTTGCATAGCCTACTGCGTGAGCAATGCCTGAATCGGGTACACCTGCAACGATATCGGGCTTTACGGAATCTCTTTCAGCCATTTTTGCACCGCAGTTGTAACGCATTTGCTCAACACTTGTACCCTCATATGAGCTTGCAGGATAGCCGTAGTAAACCCACAGAAAAGTACAGATTTTCATTTTATCGCCGGGCTTTTTGAGTGTAATGCAGTTTTGGTCTGTAATTACCGTAATCTCACCCGGTCCGAGTTCTTTATAATCATTGTAGCCGAGGTTTTTGTATGAGAAACATTCAAACGCCACACAAAATGCATCTTCTTTTTTGCCGATAACAACAGGAGTTCTGCCGTACTTATCTCTTGCGCAATAGATGCCGTTTTTATTCATCAACAGGAGCGAAACAGAGCCGTCAACTTTTTCAAGAGCATAGCTTATGCCGTCAACAAGGTTTTCTTTTTGATTGATTAGAGTTGCAATAAGCTCGGTTGCGTTGATTTCACCGCCGCTCATTTCAAGAAAATGCGAACCGCCTCTTTCAAAAATTTCTTCAACAAGTTCATCTGTATTATTGATTTTGCTTACGGTGGTAATTGCGTATGTACCGTGATGTGAACGAACAATAAGAGGCTGAGGTTCGTAGTCGGAAATACAGCCGATACCGAATTTGCCTTTCATACTCTGCATATCTTTATCAAATTTAGTTCTGAAAGGTGCATTTTCAATATTGTGGATTGATCTGTCAAATCCTTTTTCTTTGTCATAAACAACCATACCGCCTCTTCTTGTACCAAGGTGTGAATGATAGTCAATTCCAAAGTATAAGTCGAATACGCAGTCCTGTTTTGCTGCAACACCCATAAATCCGCCCATGTTTTTTCTCCTTTAACCTTTTTAATTCTGAATTAAAAGTATTTACAGTTTGCCGTTTTAGATTGTAAATACTGTTTGATTAAAATCAGACACACCAAAATTATAATATTATTTTCGGATTATGTCCATACTTTTGCCGAAAATTTTTGAATTACAGCACAAAAAAACAGCAGAAATTTTATCTGCTGTTTAGGTTTATTCGATAAGTCCGTACTTAACTTTAATTCTGTCAAGCTTTTCAAGCATAGGTTCTGCTCCGAAAAACAGAAATATAACAGTCGAAACTGCGTGAACAATATCCATCGGAAAGCCCTGAACATAAAAAGTTATGAGCATATTTAGATTAAATGCGGAATGTGATGTGAGTGCCGAATAAAGGTTCATAAGTCCGCCGTAAATGACCATTGTGGCAATGAAACCGTATATACAGAGCGAAGTCCTTGTTCTGCCCAAAAGACCTTTCTTAAAGAGAATACCGCCAATGAAGCCTATTATCCCTGCCGCAAACATTTGCCACGGCGTCCAAGGTCCTTGACCGAACATAAGATTTGAAACAAGCATACTTACAGCACCGACAAGAAATCCCGATTCACCGCCGAATGCTACTCCCGAAATTATCACAATTGCCACAACGGGCTTGAACTGAGGCAACATTGTAAATGCAAGTCGTCCTGCAACTGCTATTGCACATAGAACGGAAATTATGACAAGCTCTCTCGCTTTTGGGTGCCTGCCTTCAAAAACAAGAAAAAACGGAACCATACATTCAATCATAACAAGAAGTGAAATAAAAAGATATTTCTGATCCTGAAGATATGTCATTCCTACAAAAATTGTAACAGGAATCGCAAGCAAAACCATAATTGCCATACTGACGGTTCTTTTACTCAGTTTTGAACTTTTTCTCGGCAGGTCAATCGGTCGTTTTGATTTTGTTCCGAAAGCAATCATAAGCAACGCAACAGATACTCCGATAATTCCCCAGTTGAACCAGGTAGGCAAAGTTTTGGCTGAAAAACTCGGAATATATTCCAGATTTACAATCAGACCGAGTATGAACAGTACTGCACCAAAAAATCCGCAGATTTTTTTTAAAAAAGAAAGCTTTTTATTTTCAGCTTTGTTTTTTGGGCGAGGAATATTTTCCGTGTCGTTTTTAAAAAGGTCAATATCAGGCGTGTTCCTGTCAATTTGAATATCTCTGTTTTGACCTGTGCATGCATATATGACATCATTTGATGATACTGCGTTATCTATTATGCCTTTTGACATCCGGCTTGCAGAGGTGGAATAAAAGCTGTTTGACGAAAAGAAAGTTCTCGGTGTACCTTCCGACACAACTTCACCGTTAAAAAACATCAGACAGCGGCTTGGATATACAGCGCAGAACTCTACATCGTGACTTACCATGAGAACGGTTATGCCGGCTTTATTGAGGTCGTATATAATCTGAGCAAACTCAATCTTGAATTCGGCATCAAGTCCCTTTGTAGGTTCATCAAGCAAAAGAATTTGAGGTCTTATGAGAAGAATTTTTGCAAGAGCCGCTCTCTGCTGTTCACCGCCGGATAAATCATAAGGATGGCGATTGCAGAGACTTTCAAGTCTGCACAGCTTTACCGCTGCGGTAACCCGTTTTTCTTTTTCCTCCTTGCTGATTTTTCTGCCGTCAAATACTTCGTATAAATCTTCAAGTACAGTTTTTTTCAAAAACAGTGTCTGCGGATTTTGGGGTAATGCTGCTACGAGCGTGTCAAAAGAATTTTTGTTAAGCGGAGAGATTTCAACTTTGCCTCTGTATGGCTTGTTAAGTGAACAGATAATTGACAAAGCGGTTGATTTTCCCATTCCGTTACCGCCGAGTATAGCCGCAAATTCCCCCTGATATATTTTTAGCGAAAGACCTTTTAGTACATCTGCACCCGACTTTTCGTACCTGAACCAAATATCATTAAGACTTACTGCTTCTTTATCAGAATGTTTCTGAATGTTTTCGGGCGTGAGCTCATACATTTTATGATTTTGGGCATATTCCGAAAGCCACTTTTTGCCGCTTGGAACAGTTACGGGACAGTCGGTATTGTCATTTTCTGTAACAGCCTGCCATATCTGCATCGGAGCAGGCATAGAAAGAAATGTTTTACTGTCTTTTTCTTTAAGAATTTTTCCGACCTTTTGAGGAGAGTCAAAAGCTGAAATTCCGTTGTTTTCGATGACAAGCACCCTGTCTGAAAGCGGAAGTACCTCATCAAGTCTGTGTTCCGTTATTATTACCGTTGTCCCCAGTTCGTGATTTATGCGTGAAACGCAGTGCAAAAATTCGCTTGCCGCAATCGGATCGAGTTGGCTTGTCGGTTCATCCAAAATGAGAACGGACGGTTGCATTGCCATAATTGAAGCAAGGTTTAAAATTTGCTTTTGTCCGCCCGAAAGTTCGAGAACACTTTTTTCAAAATAATTTTGGATTCCGAAAAATGAAGCTGTTTCGGCAACTCTTTTTCGGATTGTATTGTTGTCATAACCAAGACTTTCAAGTCCGAAAGCAAGTTCGTGCCATACCTTATCGGTAACAATCTGATTTTCAGGTGATTGCATAACAAAGCCGATTTTACTGCTTTGCTCCCTGTGAGAAAGGTCTGATATAGGTTTTTCTTCAAAGAATATTTCTCCCGAAAGAACACCGTGCGGTGAAAGATCGGGTTTCAGATGTCTGAGAAGTGTGCTTTTTCCGCAGCCTGACGGACCGCAGACTGTGATAAACTCGCCCTCATTTACGCTGAAAGTAATATCTTTAAGTACATCAATACCGGTTTCGGGGTATCGAAAACTCAGATTTTTGATTGCATATGTTTCCATTTTAACCCCTCCCCAACATTTACAGATAACGGAATCAGCATTAAAAATGTGTAGAATATATAAAAAATAATACTTTGCACCGTAAACAAATCGCCCTTGATTGACGGATAGTATCTGAATTTTATTGCGTTTGTAAAAAGCAAAATCATAAGTACCAATCCGGTAAAAAGGATTGTGCAAAGCATAAATGCGTCTCTTTTGTCAAATTTATAAAGTGAATAGGATGTTCTGCCTTTAAGACCGTGGCCTCTGCTTTTCATTGAATCGGCTGTTTCAATTGCGTTTTCAAGTGACCATGTTATCATAATCGAAAGAATTTTTACCGCATTTCTTATTCTTTGAAACAATGTTCCTTCGTCTATATCTCTCCCGATTGTGTGTTGTGCATTACGCACAAGTTTCATTTGTGCCGAAAACCTTGGAACAAAACGCAATGCCATTGAAATCACCAGACTCAATGACGGCATTATTCTGCCAAACAGGAAAACTACCTTGTCGGAAGTGATTACTGCATTGAATGAAGAAAACCACAAAACTGTGGATGACAGCAAAAATGCACTTGCAATACCGTAAACGATTGATTCGAGGGTTAGTGGGTTATCCCACGGAAAATATGTGAGTATAGTCATTCCTTCATGATTAAAAACAGGATTTATGAGAACTATCAAGAGTATCATAGGCAAAAGAAAAACAAGTGACAATCTCACAGCTTTTTTGCCGTTAAGGTATAAAGCGGTTACAAGCGCGCATGAAAAACTGACAGCAAGACAAACAGGGTTCATGATGAACATCGTGAACCCTATTGTAAGTGCAAAAAATATAAAATTGATAAAGGGATGCATATTTGAAAAGGTATCCTTCATCGTTACTCTCCTGTTGCGTATCCTCCGCCTACATCATAACCCAAATCACATGTATAACACCAGACTACATCATCGCCGTTTTTTAGCTCATATCGTGAACAGCCGTAGTTTGGAAACCATTCGTTGACCTTGTACATCCAACCCGAAAGAGAACCGCAGTCAAATTCGTAGAGGTTGTTAATTCCTTCAATATAAGCGGAATTATACATAGGAGTCCAGCTTGATTCCATATGAATATTGTTATCCATACAAACCCTTTTGAGAACATCAAAAACTGATTCGCCCTCTTTGAATTGAATCTTCTGTTTTTTGAAGATTATACCGTCCTTTGGAACGAGTTCAATTTTTTCGGGATCAAGGTCATCTATATTGTTAAGAATTGTTGAACAGGTTATTGTAAAGGTACAATAAAGGTTTGTATCCTTTGTTTCCTGCTCCTGCGGCTCAACCGGCTTTGGTTTTCCCGACGGCACGGGATCGGTTTTGTACTTATCCTGTGTCGTAGGCTGAACATCATTCTTTTTGTTCGGTTTTGAAGAACTGTTTGATGAAGAAGACGGCTTTTTCTTATCCGAAGTACTGTTGCCTGAAACCTGCTCGGTTTTTTCACTTTTTTCAACAGAAGAACTGCTGCTGTTCTGCGAACTGACCTTGCTGTTCTTTTTGTCTTCGGAATTTTTATTGTCTTTTTTATCCTTTTTATTTTTGTTGTCTTTGTTCGATTTTGTAGAATCGGTGGGGCTTTGAGTGATTTTCTCTGTTGCAGACACAGAAGTTGTTTCTGTGTCTGCACTTGTTGTCGATATTGAGGAAGCTGTTGACGCTGTTTGAACTTTACTGTCAGAAAGGTTGCCGCCTGCAAAAAATGTTGCAGTAAGTGCGGCAATACAAACGCAAACAGCAATTAAGAGTACTTGATTTTTCTTAACGAATTTTTTCAGCTTTTCCATATTTACAATTAAGCTAATCAAGCATTTACAACAATTTTCTGAATAAGTGTTGCGTCAACTATATTGATAACGCCGTCACCGTTTACATCAGCTTTTATGTTAGAAACCTTTGAAAGTATCTCCAGACTGAGAACTGCCTTCTGAACAAGTGTTGCATCAACAACCGAAACTGTACCGTCAAGGTTAACATCGCCTACGGTATAATTTTCTGCAAGTCGGTCTGTCATATCATAGAGTGAAGTTTTGCCGTTTACAAGACGGTCAAATGAAACAAAAGCATAGAAACCCTGTTCAGTTGCCATCTGATTGTATGTTGTATCTGTATGACCGAATCCGTTTTCAGCGGAGAAATTCATCATAGCGTCAATGAGTGTGTTGCCGTTTTTGATGAATCTTTCATCATTTGTAGGATCAATTCCAAGGCTTGTAAGTGCAACGAGTACCTGTGCACAGCTTTCGCTGTTTACAGAACCCCATGATGCAAATCCACCGTTTTCATTCTGTGCGTTTGACATTACTGTGAGTGCTTTATCAATTGCTTCTTTAACATCACTGTTTGATGAATAGTAAGGAGCAAGTGCCTGAATTGCCATACCTGTCATATCAGGATCTGCAGTTGTACCGAAGAATGTCCAGCCACCGTTTGCTACCTGTGCGTCAAGAATTGTCTGTACGAGTTTTTCTCTTGTTGTGGGATTTGCGGCGTCAGTCTGCGGAATTTCATAATCGCCCGTATCAAGTGCGATGAGTGCAAAGACAGGACCGTTGATACCCTGCTTCTTAACATAATCCATATCTGCAAGCGGTTCAAGAAGGTTATATGATGCAACATCCGTAACATCCTTACCGATTGCCGTAAGTGCAAGGATTACTCTTGAATTGTCTGTTGATTTAGTATTGTGAAGCTTTGCAGAACCCTTTTCTTCAACATACTTAACTGCATTCTGATAGTAACTGTCTGCAATTTCGTCTGTGATTTTACCTGCTCTTGCAAGACCGAGGACTGTCCACTCGCCGCCTACCGAAGAAACTGTGGGGGCATCCTGTGATGCGAGATATTTTGCAACCTCGTCAATCTTGTTTGAAACTGTGTCAGCTGCGGAAGGAGCATATTTCACTGTGAATGTATATACAGTACCGCCTTCACTTGTGTTCATTGACGGCCATGCAGTATCACCGCAGCCGATGATAATTTTGTCACCGTCAGAAACATTAACCGTCTGACTTCTCTTGTAAAACGCACTGTCGTCAGAAGGAAGATATTCATTCTTATATTTTCTTGTCTGGAAGTTTTTGTTAGTTGCAGTAGGAACTACATTTACATCAGCTGACGGTGTGCCGATTGTGAGTGTGTAGTCTGTAACTGACGGATCAAATTCGCCTGTAAGCTCAGCACCTGTGATTTCAACCGATTTAACAGTTGTATCGTTATTTGCCCATGTACCGCCGATATCCTCGCCGTAACCGTTTGAAGTATACATAATAGCGATTTCGTCACCGCTCTCAAGGTTGCCGCTTGCAACGGTAATATCAGCGAAACCGTAGTTTGTAAACCAATCGTTGAGTGTTCCCATCCAACCGCTCATTGCACCACCGTCAGATGCAGCAAGACCGTTTATTGATGAGAAGTAATTACTCTCAGCACCCTCCTGTGTGTAACCGTGATTGTTGAGTGCGTCAACAACCGCTGACATCATAGTAGAGTCATTATCAATGCTTACCCACTCGTCAACGAGAACACCGTCCCACGGAGCACCGTTTTCTACTGAGTATGTATCATTTCTGACAATTACTCTTACTTTTCCGTCTTCAACTGCGCTTACTGAAAGTGAAACCGTCATAAGTGACGAAATCATCATTACAGAAAGTACAATTGAGAGGATTTTTTTAAAAGATTTGTTCATAGTGTTTTCCTCCATATTGTATTATGTATATCGAAAGGCAAAATAAAAAGCCTTCCGTTTTGGAAGGCACAACAAACAAAACCATACAGGCCAAAAGTCTGTATAGATATGGTCGGCTGCACCTCTTCCCTGTCCAAGATTTGCAAAATCCGAGGCATACGGACAGCGACCTGACTTATGGCAATGCCAAATACAGTAATGACTGTTGCTTCGGATTCTCACCGAATTCTCTGTTATCTACTCTGCAAGATGCATTTTGAACCGTAAACCCATATTAAGTTATATACATTTGAAATCTGCATTTAATTATAACACCTGTTTATAGTCGTGTCAATTCCTTAAAATTTTTCTGATATCAGAGTTTATTCAGGTACGATATAAGTTTAGTTTATGGCCGGCTTTTTGTGTAACTCAGTTGTATGAATTGAATATCCTGTTAATAAAAAGTTGAAATCGGTGAATCAGATGAAAGAAAAATGTTCGCTTGACAAGTTACCGCTTGGAGTTACGGGGATTGTCTATCGTGTGAACTGTAATGAAAATATCAAAAACAGAATATTTGATTTTGGTATTATGGAGAACAGTCCTGTTATCCCCTTGTTTACAAGTCCGTTCGGTGATCCGTCTGCGTATCTTGTTAAAAATGCCGTTGTGGCACTGAGAAATAACGATTGCAAAGATATCATTGTTACTCCTGAATAAAAGGAGGCTTTTTTATTGTTTTCTACGGATAAATCATCTTTTAATAAAAAGGATGTATCGGATTGTGATTACAAAATTTCACTTGCCGGTAATCCTAATGTAGGCAAGAGTACAATTTTTAACGAACTGACGGGATTAAGACAGCACACGGGAAACTGGACGGGTAAAACAGTTGAGTTTGCCAGAGGTTGTTGCAAAATCAAAGACGCAAGATTTTGTATTACGGACTTACCGGGATGCTATTCCCTGCTTTCATTTTCGGGCGAAGAGGCGGTAACAAGGGATTGTCTTATACAAAATCAAAATGACTGTGTTGTAATAGTAGTTGACTGCGGAGTTATTGAAAGAAATCTTTCGTTTGCATTGCAGGTATTATCTGTCACAAAGAATGCTGTTCTTTGTCTTAATCTTTGTGATGAGGCTGAAAAGAACGGCATAAAAATCGACTGCGACGAGTTATCGCTAAACCTTGGAATACCTGTTGTGAAAACCTGTGCAACAGACAAAAAAGGTCTGGATGAATTAAAAGAAGCAATCTATAATGTATGCAGCGGAAAGACAAAATGTTTTAGGGTAAAAAGGAATTTTGAAGGTGTTGATATACTATCCGAAAAAAACTACAAACAGAATATTGAAAAGCTTTCGCAGACCGGCAGCAAAATTTCAAATAACTGTGTAAAATATGAAAAATCAGAGTTAAATGCTTGTACAAGAAAGCTTGATAAAATACTTACAAGCAAAACCGCAGGAATACCGATTATGCTTGCAATGCTTGGCATATTGTTCTGGATAACGGTTGTCGGTGCAAATTATCCGAGCGAATGGTTAAGCAATTTGTTTGGCTTTATAAAAGAGAAACTGTATATTCTCTTTAATTTTTTACACGCTCCCGATGTTGTAACGGGACTTTTGATTGACGGAGTTTATACAACTCTGTCATGGGTGGTATCTGTAATGCTGCCGCCTATGGCTATATTCTTTCCGCTATTTTCGCTTGTTGAGGATTCGGGATATCTGCCGAGAATTGCATTTAATCTTGACAGGCATTTTTCAAAGTGCGGTGCTCACGGAAAGCAGAGCCTTACAATGGCAATGGGTCTTGGCTGTAATGCCTGTGGAGTTACGGGATGCAGAATTATTGAGTCGCCCAAGGAACGGCTGATTGCAATTCTTACAAATAATTTTATGCCGTGTAACGGACGGTTTCCCACAATTATTGCATTACTGCTAATGTTCTTTGCAGGTACGGCATTTACGCTGAGCAGTTCGATTGAGGTAGCGGCATTGTTGATTGGAATAATAGTTTTCTGCGTTTTTATAACACTTGTTATATCTAAGGTGCTTTCAGTCACAATATTGAAAGGCGAACAGTCCGGATTTGTGCTTGAACTTCCGCCGTACAGAAAGCCGCAGATTTTAAAAACTATTGTCCGTTCGCTGTTGGACAGAACTTTATTTGTTTTAGGAAGGGCTGTTGCGGTTGCCGCTCCGGCAGGTGCGATAATTTGGATTCTTGCAAATGTGCATATAAGCGATGTTTCACTCTTGAAATATTGTACTGACTTTTTAGATCCGTTCGGAAGATTTATCGGGGTTGACGGTGTTATAATAATGGCATTTATACTTGGATTTCCTGCGAATGAAACCGTTATTCCGATTATAATTATGTCATATATGGCAAGCGGTACTCTTGTTGATTATTCAAGCTACGATCAGCTGTTTCAGCTACTCAGTATGAACGGCTGGACGATTACAACGGCTGTATGCACGATTATTCTTTGCATTCTTCATTATCCGTGTTCAACAACCTGTCTGACAATAAAAAAAGAAACAGGCAGCCTTAAATGGACGCTTGTTTCTATGGCTTTGCCTACTGCAATGGGAATTGTGCTTTGTATGATTACAGCAGGTGTTATGAGATTATTTTAAGTCAATAACTTCAAAATCATCGGGAACAAATATATTTCCGTTAAAAACTGTTCTTGCCTCTGAAGTATATGTTCTTTTGCGTGTTTGAAGTGTTTCGTCCTCGGTGTGATACAGGATAAGATTTTTTGCCAAAAGACTCTCTGCAAGTTTTCCGGCATCAAGCGCTGTGCTGTGGAATTTTTCGTAAGGCTTAAAAATATCTTTTTGACTGTAAAGACAAAAAGCTTCACACATAAGATAATCACAGTTTTGAACAAAATTTCTGCATTTTTCATTGAACGGTTCATCACCGAGACAGGCGAGAACTTTTCCTGACGGAAAAACAGCCTTGAATCCGAATTGCTTTGTTTTGTCTGAAAATATATCAAAGAAAGTGAGTCGGATACTGCCGGCATTTTGTTTTTCGCTGTCTTTTACTTCATTGATGAAAATTTTTGTATTGATATTTTTGAGAAATTTCGGTGCAAGTGTGTGGTTGCAAATTGCCGTGATTGAATCAACACATTCATCATGACAGTAAATATTAAAATTACCGTCATATTTGCCTGAATTCATAAGAGCGCTTATTTGCCTTATTACCCACACGGCACCTAAAATATGATCGGTGTGAGAATGAGTAATAAACATTGTCTTTATGCTGTTCCAAGCTACTCCGGATTTCTTAATTGCGGATAAAATTCCGTTTCCGCCGCCTGCGTCAACAAGAAGACAGTCGTTTTCGGATTTCAGAAGAAAACAGGTATTATAACAGTCGGTAACCATCGCACTTCCTGTGCCGAGCATAATAATTTTTTCGTTCATACAGCACCTCGAAAATACAGGCAGATACAAGAAAAAATGTATCTGCCTGAAAATTTTACCGTAATTTTATTCTTCCGCTTCTGCAACCTTCATCATAATGGCACATTCCATTCTTTTCCTGAAAAGCTCACAGCCGTATTCGTAAATACCTGTGATTGAGCCTGTTGCATGATAAGCGTTTGCGGCACAACCGCCGCTGCAATAAAGTCTTGCCCAGCAGTCTTTGCAGTCAGGACGGGCGTATGCGTTACAAAGCTTAAATTCGTCCTGAATTTTCGTGTTTGAAACACCGTTAAAGATATCGCCGAGCTTGTACCTTTCATCGCCTACAAATTGATGACAGGGATAGAGGTCGCCCCAAGGTGTTACAGCCATATATTCTGTACCCGAACCGCAACCCGAGATTCTCTTATAAATGCACGGACCGCCTGTAAGGTCAATCATATAATGATAGAAGGTGAGCGGTCTGCCCTCTTTTTCACGCTTGAGCATTTCCTTTGCAAGAATTTCGTATTGCTCAAAAAGAACAGGCAAATCGTCATATGTAAGTGCATATGGGTCATCGGGAGCACATACAACCGGTTCCATAGAAAGCTCCGTAAATCCCAAATCCGCCATATGGAAAATATCGTTTGTGAAGTCTGTGTTATTATGTGTATAAGTGCCTCTTACATAGTAACCCTTGTTGCCTCTTTTTTTGACAAATTCCTGAAATTTCGGTACGATAATATCATAACTGCCTTTGCCGTTTACAGTTTTGCGAAGATGGTCATGCACTTCTTTTCTGCCGTCAAGGCTGAGAACTACATTATGACATTCTTTGTTTGCAAATTCAATTACATCGTCATCAACAAGCATACCGTTTGTTGTAAGTGTAAAACGAAAGTTTTTGTTGTGTTCCTTTTCAATGCTTCTTGCATAGGCAACAATCTGCTTTACAACATCAAAGTTCATAAGAGGTTCTCCGCCAAAGAAGTCAACCTCAAGGTTTACTCTGCTGCCTGAATTTTCAATGAGAAAGTCAATTGCTCTCTTGCCCACTTCAAAGCTCATAAGCGCTCTTTCACCGTGGTATTTGCCCTGACTTGCAAAGCAGTATTCGCAGTTAAGGTTACAGGTGTGAGCAATGTGCAGACAAAGCGCTTTGATTACTGTGTTTCTCTTTTTAAAGTCAAATGCAAGGTTTTCGTATTTGTCGTCTGTAAAGAGCTTTCCCTGTTCCTCAAGCTCTTTTACATCATCAATGCAGTCGGAGATTTCTTCTTTTGTAATCTCAGGATTGTCTGCATATTTTGAAAGCATTTCGTCGATTATCTGTTCTTTTGTTGCGTTTTTGTACATTGCAATAACATCATAAGCAAGGTCATCGACTGCGTGTACACTGCCGCTGTAAACATCAAGAACTATGTTGTATCCGTTAAGTTTATACTGATGAATCATAATATCTCCGTTAGACAAAAGGAAAGCCGTTAACCCTTTGGGAAAACGGCGATAATCCTTAATAATCAAATTAAAATAGAATTATTTCTCGCTCATGCACTTTTCGCACTGCTGGTTAGCAACACCGCAAGATGTCTTACAAGCTGACTGGCATGAAGTCTGGCACTCGCCGCAACCGCCTGTCTTAACGCTCTTCTTAAGGTCACGAGTTTCGATAGTTTTAATTCTCTTCATAATAAATCAAACTCCTTGTTAGATTTTGTTAGTTTAATATTATCACACAGTCATTGATTTGTCAATCTTTTTTAACTACGCTTATGTAGTTCGTCATACCGCCTTTTGTTGACATAATCTCAACCTTGCAGGCTGAAAGATATTCAATGTAATTTATAAGTTCCTTGCTTATAATTTCACCGGGTACGATGAGGGGGATTCCGGGTGGATATACCCAGATATATTCGGCAGAAGTTCTGAATTCCGAATTTTGAAACGGAATAGTTTCTTTGTTGAATTTGTACAACTCGCAGGCGTTGAAATTTTTGCCTGTGTAGAGATTTTTTAACGGAACACGCTCGGTGTCGGCTCCTTTTGAAAGTTTGCTGTCAATTGAAATCAGAGCATCTGAAAACATTTCAAAGCCTTTTTCGGTGTCACAAACAGATGTCATGGCAATTACATAGTCCGAATATGCCATTTCGGTTTCAATCTGATAGTTATTTCGCAGTATTTCGGCAAGCTTTGTTCCCGAAATATTTGCGTTCGCTGTTGAAATTACAATTTTGCCGATATCATAATCAAAATCAGTATCGCTTTTATCATAAATTTTCAGATATTTCAGATTTTCAAGTTTTTCTCTGACCGTTTTAAGATTGCAACAATATTCCTTGAATTTATCTTTGCTGTTTTCGCAGAAATCAAGACATTTTTCGATTGAACTCATTAAAATATATGACGGACTGCTTGTTTCAAATACAGCCAAATTTTCGGCAATAATTTCAGAAAGCTCGCTGTCATTTGTTATGAGCAATGCAGTTTGAGTTAATGACGGCAAAGTTTTGTGCAGACTCAATACTGCTGCGTCTGCACCGCAGTTAAGTGCTTCGTCGGGAAAACTGTCCGAAAACGGAAAATGCGCTCCGTGAGCTTCGTCAACAAGTAATTTTGCTCCGTGTTTGTGACAGATTTCGGAAATTGACTTTATATCCGAAACAACTCCTTCATATGTAGGCGAAGTTATGATCACAAGTCTGATTTCATCATTGTGTTTTGTAAGTTTATCTTCTATATCGTAAGGTGAAACCGATGTAAGAATATTGTATCTGCTGTCTGTATCGGGAAAAATGTAATCAACATTGAGATTAAACAGTTCTGCTGAATTATATACAGATTTGTGGCAGTTACGAGCCATTAAGATCTTGTCGCCTTGATTTGTCATTGAGCGAATTGCTGAAAGTATTCCGCCTGTTGAACCGTTAATCAGAATGAAAGCATTTTTTGCATTGTAAAGTTTTGCAGCCTTTTTCTGAATTTCATCAATAACTCCGTTTGGCGAATGGAGATTGTCAAAATCATGAATTTCGGTTATGTCGATATTATACGGTATTATACCCTCTTCTGTAATGTCCTTTCTTTTGTGTCCGGGCATATGAAAAGGATATATGCCGCTTTTTGAATAATTTTTAAGCTTGTCGTACAGCATATATCCTCCGATATTTTAAATATTTAGTTTGTACCGAACTCAGCGAGTTCAAGTCCCTTGTTGTGTTCAAGCGCCCAGTTTATGCTCCAGTAGCTTGTAAAGAGCAAAAGATGATTGCCTTTAAGATCCTGAATTTTCTTAGTATCCGATGCAAGGTCGAGAGTTTTCGGATCAATGTCATCGTTTACAATCCAACGGATAAATTCATATGGGAGTGTTTCCATAATGATATCACAGTTGTACTCGTTTTGAAGTCTGTATTTAAGAACATCAAACTGAAGTACGCCTACAACGCCAACGATAACTTCCTCCATACCTGCGTCAAGCTCCTGGAAAATCTGAATAGCACCTTCCTGTGCAATCTGACTTGTACCCTTGATGAACTGTTTGCGCTTCATTGTGTCTTTCTGACGGACAAGTGCAAAGTGTTCGGGAGCGAATGTAGGAATTCCCCTGAACTGTACCTTGTGTCCCGGTGAACAGATTGTGTCACCAATTGAGAAAATGCCCGGATCAAACACACCGATGATGTCGCCCGCATATGCCTCGTCAACAATTTCTCTTTCCTGAGCCATAATCTGCTGTGGCTGTGAAAGACGCATTTTTTTGTTGCCCTGAACATGGAACACTTCCATATTCTTTTCAAACTTGCCGCTGCAGATGCGCATAAATGCAACTCTGTCACGGTGAGCCTTATTCATGTTTGCCTGAATTTTGAAAACAAATGCAGAGAAAAAGTCTGACATAGGCTCAACCTTTTCATCAACTGTTTCTCTTGGCAGAGGTGGAGTTGTGAGCTGTAAGAACTGTTCAAGGAATGGTTCAACACCAAAGTTTGTAAGAGCCGAACCGAAGAATACAGGAGTAAGCTGACCGTTGCGGACTGCTTCAAGGTCAAATTCATCGCCTGCACCGTCAAGAAGTTCTATTTCATCAAACAAATCCTGCTTATGATAGTAGCCTATTGTATCTTCAAGGGCAGGATCGTCAAGCGTAAGTTCTTTCTTTTCAACTTCTTTCTGACCGTTATTAGCGGTGAAAGCAAGGATTTTCTTAGAATTTCTGTCATACACACCCTTGAATTCCTTACCTGAACCGATTGGCCAGTTTACGGGATAGGTGTGAATTCCGAGAACATTTTCAATGTCTTCAAGAAGGTCAAAAGAATTTTTTGCATCTCTGTCCATCTTGTTGATGAATGTAATGATAGGAATATTACGCATTACACAGACCTTGAAAAGTTTGATGGTCTGTTTCTCAACACCCTTTGAACCGTCAATTACCATTACGGCAGAGTCTGCCGCCATAAGTGTACGGTAGGTATCTTCAGAGAAGTCCTCATGTCCCGGTGTGTCAAGAATATTTATGCAATAACCGTTATATTTAAACTGCAAAACCGATGATGTAACAGAAATACCACGCTGTTTTTCAATTTCCATCCAGTCGGACACAGCATGCTTTGCGGTTCTTTTGCCTTTTACCGAACCTGCAAGGTTAATTGCTCCGCCGTAGAGCAAGAGCTTTTCCGTAAGTGTTGTTTTACCCGCATCAGGATGCGAAATAATCGCAAAGGTTCTGCGCTTGCTGATTTCTTCTTTAAATGAACTCATATCTTTCTTCCCTTCGGAGGTTAAGTATATCCACAATTCTATATTTTACTATTTTTGGATGGTATATGTCAATAAAGAATGAAGAAAATGTGAGAAAAATAATTGCTACAAAAACTTGACAAATTTGTAAATATATTGTAATATATTGGTACAGAAGGACTTAATGTGATTTTTCCTATTTTTTCATATACCTTCCAAATCGAGGCAGAAACTTGTGTTTCTGCCTCAAAATCATTTATGAGGTTTTTTATGAGTAATTCTATCGGTCTTTACATTCACATACCGTTTTGTAAGCACAAATGTCCGTATTGCGATTTTTTCAGCGGCAATGCAGATGAAAACGCTTTCGATAATTATGTGATTGAATTAAAAGATAAAATAAAATACTGGTCTGAAAAAGCCAAAAGAGATGTTGCAACCGTATATTTCGGCGGCGGTACGCCGAGTGTTTTGGGTGCAGACAGACTTTGTGATATTCTTGATTTTATCAAGTTTAATTTTAATATTCAAAATAATGCCGAGATTACGGTTGAAGTCAATCCCGACTCCGCCAAAACTATTGATTTTGAAAAAATGTATGCCTGCGGATTCAATCGCATTTCAATGGGAATGCAGACTGCTGTTGAAGATGAATTAAGGCTGCTTGGGAGAATTCACAGCATAGATGATGCAAAAACTTCTGTTGAAAGGGCTAAAAGTGCGGGATTTAATAATATTTCACTTGATTTGATGATGGGAATTCCTAATCAGACAATTGAAAGCCTTGAAAAATCAATCAGTTTCTGTGCCGATTGCAAAGTTACTCATATTTCATCATACATTTTGAAAATCGAGGAGAATACTCCGTTTTATAAGGTGCAAAATAAACTTAAGCTTGCTGATGATGATATGCAGGCCGAAATGTATCTGAGAGCTGTTGAAATGCTTGATTCTCTCGGATACAAGCAATATGAAATTTCTAATTTTGCAAAACAGGGTTATGAAAGCCGACATAATACCAATTACTGGAGATGCGGTGAATATATCGGCATAGGTCCGTCTGCACACTCATTTTTTGAGGGCAAAAGGTTCTTTTATTCGAGAAGCATGGATGATTTTAATAACAATAAGCTGTCTTTTGAAGGTACGGGCGGAGATGAGGAAGAATTTATTATGCTCTCTCTCAGGCTGAAAAGCGGTCTTAATTATTCTGAATTTGAGGAAAAATTCGGATACACCCTCCCCTCTTACATTATCAAAAAAGCTAAAGAGTATGAAAAATACGGCTATACAAATGTTACGGACAAGTCAATCAGCTTTACACCGAAAGGTTTTCTTGTTTCAAATTCAATAATCAGTGAACTGATATAAAAAACGCTCCGAGAATAAATTCGGAGCGTTAATTTTATGTTATGAATTTGTATGTCAGATTAATACAATGAAGAGTATGAACCGCCGCCGATAAGCGATGTAAGAACACTTGTTGCAAATGTACTTGTGTTAAATGACCACATAGTAAGTTTTGCGCCGATGAAGAATACAATCATAAATGCAACGGCAACGATGAGTGTGAGAATTAAAGTGAATAATGCAGAGTTCTTTTCTTCGGGAACATTAGCTTTTACCTGATTTACAAGTGAAATAACAAGGTAAAGCATAACGATTATGAAGAAGAACAGGAACATATATACGCTGATTAATGCGCAAAGACCTGCCAAAATCCAACCGATTGATGCCGGAATAGATTCAATTGAAAATGTGATGAATGAATCAATAAATGCTTTGGCTGTGTTTTCTTCGGTTTTGTATTTCTTTACATATGCAAAGAGAATAACAGAATAGAAGCCGCCGATAAGGACAGTAGTAACAAGACTTACAAGAAGCGTTTTCGGAAAATCAAGTGCGCTCATAGAAAGCATAAGAAACATATTGCCAAGAATGAGTGCAATAAAGAAAATTGCCGAGAAAAGAGCGCCGAGAATGATGTCTTTTTCAGCCTTTGCTGTTTTGATAACAGTTTTGGAATCCTTAAAGAATGAAGTGAACACAACAGGAATGTTCTTTAAAGCCTTAACAAAAGCATTTTCACCAATGGGTGCTGTGTTATTTACGGCATAAGGCGACTGCTGTGTCTGTGGGCTTTGCGGCTGTGCATACTGTTGCTGAACAGGGTTCTGATACTGTGGCTGTTGTGGCTGAACAGGCTGCTGATACTGAGGCTGTGGCGGCTGTGCATTTGCCTGCTGAGCCTGTGCTTGAGCGGCTCTTGATTTTTCGCAGTTGCAAACAGCATTGTCTTCAAGCTGTGCTCCGCAATATTTACAGAATTTCATGGTGATTCCTCCAAGATAAAATAATATGTAACAGGTCTTATAGCTACCTGTTGTTTGTTTATTGAGAAGTGATAACATCAACGCTCACATTATATCACAAATTACAGCAATAATTCAATATTTCTTACAATTTTTTAATTTTTTACACTACAGAAAATTATATGTTAAAATAATGAAATGATGTACACATAGCAAATAATGACAATAAAACAGCGGCAAAAACTATAAACTTTAGATTTTGCCGCTGTGGTTTAGTAATAATACCTTATAAATTTTATATTGTAGTAATCACAGGTTGTGATGTCGTTGGTGTCAATCTCATTTATAAGGATATAATCCTGAGCAACACCTAAAAGATAGCCTGTTTTCTGAACAATTGTGTTTGCTCCCATGAGAAAATCAACGGTGATTCTTCTTCCGATTTGTGTTCGCATAAAACCGTTGTGATATCTCAGATTTTCGGCTGTTACAGGAAACGGATATTGATAATCACTCATCGACATTCCGATATTCTGCCTTATCGGCGTTGCAACGGTGGCACCGGGGCTCGCCGTTGTAGCAGGGGTTGCAGGCAAAACAGGTATAGATGCATCTATTTTTTTTAAGTCCTTAATGAACGGTATATTTTGAAGACTTCCGTTGTATTTATTTATATTTTCAGGTTGTTCTTCTGATGTACTTCCGCCCTCTTCATATGCTATTTCTGCCTGTTCAAGCGAGGGATTGTCATTTGATTTTTGAACTTTTTCTGTCATATTGGGGTGTGCAACAGACGGTGCGCCCTGATTGTGTCGCATAATTTCGTCAATCGCAGGAATATAACATCCGATATCCGCTGTGTTTGACGGACATGAATTGTTGAGGCAGGCTTTGTTTTTGTCAAGTCCGTAATGATGTTCGGGATTAATCTGATTTGCCGTAGGAGTTGTATTAACTGCAATATTTGAAGAATTATCCATTAAGCTATGCTCCTTTATGTTTTGGAATAAGCCTCGGTAGGCGAATAAAAGCAATGATCCCCTACCCTGTTGTAAATTACTCCGTTGTTTGACGGAAAAAATGTTGGGCAGGTATCTGAAAATGGATTAAAATAGAAAATTGAATTTCCGACAGATGAATCGGTATTGCCCGCCAATGCCCAATCGGCAATGTTATAGTGAATTTCGTCAGGGCGTATATTGTAAACATTCTGAGGATTATATTGTCCACCGACAGTTGTTTTAAGACAGGTAAATTGATTTGGTTGTTCCATTATGGCACGGAAATCTCCGCCCTTGCTGACTCTTGCAAATTCCCCGTTTGGAACACGGGTTCGGTTTACAATTACCGACGCAACGGCACGCATTCCGTTTTCACCTTCCCCACCTGCCTCACATTTTAAAAGCCTTGCAAGCAATTCTCTTGTACTCAATGCCACCTTTTTTCACCAACCGTTATTTTATTCAATGATATTTTATGCATAAAATAACTTGTTGTTACAAAGAAAAAGCTTGTGATAAATGTGTTATTCACGCAGACAGGAAATTCTGTTTTATAGAAGCAACTCAGACGGTGTTCGATAATCTTTTGAGATGCCAACTACAACATTTATTCAGATTAGCTGTTGCTGTCTACCACTTTACTTGCTTTTGCAGGGCTATTTTGCCAATCACCGAACCATCAGATAAATTGTTTGCTTTGAGTAATATTATTGATTTTTTATTGACACTATCATCAATAGTGCGTATAATGATATTGGAACCCGAATTTTTAAGTTGGCTGGGTAATTGGTACCCTGACTTCTTAAAAATATTCTGGGTTCTTTTTTTGTCTAAATAATAAAATCCTATTTTTCCTGTTGTTTCTAAAACAACAGCTTCTTTGATTAAATCGTTAATGTTATTTTTGCCGTCATCGTTCACAAGCCATTCGCTTTTGTTTTCGTCAATTGAAAATTTCAGCGTATCGTGTATTACACCGGCTTTTTCATCTGTAAAATCATAATCTTCATCAAGCGAGAATTTTTCTTTTACTCCTGCGGAAAGTTCTTGTCCAACCTCTTGATAAACTCCTGCTCCGTTGGATTGTCCTTCATTAACTCTTCCATTTTTAACAGAGTTTCGTCCTATGTCATTGAATCGCTTACTCTTAATGTTGTATTGTCCGAGTATATGTTCAAACTGTTTAGTATAATCTCTGAGTAATTGTCTAAATACTTTCTTGCTATCATAATTGTTTTCCTCTAATTTAATTATAAAATTTGCGATTTTGTTGCCAACGGTTTTATTATAATCTATATTTCCGATTGCATAAACCTTTTCTAAAGGATTATCGTCAAAAGTATTGTCGTAGATGACTAATTTGTATTGATACTTTGAGTTTTCTTCACACTCAACAAGAATTGAGTCATCATTTATTCTTAATCCCGAATCAAGTCCTGTTGACATAGCGTGCGTGAATTTCCGCCATTCTTCTGCCGTTAAGGCTTCAGAGAACTTTCCACCGTGTTTAGGATTTATTACAAATCAGAATATTACCAAGTTAGAATGCAATGAATATCAAAAAGAAATGGTACTGCAATCATAACAGGATTTTTAGATTATACTTATCAATAAATACAGGGCGTGAAAATAATTAGCCACTTATAAATATCATATACTCGAATTTTTCGGATTTTCCCCCCGACTATTGATATTGAGCAAAAAAACACCGTAATTCTAACAGAACTACGGTGTTTTTTATGGCGGAGACGGAGGGATTCGAACCCTCGTCCCTCAAGGGGCATCATGATTTCGAGTCATGTCCGTTATGACCACTTCGATACGTCTCCGAATATTGGTGATTTACCTCGTTTATTGTACTTGTTTTTTGTGTGATTGTCAAGCAAAATTACACAAATTTGTAAATTTTAAATTTAATCCGTAAAAGCATAAATAAGTGACTGCGAATATTATATGAAAACTTATACCTGATTTTGCGGACAGTTTTTCCTTGAAAATTATGTATAAAAAGATTATTGAAACAACCATACTCAATTTATCAATCGGCACAACTGCACCTGCGGAATCGTCTTGCAAGACTTTGTATCAGCAGAGTCTTGAACAGCCTGTTGCAGCACAAGAAAGGCAGATATAGGCAAATTTAGTTTTGGTATTTATTTATAGCAGAATGTTTTCCTTTTGCAAAAATAAGCAACCTAGCAATTATAAGCAACGCTTATGCGGATTGTCGTTCCGAAATTTGATTAAGTTCCGTCTATGCTTTTAGGGTGTATTTTCCGTTTTTGATTATAACAAAATCCTTTGCCATAAGTTTGT
Organism: Ruminococcus bromii; assembly: GCF_002834225.1. Taxonomy (GTDB): domain Bacteria; phylum Bacillota; class Clostridia; order Oscillospirales; family Acutalibacteraceae; genus Ruminococcoides; species Ruminococcoides bromii. The sequence goes on along the minus strand of NZ_NNSR01000026.1, from coordinate 83,614 downwards.
GAAGAAGTTGCTTCGACTTTTTATGACTTATTCCGAGAAGTTCGGAAATTTCTTTTGAAGTTACCGTAATGTTGTCAGTAATGTATGAAATTACGGCATCCTGTCTGTCTGTTTCAATATCGGGACGATTTTGTAAAATTTGAGTATTAGTTGATTTACTTTCGGGAACAAACGAAAGCTTTAAGGTGATGCTTTCGGGTTTGAAACTTTCTTCAATGACCGGCAGAACAAATCCGTGGCTTTTCCAAACGGAGAAGATATTAGAAATACCGAAGCCGTCGTTACTGCCGATTCCTATCAGATTAAACATACGCATAATTGCCGTGTTTCTGGGGTCGGATATACCGCCTGCTCTTGCAGCGTCGAGTTCAACTCTAAATCCGCCGGGATTGGACATTGTAATGCTTTCATCGTCTTTTATAACAGCAACACCGTTTGACCCATAATAGTCGGCATTTATAAGGCAGTTTGCAAGAGCTTCCTGTAAGGCAGTTGTAATCAGTGTAATGTCTGATTTTATATTTACTGTCTGTTTTATATCGGATGATATTTTTTCAAAGACCTTTGTAAAGAAATCATAAAGATTTTCACAGTCAGAATTTAAATCTGATGAAATAATTGTGTGTTTGTCATCTTGTGTTGTTTCCTTATATTCAAGACAATAGGACGGGTATTCTTTTTTGATAAATTCTGACTTGCCGAACATAAGAAGTCCTGCGGCTGTGGGGTGAAATAGAAGGTCGTCCCCTACTCCGATTGCTCCTATTGCCTGCAAGAAATCTTTATCCGACAAATTTTGAAGCCGATTGTTTGGCTTAACAGTTGACATTTTTATTCGGTAGCTATGGAGTGAATCGGTATTAAATACGGAAACAGTCAAACTTTGGATAATACTCATATCCTGTGTTTTAATCTCGGAATCACGCACCATAGCGTTAATTTGATCGGGTGTACAACGGTAGTCACCCTCGCCGTTTCTTCTGTATGAATTATGAATACTGCCGTCAAGATACACGGGACGGTCAAATCTTTTTGCTTTTGGCACTGTAATAACGATAATATGCTTATTTTCAATTTTTTGCACATAAACATCATCATATGAAAGAATGTTTGTGCTTACTTTTTGAATATCGTTTGCTATCTCCCAAAATTCCTCAATAAGTTCATCAGGATCGGGAAGATTTACGGGATGAAGTGATTTGTCCCTGTATTCTTCTACACCTAAAAGTATAATTCCTCCGAGCGTATTTGCAAAGGATGAATATGTTTCCCACAAGCTTTTAGGTAATCCGCCTGTTGCCTTTTTTGCCTCTATTCGATTGTTTTCTCTGTATTTTTCAATGTTGTTAAGGTCAATCACATTCATCTCCCCTATTACTGCTGCGGTTATTCTTTTTATATCAACGGTTTTGTCTGCTAATAAAAGCACCGCAGAAAAATTCTACGGTGCAATTTAAAGATTCGGTTGAAAACAATCAGTTTTCTCTTCCGAGAAGGTAGTCAACAGACACTTCAAGGATATCGGCAAGTGCAACAAGCTCAACATCTGTCACGAAACGAATCTGACCTTCAAGCTTTGAAAGTCCTGACGCATTCATATCAACGCCGTTGACCTGTAATTGGGCAAGAAGCTCCTTTTGCTTCATACCTTTCTGCTTTCTTACAGCCTCAACCCTGCTTCCTACGAGGTTTCTGTCTCCAAGTTCCTGTTTTCTTAATCTCATTTTTACTCTCTCCCAAATCGTTTTAATTCTTTTTTAAAATTCTTTAAAAACATTGTGATGTTATTATAATACTAAAAAGGAAAAAAAACAAGGGGTTTTTGTAAATAAATTTAAAAAAATGAAATTTTTTTGGAAATTTGGTTACAAATTGAAATATAATAGTTACAATGTACCTAATGAGCGGTAATACTGTAAGGATAGTTATGCAAAATTAACAACACTTAATTCTCAATAAGAACGAATAATTTGCGTAAAGCTTTGGCTCTGAATACAATTTCGCAAATTAGTTCCTTGGCAGAAATAACAATTACAAAATATTACAAATGAGAAATCTAAATTTCAAAAAGAAAAACGCCCTCACTTAAAAGAGCGTTTATACCTATTATTGATTTATTTATGCTTTGAAATTACCGTTTTCGATGTCTGTAATCATTGACACACGGTTTTCGTGTCTGCCGCCTTCATAAGGTGTGTTAAGGAAGATATCGGCAAATTTAACAGCATCTTCCTCGCTTGTAACTCTGCCGCCCATACAAAGGATATTTGCGTTATTGTGTCTGCGAGTCATTTCAGCGCAAAATTCGTTTGAAACAACTGCGGCTCTGATTCCCTTTACCTTGTTTGCGGCAATCGAGATACCGATGCCTGTACCGCAACAGAGAATGCCTATTGAGCATTCGCCGGAAGTGATTGCAGTTGCTACCTTGTAGGCATAAACAGGATAGTCAACGCTTTCTTCGCTAAAAGTGCCGTACTCTTTGTATTCAAGTCCTTTTTCATCCAGATATTTTTTGATTGCGCAGATAAGGTTATATCCGCCGTGGTCGCATCCGAGTGCTATCATTTTGTTCTACCTCCAAGTTTTTTATTAAGCTCACGCTGTGCCTGAGGCAAGCGGAGATATACCGGCATAAGTTCTTGCGCCGAAACGGTTTGTCCGTTATTTATCATTTCAAATGCAACAAGTGCAGTTGAAGATGCTCTCTGATATTTAAGGTTTACGGGAGCAGGCTCTGCATTTTGTATTTCATCCCCGATATGTTTAAAGGTAATGTCGGTACCGTCACCTGCAATGATGATTCTTCCGTCAACAGACAGCAGTTCGCTTTTTAAATCATCAAGTGATAATGCTCTGTCATCACAAAGTCGGGTAACAACTCCGCTTTTAATTTCAAACAGTGCATTGTATACCTGTGAACAGCGCGCGTCCATTACGGCACATACAATACAGTCGGTTGAAAGAAAATTATAAGCCATACTCTCAAGTGTTGAAACCGAAACACACGGTATATTATTTGCAAAAGCAAGACCTTTTACTGCCGCAACACCGATTCTTACACCTGTGAATGAACCCGGACCTGCGTTGACTGCAATTGCATCAATGTCGGCTATTTGCGTTTTTGTATTGCTCAAAAGCTGTTCAACCATAGGGATAAGCGTCTGACTGTGGGTAAGACTTGTGTTTATGAAAGTTTCACCGATCAGCTTGCCCTCTTCTGAAAGTGCAACAGATGCGGCTGTTGCAGATGTGTCAACAGACAGAATTTTCAAATTTCAACACCTTCAATTTCAAAGATTCTTTCGTCATCGCTCTCCCCTTTTTCAATCGTTATTCTGATTGCATTTTCGGGAAGTGCGCCTTCTATATTTTCACTCCACTCAATTACGAGAATACCGTTGTCAATGTAGTCAAAAAATCCCGTTGAGTACAAGTCGTCCCACGAATTAACTCTGTACATATCAAAATGATAGATATTGTACTTTCCGCTGTATTCGTTTACAAGGGCGAAAGTAGGGCTTGATACTCCGTCATCAACACCGAGGGCTCTTGCCAGACCTCTTGTAAAGGCGGTTTTGCCCATACCGAGTCCGCCGAAAAGAGCTATTACCTCTGTGCCGTGGAGCTGTTTTGCAATTTTTTCGCCGATTTGCTCAGTTTCATCGGCGCTGTGAGAAATCAATTTTATCATATCAGAAAAGTCCGCTGATTTTACCGTTTTCGTCAACATCAATTTTTTCTGCGGTGGGAACCTTCGGAAGTCCCGGCATTGTCATAATGTTGCCTGTATAGATTACTGCAAAACCTGCACCGTTTGAAATTGTTACATCTCTTACTGTGATTTCAAAATCCTTTGGAGCACCAAGCTTTGCAGGATCGTCTGAAAGCGAATACTGTGTTTTAGCCACACATACAGGAAGCTTGTTGCCGCCGAGTGCCGCAACTTCCTTGATTGCTTTTTCTGCGGCCGTTGTGTAGATTACCTTTGACGCACCGTAGATTTCCTTTGCAATCTTCTCAACCTTTTCCTTGAGCGTTAGATCGAGTGAATAGAGAGGCTCAAATGCAGACGGCTTTTCGCAAGCCTCTACTACCTTATTGGCAAGCTCTATGCCGCCTTCTCCGCCATTGCAGAATACATCTGAAAGGGCAAAATCCGCACCCTTTGAAATACAGTATTCTTCAATGTACTTTAGCTCTTCTTCTGTATCTGTGCCAAATCGGTTGATTGCTACGACAACGGGAACATTGTACTTTCTCATATTGTCAATGTGAACTCCGAGGTTTACAATGCCCTTTTTGAGTGCCTCAATGTTTTCGTTTGAGGTTTCTGACTTTGGAACGCCGCCGTTGTATTTTAATGCACGGCAGGTAGCCACAATTACAATTGCCGACGGAGCAATTCCGGCATATCTGCACTTGATGTCAAGAAACTTCTCTGCACCGAGATCCGAGCCGAAACCTGCTTCTGTAATACAGTAATCGGCAAGCTTTAATGCAAGCTTTGTTGCTCTTATGCTGTTACAGCCGTGAGCGATATTTGCAAAAGGTCCGCCGTGCATAATTGCAGGAGTACCCTCGAGCGTCTGAACAAGGTTAGGTTTGATTGCATCCTTGAGAAGTGCAGTCATTGCACCCGCAGCCTTCAAATCCTTAGCGTAAACTGGTTCGCCGCTGTATGTGTATGCAACAAGAATGTTGCCGAGTCTTTCTTTGAGATCGGAAATATCATTTGCAAGACAGAGAATTGCCATAACTTCCGATGCAACCGTGATAATGAAATGATCTTCCCTCGGAACACCGTTCACCTTACCGCCAAGACCGATTGTGATATTTCTTAATGCACGGTCATTCATATCAAGACAACGCTTGAAGAGAATTCTTCTCGGATCAATGCCGAGTGTGTTGCCCTGCTGAATATGGTTGTCAAGCATTGCGCAGCAGAGGTTGTTGGCCGCTGTAATTGCGTGCATATCACCTGTGAAATGAAGGTTGATGTCCTCCATCGGAAGAACCTGTGCATAACCGCCGCCTGCGGCACCGCCCTTAATTCCGAATACAGGACCGAGCGACGGCTCACGAAGTGCTATGATTGCCTTTTTACCGATTTTAGCCATAGCCTGACCAAGACCCACCGATGTTGTCGTTTTTCCCTCTCCTGCAGGAGTTGGATTGATAGCAGTCACAAGGATAAGTTTACCGTCCGAATTATCCTTTACACGGTCAGCAAGCTCATCAGAAAGCTTTGCCTTGTACTTTCCGTAAAAATCAAGCTCATCGGCAGAAATCTCAAGCTGATTTGCAATTTCTGCAATAGGCTTTAATTCTGCACTCTGAGCAATTTCGATATCAGATAACATAATATTCCTCCGTATCAAATTCATATCTCCCTTATTATAACAAAATGCGAAACTTGTATTATTCTGTATTGAAATTATACTTGATATTGAAGGCATTATTTAATATAATTATAAGGAAAAAGTAATTCAAAAAGGTTGTTTAAGGTGAAAAGAGTTTTAGCAAATATATATGAGTACTTTCGACAATGTGACACTGTGCTGTGGCTTTTGACGCTTACGGCAATTGCATACAGCTTTCTTTTGATTGCCAGTATGCAGAGGTCGGGTAATTACAGTTACCTAAGAACACAGATTGCTGCCGTATCTGTCGGACTTGTTGCAGCGGTGTTTATCTCAATTGCCGATTATAGATTTCTCATACGAAAATGGTACATTGCCGCAATAGTGGGAATTGTTCTTGCCGGACTTGTGTTTGTGTTCGGTGTCCGTGTGAGCGGCACTGATGACACGGCGTGGATAAATCTCCCGGGAGGTTTTTCAATACAGCCGTCCGAGTTTATCAAAATCTGTTTTATAATCACATTTTCTAAGCATTTGTCATGGCTTAAAGAAAAGAATATGACGGAAAAGTTTTCAGGGGTACTTTCACTCGCAGTACACGCAATGATACCTATGGCTATTATTCATATTCAGGGTGATGACGGTACGGTTCTTATATTTGCCCTTATGTTTTTAATAATGGCATTTACCGCAGGCGTTCAATTAAGATATTTTGCAATTTTAGGCGGATTACTCGTGTGCGCAATTCCGATTATATGGAATGTGTTTATGAATGAAGAGCATCGCAACAGAGTTCTTGCGCTGTTTGACCTTGACGGAAATGCACTTACAAATTACGGCTGGCAACAGTATCAAGGCAAGGTTTCAATTGCGAGCGGAGAAGCTTTCGGAAGCGGTCTTTTTAATGGGCAAAGAGTTGAACATTCAATAGTGCCGGAACAGGAAAATGATTTTATTTTTACCGTTGCCGGTGAAGAACTTGGCTTTGTCGGCTGTATAGCACTTTTGCTCTTGCTGTTTTTTATAGTTTTTAAGGTAATTTTAAATGCAAAGCTATCGACTGAATTTGAAGGAAAATATATCTGCTGCGGTGTGTTTGCAATGATAACCTCTCAAACGGTTGTAAATATCGGTATGGTTTTGGGTTTTCTGCCTGTCGTAGGAATAACGCTTCCGCTTTTCAGCTCAGGCGGAACTTCTGCGTTAAGCACGCTTATAAGTCTTGGGCTTGTTCAAAGCGTCAGATACCACAACACCGACGATATGAATAAAGCATTTGTAAGGCGAGGCAGTACAAACCGCATCAGAATGTAATTATACTCCCTCATCACGAAAAATACGGAAAAAGTTAAAACGCAGGCATTTTTAAAATGTCTGCGTTTCTTTGCGTTATTTTTCGCTGATTGTAATGTTTGCTTTATAGCTTCCGCTTACCCAACAGGTTGATGTTCCTTTCAACTTGAAAGTTACCGGCATCTGAACAGAACCAACCGTTCCGCTCTGATCCGAGGTATCTATTATACATTCAATATCGGAGCTCTTAAGATTTTCAAGTTCTTTCTTACTGCCGATTACCGTAACACTCATATTGGTTTGGGTTACATCGGCTTTATATTCTGAAGATAAACCGCTGACCTTAAATGAATCAACCGTGTATGTTTTCTTCGATAAGCTGCTTAGATCCAATACAACCTTAGCGGCGGTTGAATTACTGATATTTTTGCAATCCGTCGGAATATTGATGCCCTGATCATTGTATTCATACCGCTTATTTGAGAGAGTTGCAAAGTCAATGGATTCAAGCTTTATGCTTTTAGTATTGTCAAGAACTTTTTTAGGACCTGCGAGAAGAATTTCAGATGGCTCGACTGACAACATATCGTCGCCGAGGTTGAGTCCTTCAGGCTTGTTCATAAACTCGGGAACAACCTTTACTGTCTTTTCGGGAAGAACAGAAATTGACGCCTCTACCGTGCCAAATTCCATCTTCAAAAGATCGGTGGAAATTCTATTGCCGGACTTATCGTAAAGAAGTATATCGGCTGTTGCAGATGTTGAGTCATCAAGGATTCCGTCAAGTTCTGCTGAAGCTGAAACCTTGGCAATTTTTGCAATCTCTGTCTGCGGACCCGAAACGGTTATATTTTTTGACGCAAGCGAGGTTGACGCATAGTAGCCGTCAGCAACCTTATACACGACATTCTCCTGAATCGGAAAACTTGTTTCTCTGAGATAATCAACAATTACATTCACATTTGACGGCGTAACAGTTGAAATTATCTGGAAATTTGCACTTGGATTAGTCTTTACTGCGGAAAGCGAAATCTGATAAGTTCCTGCGGAATCAATACCGTTTGTCGCAGCGGTTACGGTGATATCCTTTGTGCTGATTGAACCCAGAACAGCCCTGCTGCCTGTTACGGTAACGGTTGCTGTTTGTTCGGTATCGCTGAACACCTGCAGACCGTTGTTAACAAGCTGATCCGGCAATTCAATTTGAATAGGAATGTTACTGATTGTAACGGAAGTATCATTCGTAGTTCCCATACTCATATAAACCCATGTTATTGTTGAAATTACAAGGGAGAGTATAATCAGAAATTTGTTATTCTGAAACAGTTTGTTGAGAGAGAGTTTTTTCTTTTTCATTCGTCATCCTTCTCTCTGTTTGAACTTTTCGGGTTTTTCTGGAAGAATTTTCTTGACTGTTCTTCATCATCATAACCGCGGTCATAGATAAGAAACTGTTCAAGCTTTTTAATAAGCGCTTCTCTTGTAAACTCACGGAGAAGGATTCCGTTGACGGCAAGAGAAATCACTCCTGTTTCTTCACTGACAATGAGGACAACGGCGTCGCTTTGTTCACTAATGCCGAGTCCGGCTCTGTGTCTTGTTCCGAGATTTATATCTACATTTTGATTTGTTGTAAGCGGTAAAATACATCCTGCTGCAAAAAGTTTTCCGTCACGGATAATGCTTGCACCGTCATGCAAAGGAGCTTTGTTAAAAAATATATTGCCAAACAGAGCTACCGATGTTTCAGCGTCGATAATTGTGCCTGTAGCGGCTATATCAGACAGCATAGTTTCGCGTTCAAATACGAGCAAAGCGCCTGTTTTTGAGCGTGAAAAAAGAACGGCTGTATCGGCAGCGTCAACAATTGACTTTTCAACTGCCTTTTTCCAATCATCGCTTTTGCGGTGCTTTGTAAATATCCTTATATATTTTTTATAGGTGTTGTTGCGTCCCATCTGTTCAAGAGCTTTTCTGATTTCAGGCTGGAATATGATGGCGATAACAACGACAGCTGCCTCAAAAAAGGTTCGCAACAAGGATGAAAGCATAACAAGACCGAACAAAGATGAAAGAAAATACACTATAATAAGAATAATTACACCTTTGAGAAGCTGAACCGCTCTTGTTTCCTGAACAAGCTTGAACAGTCCGAAAATCAGCAGTGCAATTGCAAGAATATCTACAACATCTCTGAATTGGATAGTCTTGATAATGGAAAAAATGCTGTTAAAAATTTCCAATCTGCTTTCCCCTTCCTTTATTTATTTCTTGTTATTATTCTAACATACTTTTATTACTGATTGCAACCTTTTTAAATTGTTTTTTTAAGTTTGTTGTTCTTTGAAATACTACGAACAGCGTTTGCAAAATATATTACATCATTTTTGTCTGTAAAAGCTGAAACAACTGCCCTTACGGTTCCCGTATCCTGAGTTCCGAAGCTCTTGTGTGCAAGGGGCGCACAATGGAGTCCTGCACGCACAGCAATATTGTAATTATCATTGAGAATTTTTGCAACAGTTTCACTTTCTGTGTCTTTGATATTAAAGGATATTACGGGAACGCTGTGATTTTTCTCAGGCATTTTGGTGTATAATATTACATTTTCCGCTTTTTCAAGCCTTTTGTAGAGCATTTGTGCAAGACTTAATTCGGAGTTGTATATTTTATTAGGTTTTCTGTTCAAAACAAATTTTATTCCTGCGTTAAGCCCTGCAATTCCCGGAAGATTCGGTGTGCCGCTTTCATATTTGTCGGGAAGAATTTCAGGCTGATTGAGATTTGCAGAATCACTCCCCGTTCCGCCTTGGATAAGACTGTCGGGAGTTGTTTCGCTGTTTATGATTAGCAGACCTGTTCCCATCGGTCCGTAAAGCCCTTTGTGTCCTGCTGTACAAAGATAATCAATTGAACTGTCAGAAAGATTTATATCTGCAATACCTGCACTTTGCGCGGCGTCAACGCAAAATAATATACCGTTGATTCTGCACAGAGCAGCTATTCTTTCAATCGGCAGTTTCACTCCGAAAACATTTGACGCATGAGTACATATTACAAGCTTTGTATTTGCTTTAAATTCATTCCTGAAATTTTCTATTGTTTGTTCTTCGTCATAAGGAACACATTTTGCAACAGAATATTCAATTTTATTCTTTTTGAGTGCCTCAAGCGGTCTTACAACCGCATTGTGTTCAAGAGAAGAGATGACAGCATGATCTCCGGACTTTAATATCCCTTTAATTACTGTATTAAGTGCCGATGTGCAGTTGAGCGTGAATATTACATTTTCGGGATTGGCAGAGCCAAAAAGCTTTGCGGCATTTTCACGACAGGAAAACATAATTTCCGATGATTTTACCGACATTATGTGTCCGCTTCTTCCCGGATTTGCTCCGTAATTCGACATTGCATCATTAACTGCTTTTCTTACCGAAAACGGTTTTGGAAAAGTTGTTGCTCCGTTATCAAAGTATATCATAAGTTATCAACGGCAGCCGTACCGTTTACGGTAATGCCGTTACTCCTGATGATTTTCAATGCTTTTTCAAAATTTCCCGGGACATAAAGACTGTAGCCGCAGGATTTTTTGTTTAGGTGTATAGGAGTTCTTACAAGTCCTGATTTAATATTATTTTTTAAAAGTAGGTTACGGCTCTTCATGGCAAGAGTTACCGAGCCGAACATAATTAAATTATTTTCCATAACTTCCACCCTTTGCTAAATCTTTGTGATACTTACAAACAAAATATCACACTACATATTATGTTTATCGGCAAAGTTTGGACATAAAAGAAAAAGCACGGCTTCGAAAACCGTGCTTTAAAATCTTATTTATCAGTTCATCTTTTGAGAAAGAAGGTTGCCCATGTTGTACATACCTGCTTTCTGATCTTTAAGAAATACTGCCGCATTAACAGCACCGACAGCGAAAACTTCTTTTGACTGAGCCTGATGAGAAATCGTTACAACCTCATCGTGACCTGCAAAGATAACTTCGTGTTCGCCTACAATTGTGCCGCCTCTTACGGAATGAATACCGATTTCGTTCTTTGAACGCTTTCTGCGGTAGCTGTGTCTGTCATAAACATACTGCGGATCTTCGTCAAGCTGTTCCGAAATTCCGTCTGCAATCATAAGAGCTGTTCCGCTCGGAGCGTCGAGCTTGAGATTATGATGCTTTTCAACGATTTCAATATCGAACTGGTTTCCGAGAATTTTTGCAGCCTCTTTTGAAAGCTCAATAAGAAGATTGATGCCGAGTGACATATTACCTGAATAGAAAACAGGAATTGTCTTTGCCGCATCTTCGATTTTTGCAATCTGATCTTTAGAAAAGCCTGTTGTGCAGATAACACAAGGTACTTTGTTATCAACTGCATACGAAAGCATACCGTCAAGAGCTGCAGGATTTGAAAAATCAATGATTACATCAGGTGTTTCGGTTGCCTCGTCAAAAGTCTTGAAAACATCAAAATTATAATTACTTTCACCGAATGCGTCAACACCGAACAAAACATTGCAATCCTCACGGCTCTGAACAGCCTGTGCCACAAAGCAGCCCATTTTACCGTTACAACCGACTATTGCTGTATTTACCATTTTTATTCCCCTTTAAACTTCTTGAATTTGAAACGAATCAAAGGTTGATTATTTAACCTTCTTGCTTAAAAGGTCATACTTCTCCATGCAATCCTTGAGGTCATGGTAACCCTGAACGCTCATGGGAACGAGCGGAAGTCTGCATTCACCTGCTTCATAGCCGAAGAGGTTCATGGCAGTTTTTACGGGGATCGGGTTAACATCGCTGAAGAGTATATGCATAAGCTCAAGATAGTGGAAGTTAAGCTTCTGTGCCTCTGCAAAGTCATTGTCAAGACAAAGCTGACAGATGTCATGCATTTCCTTGGGGCAGATGTTTGCAAATACAGAGATAACACCGAGAGCACCGAGTGACATGAAAGGAACAGTCTGGTCATCGTTACCTGAGTAGATATCAAGATTGTCACCGCAAAGTGAACGAATGAGAGCAACCTGAGAGATGTCGCCGCTTGCCTCTTTTGCGGCAACGATGTTAGGATGCTTGCAAAGTTCCTGATAAGTCTTTGGCTTGATGTTACAGCCGGTTCTTGAAGGAACATTGTAAAGAATAATCGGAATATCAACCGAATCTGCAACAACGTTGAAGTGTCTTACAAGACCCTGCTGAGATGTTTTATTGTAGTAAGGAGTTACGCAGAGAAGTGCGTCAACGCCTGTGCTTGCGGCAGATTTTGAGAGCATAACGGCTGTTGAGGTATCGTTACTGCCTGTACCTGCAATAACAGGAATTCTGCCGTTTGTCTTTTCTGCAACGAAAGAAATTGTTTCGCAATGCTCTTTTTCCGAAAGAGTTGCAGCCTCACCTGTTGTACCGCATACAATAATTGCATCGGTACCGTTTTGAACATGAAATTCTACGAGATCGCCGAGAACATCGTAGTTTACGCTTCCGTCAGACTTCATAGGGGTGATAAGTGCAACACCTGAGCCTGTAAAAATGTGGTTAGACATAATTTACCTCCGTAAGTAATCAGTCCATGTAGCCCTCAGCACAAAGGAGCTCTGCAAGAAGAACTGCACCGCCTGCTGCGCCTCTTAATGTGTTGTGTGACATACAAACGAACTTGTAATCATATTGAGTATCAGGTCTTAATCTGCCAACCGATACTGCCATACCGTTTTCAAGATTTCTTTCAGATTTAATCTGCGGACGGTCGGGTTCTGTGAAATAATGGAGAAAATGCTTTGGCGCACTCGGAAGATTGAGTTCCTGTGCTCTGCCGCTGTAGTTTGACCAAATGTCAATAATTTCTTCAACAGTAGGTTTCTTTACGCCGTCCTTAAATGACATAAATACAGCTGCTGTGTGACCGTCTGATACAGGAACACGGATGCACTGTGATGTGATTGAAATATCGTCTGTTTTAACAATCTTGTCGCCTTCAATCTTACCCCAGATTTTAAGCGGCTCCTGCTCTGACTTCTCTTCTTCACCGCCGATGTAAGGAATAACATTATCTACCATTTCAGGCCATGTCTTGAATGTTTTGCCTGCGCCTGAAATTGCCTGATATGTGCAGGCGAGAACCTTGTCAACGCCGAGTGTCTTTAAAGGATGAATTGCAGGAACATAGCTCTGAAGTGAGCAATTGGACTTAACTGCAACAAAGCCTCTTTTTGTGCCGAGACGCTTTCTCTGAGCGTCAATAATCTTAATGTGATCGGCGTTAATTTCAGGAATAACCATAGGAACATCATCTGTAAAACGATGAGCACTGTTGTTTGATACGATAGGACATTCAGCCTTTGCATATCTGTCTTCGAGATCACGGATTTCATCCTTCTTCATATTAACTGCGCAGAAACAGAAATCAACCTGTGATGCAACCTCTTCAACATTTTCAGCGTCAACAATAACCATATCCTTGTACTTCTCCGGAAGAGGAGTAGTCATATGCCATCTGCCTTCAACTGTTTCACCGTATGTTTTGCCTGCACTTCTCTTACTTGCGGCAAGAACAGTAACCTCAAACCACGGGTGATTCTCAAGAAGAAGTGTAAAACGCTGACCTACCATACCGGTAGCGCCGATAATACCGACTTTATACTTTTTCATAATAATTCCTCCGAATTAAACAAATTTTAAAAAAGCGGTTGCCTTATTCAAACAAATATTATATTATATGAAGAGATGTCTGAAAACACGACTGTTTGTCGATTGTGCAATCTGCTCATAATAAAATAATATATCATTTAAAAAGGGTAATGTCAATTATTTTGAGAATTTTACAGGGCAAATACTTGTGTTTTACAAGGATTTTTATAAGAACAGCTTTTAAAAAGCAATTTTAGTTCTTGAAAGGAAATAAAATGAAAACGAGTGATTTTTATTACGATTTGCCGAAAGAGCTTATCGCACAGACTCCGCTTGAACCGAGAGACAGTTCAAGACTGCTTGTGCTTGACAGAGAAAAACAAACTCTGGAGCATAAACATTTTTATGACATTATTGATTATCTTAACGAGGGTGACCTTCTTGTTGCCAACGATTCAAGAGTTTTGCCTGCAAGAATTTACGGTATCAAAGACGAAACAGGTGCAAAAGTTGAATTTCTGCTTTTGAAGCAGGTTGCGAACAACCGTTGGGAAACACTTTGCAAGCCGGGTAAAAAAGCAAAAGTCGGCACAAAATTTTCGTTTGGCAACGGAATTTTGCGTGCAACAGTTGTTGATGTTAAGGATGACGGCAACAGAATAGTTGATTTTGATTGCGAAGAGAATTTCTTTACAACTCTTGATAAAATCGGTCAGATGCCTCTTCCGCCTTATATTACTGCCGAGCTTAAGGATAAGGAACGCTATCAGACGGTTTACAGCCATGAACTCGGTTCTGCGGCAGCTCCGACGGCAGGACTTCACTTTACAACCGAGCTTATGGACAGAATCAAGGCTAAGGGTGTAAAGATTGCGTATGTTACACTTCATGTGGGACTCGGTACATTCAGACCCGTTAAGGTTGACGATGTTACAAAGCATAAAATGCACAGCGAGCATTACGAAGTCCCCGAAGAAACCGCAAAGCTCATAAATGAAACCAAGAAAAACGGCGGACGGGTTATTGCAGTCGGCACGACATCCTGCAGAACGCTTGAAAGTGTTGCGGCAATGTACGGAGAAATTAAGCCGTGCGAGGGATTTACGGATATTTTTATTTATCCCGGATTTGAATTTAAAGTGCTTGACGGACTTATTACTAACTTTCATCTTCCGGAAAGTACACTTATTATGCTTGTATCCGCTTTTGCGGGATATGATTTTATTATGAATGCATATAAAGAAGCTGTAAAGGAAAAGTACAGATTCTTCTCTTTCGGTGACGCTATGTTCATATCATAGGAGGATTTTACGGATTTATGTTTAAGGTAATTAAAAAGGAAGGCAGCGCAAGACGGGGCGAGTTCGTTACGGTTCACGGTACGGTTCAGACTCCTGCCTTTATGAATGTTGCAACATGCGGTGCAATCAAGGGTGCTGTTTCTGCGCTTGATTTAAAGAATATAAAATGTCAGGTTCAGCTTTGCAACACCTATCATCTGCATCTTCGTCCGGGTGATGAAAAGGTTAAGCAAATGGGCGGACTTCACAAATTTACAAGGTGGAACGGTCCTATCCTTACCGACAGCGGCGGATTTCAGGTGTTCTCTCTTGCAAAGTTGAGAAATATTAAAGAAGAAGGCGTTTACTTCAATTCTCACATTGACGGCCGCAAAATTTTTATGGGACCTGAGGAGAGTATGAGAATTCAGTCAAATCTTGCTTCTACAATTGCGATGGCATTTGATGAATGCGTTGAAAACCCTTCTCCATATGAATATACAAAAAACAGCGTTGAAAGAACCACAAGATGGCTTAAAAGATGTGTTGCAGAGATGAAAAGGCTCAACAGTCTTGATGATACCATAAATAAAAACCAGATGCTGTTCGGCATAAATCAGGGCGGTATCTATGACGATTTGCGCGTCAATCATATGAAAGAAATTGCGGAGCTTAATCTTGACGGCTATGCAATCGGAGGTCTTGCCGTGGGTGAGCCTGCCGAAACGATGTACCATATCATTGAAGAGGTTGAGCCGTTTGCTCCGAAAGATAAAATCAGATATCTTATGGGAGTCGGAACTCCCGTGAATATTCTTGAAAGTGTTGCAAGAGGCGTTGATCTTTTTGACTGTGTTATGCCGAGCAGAAACGCAAGACACGGTCAGCTCTTCACTTGGGACGGAGTGCGTAACATCAATAATGCAAAATATGAAACAGACGAATCCCCGATTGACGAGCATTGTGACTGCCCTGTTTGCCGAAACTTTTCAAGGGCATACATAAGACATCTTCTCAAGAGCGGTGAGATGCTCGGAATGCGGCTTGCTGTTTTGCACAACCTCTATTTTTACAATAATCTTATGGAAGTTATCAGAACTCAGCTTGACAACGGCACATATATGGAATTTTACGAGAAATATCGCAATATTTTAGGCGTGCGTATCTAATATTTTTTCAAAACAGAAAAAACACTTGCAAGATGTGATTAAAACTGATATAATCAGTACATTGTATGAAAGGAATGACGAAAATGACAAACTTTTTACCTGTAGTTGCTGAAGCAAGCGCAAGCGGCGGAAATCAGTCATCAAGTATGATTTTTATGATTCTCTTCTATGTTGCTATTTTTGCGGCTCTCTATTTCTTCCTCATCAGACCTAACTCAAAGAAGAAAAAAGAAGAAGCTCAGCTTCGTAACTCTCTTGAGATCGGTGATGAAATTACAACAATCGGCGGAATTATGGGCAGAGTAGTTGCTATTAAGGACGACGAAGACGCTATCATCATTGAAACAGGCTCTGACAGAGTTAAGATGAAGTTTAAAAAGTGGTGTATTTCTACTGTTGACACAGTTAAGGAACAGCCACAGCAGGCAGGTCAGCCTGAAAAGAAAGGCTTCTTCGGTTTTGGCAAGAAGAAAGATTCCGATGAAACTAAAGCTACAAAAGAATAACTTTTTGAATGAATGTTCTTTCCCCCGAATATATTTGTAACAGAATATATTCGGGGGTTGTTTTATGTCTGATAAAAAATTACTTGCAAAGGCCGTTCTGTTTTCATCAGTATGCGGAATACTCATACTTGTAATTTTGATGTGTTTGCTTGCGGCCGTGATGATGTCAGCGGGAGTAATTTCGGCAGATATACTTGATTACTGCGCAGTAGGAATGGTCGGTGTTGCTGCGCTGATGTCGGGAATAATATCATCAAGAATTACAGGAAGTGCAGGACTTGCGGTTGGTTCGCTGACAGGATTTTTTATTTTTCTTGTCATAACCTCTATTGCGTTGATTTTTAACGGTGAACCTATAACAATATTAACCCTGCTAAAACTGATATCATCTGTTTTGGGAGGATGTATAGGCGGAATTATCGGAGTAAACAAAAAGGAAAAAATAAAAATCAAATAGGTTCAGGTAAGATATTTTACTGCAGCTATGTTTTCGGCAGTTCGTTTAGGCGGACTGCTGTTTTTATGTCGGATTTAATTACAAATTAGAATTATTTTTTAAAAAATTGAAATATCTATGGTAAAACAGCTTGTAATATGGTACAATAATTCGGAGAATGAGATAATAAGGGTAGATTAACTTAATTTAGATAAATATGAAAAAATAAGGAAACATTTAAGGAGTGTTAATATGGCAAAAATGATAAAATTGCCGGCAGATTTAAGGGATTGGAAGGTTACTTCATTTGTCGGGGAAGACAACGGCTGTGAAGTTTACAAGGTATCAAGAAAGATTGATAAAAATACTGCTCAGAATGCGATTCTCAGACACGCATTTATCGGCAAAAATAATTATAATGATGAGCGTGCCGAATATTTCGCCGAAGAGGCTGATTTTATTGAATCCGTAAAGAATCTTGACGGCGTTTCAAACTATCTGGATGTTTATGTTCAGGATAATCAGAACAAAGAAACCTGTGATTTGTACATATTTACGGAAGAACTCACAAGCCTTGATGAACTTATGAAAACCAAAACTTTCGCTGAGGATGAAGTTGTTGATTTTGGTATTCAGATGAGCAGTCTGCTTGAAACTTTGGAAACAAAGAATATTTTTCACGGTAATATTTCGCCAAAAAATATTTTTGTAACAGCAGACGGAAAGTATAAAATCGGCGGATTTACCGAATTTGAGGGCAAAATTGACGACAAGTCTTATATTGCACCCGAAGTGTTCAGACAGGAAAATGTTGACTATACAACCGATATTTATTCTGTCGGTATAATTATGTATGCAATGTGCAACGGCGGTAAAATTCCGTTTGAAAATGATTCCTGTGACAGAGATTCTGCGTGTAAGGAGAGATTCTCGGGCAAGGCTGTTACCGCACCGTCCGAGGGCAACGAAAAGCTCAAGAGTGTTATTGTGATTGCGTGTCAGCCCGATAATGCAAACCGCTGGAAGAATGCAGGAAACATTAAAAACGCTCTTACATCTATCAAAGATGAAATTGCAACTTCCTCCCCTGCTCCAAATCCCGAAGTTGTTGTTCCCGAAAGCACCGACTTTGACGGTAATGTATTTGAAGAGTACGATTACGATGAATTTGAGGATACAGAGCCGACTGAACCTCAGGATAATTTTGACGCAAAAGATGAAGTTCAGACAGTTGAAGATACTGTTCTCGATAATGAATTTGGTGAGGCTGAACAGCTTAGTATTGACGGTGTTCTGAATCAGGAGGAACCTTTGCCTGTTGCTGAAAACGCTTCTGTGGAAGCAGAAGATACTGCTGAATCAGACGAAAATGATAATGAGGGCGGTTTTGAAGTCGTTGATGTTACTGATGCAGTTGATGAGCCTGAAAATACAGAATTAAAGACAGATGACAATACAACTGAATATGAGGATATAAGTTCTTTCTCTTCTGATTCAGAAACTGATGACAATAAGAATGTTGTTGATGATAAAAAGCCTGAAGAATACAAAAACATTTCAAGCAACAGCGGCGAAAATGAGGTTGTACCTGAGGTTCTCCCTACTGTTACAAGTACTGATGTGTTTGAAAATTACTCGGCAGCTGACCACAAAAATAATCTTACTTCAAGTGATTCTGTTAAAGATTACGGTGATTTCTTCGATGATGAGCCGAGTGCTGTTCCTGCAGAAAATAAGGTTGAAGATACAAAAACTGTTGATGATAAGACAAGTTTTGATGACAACAGTTTTGAAAACGATAATAAAGATGAATTCGGATATGAGAATGAAGATGATAACAAAGAGAATGTAAAGAAAAAGAAGAATAAATTTATTATTGTTCTTTGTGCGGTTGTAATTGCCGCTGCACTCGGATTTATCGGTTTCTGCGTTTATAACGGTTTGTCAAATTCATCTACTGACAATAAAACTACTACAGCCGAAACTGCAACATCTGCCGAAGTAACCACACAGGCACCGAGTACGGCAGTACCTACTACTGTTCCTGCTACAACAGAACAGGTTACAACATCTTCTTCATATAACAATGTTGTTCCTGTTGTCGGTTACGGTTACAGTTACGGTAAGAAGCTTCTTGAACAGGCAGGCTTTACCGTTGAAATTTCTGACTATGAATACAGTTATGATTATCCGGAAGGATATATTATCTCCCAGACTCCGGAAGGTGACACAAGCGCAAGTACGGGTACAGTTGTTAAACTTGTTATCTCAAGCGGACAGATTCAGAGAGAAACAGAAGCTCCTGCAACACAGGCTCAGCAGTCATCAAATAGTCAGAACAGCTCATCGGGCAATTCAAATTCACAGAGTTCAAATGCACAGTCATCAAGCAATACAAACACTAATAATAACGGCGGATTTATCTTCCCTAACAGCGATTCTTCATATCTCAGCAACGCACAGGTAAGCGCTTTGAGTGATAACGACTTACAGCTTGCAATTAATGAGATTTATGCAAGACGAGGCAGAATTTTTAAGGACGCAAGCCTTAATGCATACTTTAACTCGCAGTCATGGTATGAGGGCAAATATACAGCCGAAGAATTTGAGAAGAATGTTAAATTTAATACTTACGAACAGAAGAATCTTCAGCTTTTGATTAACGAAAGAAGATCAAGAAAGTGATTTTTAAACAAGAAAGATAATGCAGAGGAGTTATTATGAAAGATAAAATATTAAACGCACTAAAAAGCAAGACCTTCTTTGCTTTGGCAATTAATATTGTTATTATGGCTTTGATTATAGGTGTTACTGCATTTTCCTATGACAGTGCTGACGATTTTTACAATTCTTTATATATCTGTCAGTATCATAACTATTACAATAATGATATTAACTACATTTTTGCGACAATTACCGGTTCATTGCAGTACATTCTTTTGAATTTCAACTGTTTTGTACTTTTTCAAATTCTTCTCTCCTGTGCCGCTTTTTCTTCTGTTACATTTGTTTTTGCCGATAAATTTGGAAAGCACAAGGCTTTCATATTCACTCTTGTGCTGAATATTTTGTTTTCATTTGACCATTATTCAAACATTTTAAGCAGTAAAACTGCAGCTTTGCTGCTTACGGCAGGGTTTCTGATGGCACTTAATGCAATCAGAAATAAAAGGTACTCTCTCCCGTTTTGGATTGGTGTACTTGAAGTTATATTCGGAACATTTTTATGTTTCAAATATTTCTTTGTGGGACTTGCATTTTTCATTGCATTCTTCATCGGTGATATGATTGCAAAAAGGAAGTACAAGTTGCCGTTCAGAAAATTTTTCTGGTACTTCAGACCTTTTGTGCTTGTATTTGTCTTTATTGTTCTTGTCGGCTGCGGTCTTGAATATTATTCATATTCGGTCAATAATGCAAATGCAGAAACTTCGGGGCTGTACAGATACAGCGTCCTTGCCGATAAGACCGATGATAATGCTTTTCCAAACTATTCCGATTACTGTGAGGAGCTTAATTCGGTCGGAATAAATTCGGCAAATGAGTATGAACTTTTTGTTGACGGATATTATGATGAAAACAACGGACTGAATACTGCTGCCCTTAAAAAGGTTGCAGATATTCAAAAACGGGAAAATCCGTATAATTTTTTTGATAATGCGGGTGCATTGTTTTCAGATGCATGGGGACATATTATAAATTTTGATTCATATCTTATTGCTTTTGCGGTAATACTTGCCATTATGGTTGTTTTTGTTACCGTTCAGAAAAAAAGATTTGCCTTCTTCCCTGCTTTGTATTTTGCGGTGGGATTTGCGGCTTGTATGTATGTTCGTTATGCAATGGATTCTTCGGCATACACAATGTACGGAATTTTGCTGATGATTTTTTCGTTTACAATGTATTCGTTTGATTTCGGTCATCTCAGAAAAGATGAATACAGCAATATTACAGATAAAAGCAGAAAAACTGTCCTTATTTCGGTTATTGTACTTGTGATATTAGGTGTGGCAAGCTGTGTATCATATTTCTTCCATATCACTCCTGTTTCATATGACAAAAAGCCGAGTGACCTTTACACTGAGGTTGAACGCCATCCTGAAAATTACTATGTTCTCGACCCTGTAACAGCTAAAGAATATATTTCATATACCGATAACTATATTCATCCGCTTTGGGGATTTTCTTCAGATTTTCTCAGTAATGTTGACGGTTTCGGCTATCTTCATCGGACAAATCAGCTTGTGAACCGCAACCTCTCAACAAATATTTATGAGGCGGTCGTTGACGGAAGAAATGTATATGTTATCGATAAGAACATTACTTTTATCAAAGAAAATTATCTTAACCAATATTACGGCAAAAAAGATTCCATCATTGTTTACAAGGATGAAAAGGAATTCAACGGATTTACAATTTACAGCGTAGACAGAGTTAAATAACACTAAAAGAGGATTGAACAATTAAAAGTTCAATCCTCTTTGTTGTTTATTACAGACTGCATATCTTCGGGAATTTCGGCAGTAACAGTAATGTATTCATTTTTTATCGGATGATAAAATTCAAGTCTTGCACAATGAAGTGCCTGCCTTGAAATTTTATCAAGTTTTCCGCCGTACAAGTCATCGCCCATAAGCGGATGCCCTAAATAAGCCATATGACAGCGAATCTGATGTGTTCTGCCGGTTTCAAGCCACAATTCAAGCAATGTAAAATCTTTTGTTGCAATAAGCGGTTTGTAGTGTGTAACTGCTTTCATTCCGTCATCACGGACAATTCGCACCATTTTGGAATCATCACGCAAATCCATTGGCTTATCAACTACACCTTCAATATTTATTTCACCCTCGCATAAAGCGTAATAGACTTTATGCGTTTTATTTTTTACGGCATTGGCTGTAAAACGGTTTTTGGCTATGAGAACAAGCCCTGAGGTATCCTTGTCCAGTCGATTAATTGCCCGAAATACAAACGGCTTGCCGTTTTGACTGCAATAGTACGAAACAATATTTGCAAGCGTATCGCTTTGGTGCTGCTTTACAGGATGAACAGGCATGGAATGCGGTTTGTTTACCACAAGAAAATGTTCATCCTCATATCTTATATCAAGCGTCCCCTTTGTCGGTTCAATTTCACATTTTTCATCGGGAATTGCAATTGAAACGGTTTTTCCGCTTTGCACACAGTCAATTGTTCTTAAAATTTTCCCGTCCATCAAAATACCGTCTTTTTCTCTTTTAAGCCGTGTTATTATTCTTGCAGAAAGACCGCATTTATCACGCAGAAATCTTTGAGCAAGCATATTGTCACATTCGTCATGTACGGGAAAATACAGTCTGTCAGACATAAATCATCCTCCAAACAAAAAACAGAATTATCAGCTGAATAATAAATATTATCGGTATGCCGAGCATAAATTTAATGTGTCTTGTTTTGTGTCTGATTAATTGCATTGTAATGTACATTGCAACACTTCCTCCGAGTGCGGAGAGAATCAGCAATGTGCTTTCTCTTACTCTCCATTTGCGGTGAATTGCAAAGTATTTGTCACAGACTGTTACGATAATTGATATCAGGCTGATGATGCAAATGTATATGATGAAAATTTCCATGAGAACTCCAAAGGATGATTTGATTGAAAAACAAAAAGATTGTTCCGATTATTGTATCTGTAATAGCTATGTTAACCGTTATCTGCATAAGCTCATTTACAAGAGAAAAACCGCCTAAAAAGCAGAATGATATCGACAACATTGCAGCTTTATCATCAAAGGCAACTACCGACACACCCGAAAGTGATGAAGAAATGCGTGGTGTGTGGGTATCATATATGGAGCTTTCTATGGAAAATGAAAGCTCAAAAGCACAAAAAGCGTTTGAAGATAAATTTACCGAAATAGCACAAAAATGCCGTGAAAGCGGTTTCAACACACTTATTGTACAGGTACGCCCCTTTTGTGACGCATTATATAAGTCAAGCTATTTTCCGTGGTCACATATTCTCACGGGTACGCAGGGTGAAAATCCTCAATATGACGCACTGCAAATTATGTGTGATATATGCAAAGAAAACAATTTGAAAATTCACGCATGGATAAATCCGTACAGAGTCAGTTCAAATGAAACTCCGAGTAAACTTTCAGACAACAATCCTTACATAAAAAATCCCGAAATTGCCATAAAAACCGACAACGGAATTTTTCTTGATCCGTCAAATGAAACTGCACAACAGCTTATTTGCGATGGTGTAAAGGAAATTGCGGAAAAATATGATGTTGACGGGATACAATTTGACGACTACTTCTACCCTACTGAGGATGAAAGTTTTGATGAAAAGCAGTATGAGGCTTATATTGAAAAATACGGTAAAGAAAACTGTATGAGTCTTGATAATTGGCGAATGCAAAATGTAAATACGCTGATTTGTAAGGTTTACAGAACAATAAAAAGTGTGGATTCGTCAGTTGAGTTTGGCATATCACCGCAAGGCAATATAGGTAACAATGACGGATTGTATGCCGATGTAAAATCGTGGTGTACCTGTAAAGGCTTTGCAGATTACATCTGTCCGCAAATTTACTTTAGCCTTGAAAACCCAGCTCTGACTTTTGAAGACTGCCTTGACAGCTGGACATCTCTTGATTTTGACGAAAATGTAAAATTGTATGTCGGTCTTGGCGGTTATAAGGCAGGTAACGGCGAATATGACGAAGAAACATGGCTTTTAAGCGACAGTATTCTTGCCGATGAATACGATATTTTGCGTAACAACAAATCTGTCAGGGGCTTTATGCTTTACAGCTATAATAGCCTTGAGGATGATACTGCAAAAAAAGAGATTAATAATCTGATTAACGCTTTAAACTAATTCAGCATCGCAGTAGTCATCAAATGATTTTGTAATTTTCACATCAATAATTTTACCGCAGAGATTTGTATCTTCGGAATTAATATGAACAGGCGTGTAGTTCTTTGTGTAACCCTCAAGATAACCGTGACGGAGCCTTTCAACGAGAACAGATTCACAAAGGCCAACCTGCTCTTTAAGAAATTCCCTTCTGGTTTCATCGCAGACCTGCTCCATAATTTTGGCTCTCTGCTCTTTAATTTGGGGATCAATTTGATTTGGTGCTTTATCGGCAACAGTGCCTTTGCGGCGTGAATACGGGAAGATATGCACCTTTGCAAAGCCGATTGACTTTACAAATTTAAGAGATGCGTTGAAGTCTTCCTCTGTTTCACCGGCAAATCCAACCATTACATCGGTTGTCATAGAACTGTTTTCAAAAGCGTTTCTGAGATTTGTAACAATTTCAGCGTATTCGGCGCAATTGTAGTGACGGTTCATTGCTTTGAGTGTGTTATCGCAACCGCTTTGTAGTGAAAGATGAAACTGCGGACAGAACTTTGGCTGTGCGGCAAGACGGGCAATCATTTCTTTATCCATTCTTTCGGGTTCGATTGAACCGAGTCTTACACGGTCGATTCCGTCAACTGAACAAGCACATTCTACAGCATCAGCAAGGTCAAAATCTTCGTCAAGACCGTAGGCGGAAAGGTTAATACCAACGAGAACAACCTCACGGTAACCGTTTGCGGCAACCTGAATAAGCTCTGCCTTTAAATCTTCAAGAGATTTTGAACGCACTCTGCCCCTTGCATACGGAATAATGCAGTAAGAACAGAATCTGTTGCAACCGTCCTCAATTTTAATGAAAGCCCTTGTATGCTCGCCGAGTGACGATACGGAAAGGTTTTCGTATTTTTCGCCTTTTCCGATATGCTCTGTTATATGAACAAACTTCTGTTTTTCTTCGAGAAACTTGTAAATTGAAGGAACGAGTTCGGCTCTCTTTGCATTGCCGAGAACGATATCGCAATTTGAAAAGTTCTCGCTTACTTCGGGGAAAGCCTGTGGCATACAGCCGGTTAAAATAACAATTCCGTCAGGATTTTCACGGCGGACACGGTTTAGAATCTTGCGGTTTTTTGCATCACTTACGGATGTTACCGTACAGCTGTTTACGATTGTTATGTCAGCCCTGTCCCTGTCATCCGAGAGAAGAAAACCGTTTTTCAGCATATCTTCACGCATTGCCTGTGACTCATACTGATTAACCTTGCAACCGAGTGTTATTATATTAAAATTCATTTAATAATCATCCTTTTTTAGGTAAATAGTTGAAATTGCAAAAATTCATCAATTTATTGTTGATTTTAACAAATATCAATGATAAAATATAGACAAGTTAAACAATGGAGGTGAGATCTTGTTTTCTGTACCGGTTTCAATAAAAGATAAAAAAGAAATGATCGATATGTTTGAAACTCTTGCTCACTTTCCGGATACAGTAATGATGCTTAGAAACGGCGATAATACCGTTGACGCTCATTCTTTGATGGGTTTTTTTACAATTGATGAAAAAATGCCGATTGAGCTTCTTCTTGAATCTGAGCCTGACGATAATCTCAAACAGGCCATTTCAAAATTCGCATTTGTTAACGCATAAATAATATAATATTACATATTGTTAAGCCCTATGACCAAAGTCATAGGGCCTTTTTGTTCGTCTTTATTAAGAATTTTTATCGACAACATGGAACTTTTTAAGGTTTCCTGTCTTCTCACTTCTCTTGTCAAGCTCGGCAAGAACATCCTCGAGCGGAATACCAAGCTTTACCATCATAACTGTGAGATGATAGATGAGGTCAGCAATTTCATAAACAGTTTCGCTGTTGTCATCGTTCTTTGCCGCAATGATTGTTTCACTGCACTCCTCGCCTACTTTTTTAAGAATCTTGTCAATTCCTTTATCAAGAAGGTAGCAAGTGTATGAACCCTCTTTTGGATTATCTCGTCTGTTTTCTACTGTAGCATAAAGTGCTTCAAGAACTTCTCTGTCGTTCATATTAAAATTCTCCTCATTTTAATTTTTTAAAAAAGCAGGAATGATTTCCCGTGTGGCAGGCCGCACCTGTCTGTTCAACTGTGATGAGCAATGTATCGTCGTCGCAGTCGGCATATATATCAATTACCTTTTGTAAATGACCTGATGTTGCACCCTTGTTCCAAAGCTCCTGACGGCTTCTTGACCAGAACCATGTGTAACCGGTTTCAAAAGTTTTTTGCATACTTTCACGGTTCATATATGCAAGCATAAGTACCTCACCCGTTGACTTTTCCTGAATAATTGCGGGAATAAGTTCGGATTTTACAAAATATTTATCAAGATCCATAATTACCTCAGATTTTATTTGTTACTTCAATCGCCTGTTTCAAATCGAGCGAACCTGTGTAAATAGCCTTGCCGCAGATTGCACCGTAGACATCGAGTTCTGCAAGATTTATGATATCCTTGAGAACTGCAACACCGCCGCTTGCGATAATATTACAGCTGACTTCGTGAGCAAGGTTATCAAGCTGTTTAAGGTTAGGACCTGCAAGAGTACCGTCCTGATCAATGTCTGTGAACACAATAGTCTTTACTCCGACATCTTCCATACGCTTTGCAAGCTCAATGTAGTTGATTTCCGAATTGTCAATCCAACCTTCTGCACGAACCATGCCTTCCTTTGCATCAATGCCAACTACAATTCTCTCGCCGTATTCTTTTACGGCATCAATAACAAGCTGCTGGTTTTTAACTGCGGCTGAACCGAGAATAACACGGTTTATTCCTCTTGAAAGATAGTATTCAACCGCCTTCATATCACGGATTCCTCCGCCGACCTCAACAGAAAGTCCCGAGACTTTTGCAACATCTGCAATAAGATCGGCATTAACAAGCTTTGCATCTTTTGCACCGTCAAGGTCAACCATATGCATCCACTCTGCACCTGCGTCAGCAAAGCCCTGAGCGGCAATATATGGGGACTCTGCTACCTTCTGAACGGTTGCATAATCACCCTTGAAAAGACGGACACAATTGCCGTCTTTTATGTCAATAGCGGGTAAAATAATCATTATAACACTCCTTTAGTAGAAAGAAGTACATTTGAAGAATTTTGCTTTACTGCAAGACGGAGTGCGTGTGCGCAAGCCTTGTACAAAGCCTCTGTGATATGGTGAGAGTTGTCACCGTAAACAGATTTGAGGTGAAGTGTGATTTGTGCGTTAAATGCAAATGCACGCATAAATTCTACTGTCATTGAACAGTCATAGCCGCCGCATCTTTCCTGCGGAAAATCAGCGTCGAATACAAGATAAGGTCTGCCGCTGATGTCAACCGATGCAAACGCAAGCGCTTCGTCCATAGGAACATAAAAACTGCCGAATCTTTCAATTGACTCTTTTGTTGAAAGAGCCTCTGCAAATGCTTTGCCGAGAACTATACCTGTGTCTTCAACGGTGTGGTGTTCGTCAACATAGAGATCGCCTTTTACCGAAACCTCAAGTCCGAATCTGCCGTGAGTGGCAAACGAATTGAGCATATGGTCAAAAAAGCCTATGCCTGTATCAATTTTAATATCGCCGCCGTCAAGATTAAGTTTTAGCTTTATGTCGGTTTCCTTCGTTTTACGCTCAACATATGCACTGCGCATATAATCACCTCGATAAATAAGTTTTAATGCAACTTATCAGTTCTTCATTTTCTTCTTCTGTGCCAACGGAAATTCTGATGTAATCGCCCATAAAACGGATTACAATTGAATTGTCCTTGAGATAGTTCCACAAGTCTTTGCCGAATGATGTTTTAACAAAAACAAAGTTTGCACAACTGTTGTAAACCTTAAAATCATCGGAAAGAGCGGACAACTCCAATAAGTCATTATACAGCTTTTCTCTGTTTCTGACAATTGTTTTTTGTCTGTTTTTGAGATAATCTTTATTTTTATATATTATACTGCCGACAACCTGAGAAAATGTGTTCACATTGTACGGAGATTTTACCGCTTTTACAGCTCTTGAAATTGTTTCATTTGCAACGGCAAAACCGAGTCTGAGTGCCGCTGAGCCTACTGCCTTTGATGCGGTTCTGAAAATAATGAGATTTGAATACTTTTCGACCTCATTTATAAGACTCTGATCCCAGAAATCCATATATGCTTCGTCAAGAATTACAAGTGCATTTACGCTTGTAACAAGCCTGCGTGCATCTTCGTCGGTCATACCCTGTCCTGTCGGATTGCATGGGTTTGAAAAAAGCAGAAGTTTGATATTGTCACGATTTACCTTTTCAATAAGTGCATCCGTATCAATTGAAAGGTCGTCAGATTTGATAAATGTGTCACATTCGACCTCACAGATTGATGAATAGAATTTGTACATTGAAAAATCGGGAGCAACGCAAAGCATCCTGTCCCCTTTTTCCATAAATGCGGCTTCAACCAAAAAGATAAGTTCATCTGAGCCGTTGCCTGCGGTTACATATTTTGGATTGATTCCGTAATAATCCGCAAAAGCCGTAACAACCTTTTCCGCAAGCGGATCGGGATAGCGGTTGAAATCAATTGTATCAATTGCATTTTTGATTTCTTCTTTGATGAAATCAGGATAATTTTCGGGACATTCGTTTGCATCAAGTCGAATTTTATATGTACCGCTGATTGGTTCATACGGTTCAAGTTCACGGATTTTTTTGTTTAATTCATAAGACATTGCATAACTTCCATTCTTATTTCATATCAAAACGCACTTTAATTGAATTTGCGTGTGCTGTAAGTCCTTCTGTTTCTGCAAAGCGAACTACATCTTCGGCATCTTTTCTCAAAGCGTCTTCCGTATAGTAAATAAAGCTTGATTTCTTTACAAAGCTGTCTACCGAAAGAGGTGAGAAAAATCTTGCCGTGCCACTTGTCGGAAGAACATGGTTAGGACCGGCAAAATAGTCGCCCAGAGGCTCGGGACTGTAGTTGCCGAGAAATACAGAGCCGGCATTATCAAGCTTGCCGACATACTCCATTGGGTTTTCACAACAAACCTCAAGATGTTCGGGAGCAAGCTCGTTAGCAAATTCAATCGCCTGTGACATATCACTGCATACAATAATTGCGCCGAAATTGTCAACCGATGAGCGGATAATATCTTTTCTTGAAAGAGCGGTCATCTGCTTTTCAAGCTCTGTTTCAGTTTCTTTTGCAAGCTCTTCGCAGTCGGTAAGAAGAATTGCAGATGCAAGCCTGTCATGCTCTGCCTGACTCATAAGGTCTGCGGCAAGGAATTTGGGATTTGCAGACTTATCGGCAATGATGAGTATTTCACTCGGACCGGCAATCATATCAATGTCAACTGTTCCGTAAAGAAGTTTTTTTGCTGTTGCAACAAAGATATTGCCGGGTCCTACGATTTTATCAACCTTCGGTACAGTTTCTGTACCGTATGCAAGTGCGGCTACTGCCTGTGCACCGCCCATAAGGAAGATTCTGTCAACACCTGCTACCTTTGCGGCGGCGATGATATTCGGATTCGGTGTACCGTCCTTCTGCGGAGGTGTACACATAATAATCTCCTCAACACCTGCAATTTTGGCGGGAACTGCGTTCATAAGAACTGATGAGGGATATGCGGCTGTGCCGCCCGGAACATAGATACCTACTCTTTTAAGACCTCTGATTCTCTGTCCCATCATTACACCGTTATTCTTTGTTGTGAGCCAGCTCTGCTGAACCTGTCTTTTATGGAAATCCGCAATATTTGCGGCTGCTTTTTTGATTGTTTCAAGATAATCCTTATCACATTTTTCAATAAGGCTGTCGATTTCATCGGAAGTAATTTCTACCTTTTCAGGTGCTTTTCCGTCAAATTTAACGGTATATTCCTTTACGGCTTTATCACCGTTTTCTGCAACATTTTCGATGATTTCCGAAACAATCGGAACTACATTTTTATCTGAATTCTGCGCTCTCTTTTTGAGCAAATCAATAAATTCATATTCGTTTTTTCCGTCTGCTACAACAGTTGTAATCATTTTGTGACAGCCTCCAGTTTCTTCTGCAATTCTTCAATTTCAGCCTTGCGCAGTTTAAGACTTGCCGTATTGGCAATAAGTCTTGCTGAAATATCACATACCCATTCAATTACTTCAAGTCCGTTAGCCTTGAGCGTTGAACCTGTTTCTACTATATCTACAATACCGTCTGCAAGACCTACAAGAGGGGCAAGTTCAACGGAACCCTCAATCTTAATAATTCTTACATCCATATCTTTATCGTCAAAAAAAGCTCTGGTTACATTCGGATACTTTGTTGCGATAGTTTTTGTATTGTAACCGCTGTAAAAATCAGTATCTTTTTTTGTTGCAAGGGCAAAACGGCATTTGCCGAAGCCCAAATCGAGCAGTTCATAAAAAGATGAACCGTTTTCAAGAATTGTGTCCTTGCCGACAACACCAAGGTCACACACACCGTGCTCAACATATGTAATAACATCTGCGGCTTTAGCAAGCACAACTTCGAAATCATTGTTACCGATCGGAAGAATAAGCCTTCTTCCCTTGTTTTTTACCTCATCACAATTATATCCGATTTTTTCAAGAAGTTCGATTGTAGTCTTTTCAAGTCTGCCCTTTGTCAGAGCAATTCTTAATGGTTTCATATTTAATCCTTTCCGACAGCTTGATTATACTATTTCTACTTTAGCTATTCCTCTTGATTTTGCAAACTGTTCTGTTTCTTCAAGAGTTTCAAGTACGCTGAACTGTGCCTTTATTCCCTTTTCATTAAGCTCGTCAACATATCTGAGAGCCTTCATTTCATGTCCGTTTTCTGCAAAAACGAGA
Source organism: Ruminococcus bromii (assembly GCF_002834225.1). Classification (GTDB taxonomy): domain Bacteria; phylum Bacillota; class Clostridia; order Oscillospirales; family Acutalibacteraceae; genus Ruminococcoides; species Ruminococcoides bromii. The sequence continues at coordinate 53,212 of NZ_NNSR01000026.1, read as the reverse complement.
ACATCGGGATTATCTGAATAATTTACATCATCATCGGAAAGATGTTTCATTGTAATTGCGTCTGTATCAATCGCAAAGCCTGCCGCACCCATAGGAGCGTCAAATTCGCTGAGAAGATCGTCATATCTTCCTCCCGAAATAACAGCGTCACCGATTCCGTTAATATACCCTGAAAATACGATTCCCGTATAGTAATCGTTTCTCTGAACAAGTCCGAGGTCGATGATAAGCTTGTTGCCGAGTTCAAGCACGGAAAGTTCTTTATAGATTGTGTGGAGATAATCAAGAGCGTTTTCGGCGCCTGTACCTTTGCAGATGTCATATGCCTCATCAAACACTTCTTCACCGCCGAAAAGTGACGGGAGCGAACGGATTGCGGAAACTGTCTTGCAAGGCTTGAGTTTGTCAAGAAGATTGTTAAGCGCCGAGTAGTTTTTACTTTCGATTGATACTCTGATTTTTTCTTTGTAATCGTTATCAATATCGAGTTCTTTTGACAGAGCATTGAATACTTCGGCGTGTCCGAGTTCAATTCTGAAATCATCGGCAACGGCTGAAATGCTCTTTATTGCCGAGGTGAGAATTTCAAGGTCGGCTCTTTTTCCTTTTGCCCCGAGAAGCTCAACACCCATTTGGAGAAATTCGTTTCTTCTTCCTGCAAGTGACGGATTATTGCGATATACTGCCTGCTTGTAATAAAGACGAACAGGAAGTGTATTGTTTTTCAGTCTTGTAGAAACCATTCTTGCAATCGGCAGAGTGGAGTCAGGACGAGCAACAAGAAGTCTGCCCTTGTTGTCGGTTGTCTTAAACATTGATTCCTGCGAGATTCCGCTTGACGGAATTGAAAAGACATCATAAAATTCAAGGGCAGGAGTTATTACCCTTTTAAAACCGCCTTTTACAAATACCTTTTCAATGCTTGTGCAGATATAATCCATAGCGGAACATTCGGCAAAAAGAAAATCTTTTGTTCCCTCGGGAGTAATTTTCAAATTTTTCTTCATAATTACCTCTCAAAACGCTTTAGTGTGTTAATACGGTAATATATTAACACACTAAACTTGATTTGTCAACACCAATAAGATAAAACGGGAAATTTTCAGTTATTCATCTGAATTTTCCAAAGAATCGTCTTCGCCGTTTGTTTTGGTTCGGTTGATGAATTTCATAATTTTTTCTCTATGCTGCATTTCTTTTTCTTCACGAAGCTTTTTCTGCTCTGCGGCAATTTTGGTGTAGTTAAGCACCTCGAAATCAAGTGCTTCCTGAGCAATTTTGCCCTTTGATTCAATTCTGTTTTTAACTCTCTTGCCGACAAGAGCATAGATTACGGCATAAATCGGCGTTCCGAGAATAAGTCCGAGCACACCGAACATTCCTCCGCCAACGATAACGCTGAACAGTACCCAGAAGCTTGAAAGACCGACCTGACTGCCGATAATCTTCGGCTTGAAAAGGTTGCCGTCAAGCTGTTGGATAATTACGATAATGATTACAAAAATAATCATATCAATAGGATCAATCAGGAAAAGGATAAACGCACTCGGAATTGCGCCGATAAACGGACCGAAGAACGGAATGATATTTGTTACACCTATAAGCACAGCTATAAGCGGAGCATAAGGTAATTGAAAAATTGACATTGTGATGAATGTAAGGATTCCGAGAAAAGCGGCGTCAATAATATCGCCAACGAGAAAACGACCGCATTTTGTATCTGTAATATCAATTATTTCATAGATTTTCGGGAGATACTTTATCGGAATAAAAGCAACCGCAAGTTTTTTTATTTGATAACAAAGGGTTTCCTTTGCTGCAAGAAAGTAAACGGAAATAACGATTCCGAGCAGGAAGTTATACACACCGTTACACATTGACATAATGGCGTTGAACACAGCATTTGTTGAATTTCCGAGGAAGCTTGTGATATTACCTGCTGAAATAAAGTTAGTGATATACTTAAAAAAGTTATTTATTACTTCGCTTGCGTCAATTTCCATACTGAATGTATGGTTAATCCAATGAACAACTGTCTTTGTCATATCCGAAAGAACTCCGCCGTATTGCGGCAGGCTGTTGATAAGACTGAACAGGCTGGCTGCAATTTGAGGAACTACAATAGATATGATGATTACAAAAATTGCCACAACAATTGCGTATGTTATGATAAGTGCAAGGGGTTTTCTGAAGTTAGCAAGAAATTTACGCTTTCGCCCCATCCGACCGAAAACTTTTGTGTAGAAAAATTTGTAGGGGTAGTTGAGAATATAGGCAAAAAGAAATCCGATTGCAAACGGAGTAATTATGCCTGTTATCCAACCGAGAGCCGACCACAAAACATTCATATTGTCTTTTACAAGTAAAAGAAATACCGTAAATGAAATGCAAATCAGCAGAGTTTTTAGCGAAAGCAGTTTTTTCATTTAAACAACTCCTTAAAATAACGACATCTGTGAGCTTTCCGGCAAATCATTGAGGACTCCGACGTCTTTCAGCGTTTCAATAACAGCCTTTGTAACCTTTGTTTTTATCTGCATATCTTCAATAGAAAGATACTCTGTATGCTTGCCTGTTTCGGCAAGTGAATCTGCAGCGGCACCGCCTACACCCGGTAACGATGAAAACGGAAGCCTGATTTTACCGTCCTCCACCTTGAACATTTTTGCCTCGGATTTATAGATATCAACAGGAAGAAATTCAATTTTTCTTGCCATCATTTCGTTGACAATCTGCAAGGTCTGATACTCTGCTTCATCCTTGGCGGTTGCTTCATGAACACTTTGCTTTTGCTTTATGTTGTTCATCTTGTCACGGACAGCCTTGTGTCCCTGCATGGCAATTGCACCGTCAAGATTTTCACTTCGTACGGTAAAATATGCAGCATAGTACTCAACGGGCTTATGAACCTTGTACCAGCCGAGTCTGAGCGTAGCAATCATATAAGCCGCGGCATGAGCTTTCGGGAACATATACTTAATTTTCATACACGAATCAATGTACCATTCCGGAACATTGTGTTCACGCATAGCCTTGAAGTGTTCTTCTGTAAGAAGTTTTGTTGCGTTACCTTTACGGACAATCTCCATTATTTTGAATGCCATGCCGGGCTCAAGACCTTTGTGCATGAGATAGGTCATAATCGAGTCACGAGTACCGATTACTTCCGAAATTGTGCAGGTACCGTTATGAATAAGCTCCTGAGCGTTACCGAGCCATACATCGGTACCGTGCGAAAGACCGGCAATCTGCAAAAGGTCGGTAAAGGTTTTGGGCTGTGCCTCAACAAGCATTCCTCTTACGAAAGCCGTACCGCATTCAGGAAGGCTGAATGTACCGGTTTTTGAGTCGATATCCTCCTCAGTAACTCCGAGTGCTTTCGGGGAAGTAAACAGCGACATAACCTCGGGATCGCTCATTGAAACCTTCATTACGGGGATACCTGTGTAGAGTTCAAGATAATGATAGATTGTCGGAACATCGTGTCCAAGCTCATCAAGTTTTGTGATTGTATCATGAATTGAATGGAAGTCGAAGTGAGTTGTAATGTTATCTGAGTTCACATCGTTTGCAGGATGCTGAACAGGGCAGAAATCGTAAACATCGTTTGTTCTCGGCACAACAACCATACCGCCGGGGTGCTGACCTGTGGTTCTCTTAACACCCGTACAGCCGATTGCAAGACGCTTTTCCTCAGCCTTGTGCATTACAAGACCTCGTTCCTGTGCGTACTTTTTTACAAAACCAAGGGCTGTTTTTTCGGCTACGGTAGAAATTGTTCCCGCTTTGAACACATTGTTTTTGCCGAAGAGCTCTTCCGTGTAACGGTGGGATTTTGACTGATACTCACCGCTGAAATTAAGGTCGATATCAGGCACTTTGTCGCCTTTAAAGCCAAGGAATGTTTCAAACGGAATTTCGTGGCCGTCCTGATCCATAAGAGTACCGCATTCGGGACAGTTTTTTGGCGGCATATCAAAGCCTGAGCCGTAACTGCCGTCTGTGATAAACTCACTGTGTTTACAGTTTGGGCATACATAGTGCGGGCAAAGCGGATTAACCTCAGAAATACCCGACATAGTAGCCACGAACGATGAACCTACAGATCCTCTTGAACCGACAAGATAGCCGTGTGCTTCACTGTCTGCAACAAGCTTTTGAGCAGTCATATAAAGCACGGAGAATCCGTAGGTTGTTATTGAATTAAGCTCCTTGTCAAGTCTTGCCTTTACGATTTCAGGCAATGGATCACCGTATTTCTCTTTTGCTCTTTTCCATGTAATGTCAATAAGCTGTTCTTGCGCACCCTCAATGTTAGGCGGAAATGTTCCCTTTGGAATAGGTCTGATATATTCGCACATATCGGCAATTTTGTTTGGGTTCTCCACAACATACTCATATGCTTTATCTTTTCCGAGCCACTCAAATTCCTTTAGCATTTCGGCGGTTGTTCTGAAATAAAGCGGAGCTTGCTGATCAGCATCCTTATATCCCTGACCTGCCATAAGAATTTTTCTGAATTCAGAGTCAGTAGGATCCATAAAATGAACATCGCAGGTTGCGCATACCGGTTTGCCGAGTTCTTTAGCAAGCCTAATAATTGTGGAGTCGATTTTGTGAAGCTCGTCAACAGAATCAAATCTGCCGTCACGAATCATAAAGCTGTTGTTGCCTGCAGGCTGAATTTCAAGATAATCATAGAATGATGCAATCTGCTTGAGTTCGCCCCACGGCTTGCCATCAAGAATTGCCATGTAAAGCTGACCTGCACAACAAGCAGAACCGATAATGAGTCCATCTCGGTACTTTACAAGCTCGCTTTTGGGGATTCTCGGCTTTTTATAGAAATAATTAAGATGACTGTAAGAAATAAGTCTGTATAGATTTTTTAGACCGGTTTTATTCTTTACAAGAATAATTTGATGATAGGTTGGGAGCTTTTTAAAATCTCCGCCTGCTATCTTTGTGTTAATGTCATTGGTTTTTGTTATGCCGAAATCATCTGTAAGCCGTCGGCAAAGGGTTATAAAAATTTTTGCGAGCATTTCGGCATCGTCGGTTGCTCTGTGGTGATTGAACTCACCAAGTCTTAAAAATTTTGCAACGGTGTCAAGCTTGCAGTTCTTTATATCGGTGAGAATTGCTCTTGAAATTGCAACCGTATCAATTGAAGTGTAGTTATACTCCCTTCCCATATCTTCACAGGCTTTTGCAATGAATGATGTATCAAACGGTGCGTTGTGTGCAACAAGAACATTATCACCGGCAAACTCCAAAAATGCACTGACAGCCTCGCTCTGTGAAGGAGCGTCCTTTACCATTTCATCGGTAATTCCTGTAAGCTGAGTAATTTTCTGCGGAATCGGCATTTCGGGATTCACAAAAGTTGAGAATTTATCGGTAATTATACCGTTTTCAACCTTTACTGCGCCGATTTCGGTAATCTTGTCACGGGCGGCTGAAAGACCTGTTGTTTCTATATCAAAGCAGATGAATGTGCCGTCAAAACCTGTGTCGGCATCACCTTTTACGGACTCTACAAGGTCATCCATAAAGTATGCCTCAACACCGTAGATGACTTTTATTTTTTCTTCGTCCTTATTGATTTTGTCTGCGGCCTTCATTGCGTCGGGGAACGCCTGTGCGACACCGTGGTCTGTAATCGCAACTGCCTTGTGTCCCCACTGATAAGCACGGTTTACAAGGTCACCTGCCGATGTCACGGCGTCCATCTGTGACATATTTGTATGCATATGAAGCTCAACACGCTTTTTCTCGGCATTATCAACCACCTTGACTTTTTGGGCAGTGCCGACCGAGCGGGCGTTGACAACAAGCTCACCTGCGTATTTATCGTATTCAACATCGCCCTGAACAACAATTGTGTCGCCCTTTTTGATGTTGTCAATTACGGCTGATTCTTTAATTGAATTGAATATCTTAGCGGTTGTTGAACCTGTGTAATCGGTTATGTCGATAGTGAAAATATTTTTGTCACCGCTTTTAGTAACTTTCTTTTCAATATCAAATACATCGCCCCATACAACGATTCTTCCCGAATCACCTGAAATTGATGAAATGGGAATCATCTTTCCTCTAATCGACCTTCCGTATAAAGGACGGATTGAGGATTGAACAATCTGAGGAGTTGAGAATTTACCCTCACGAATTTCAATTTCGGCAGTAGTGTTTTCAGCGTGTATTTCTTCTCTTTGTTTTGCAGTTTCAGCCTCTTCCTGATAGAATTCAGCAGCTTTTTGAAGATTTTCCCGATTGATTTTCTCCTGAGCGTTCTGAATTGCCGCTTTGTATTCTTCGTTGTTTTCTTCAACCTCAAATGTACCTGTATAAATTACGGAAATGTGAAGGTTAAACTCTTCGTAAATCTGCTTTACAAGTGCCTTATCAAAACCTTTACTGTCAAGAAGTGTTTTTCCGCCGTTGAGAAGATTGATTGTCAGAGTATTGTTTTCAAACTTAACCTCGGCATTGTTGAGAGTTCCGTTAATGCTTGGAATATCTCGCCTTACAGCTGCGTAGAGCTGGGGAAAATAATCGGCAGAAAACAACTCTGTCGGAAAATGCGGCTTGATTACGGCGTGGTATGCAAGAACCTTTGTGATGCTTTTTTCGGCTTCAAAAAGCAAATCACGACCGATAAGTTCGCTGAAATTAACTGACAAAATTATTAAACGGGATTGTTTATTGATGTCAAGTTGTGTCAATTCTCCCTTTGAAGCCTGTTGCGGCAGATTTATGCCAAACTGGGAGGAAAAGACTTCTCCTAATGTTTTCATATATTTCCTTCTGCTTTTATCGTAGCAAAGCCCTATCCGTCCGTCTGACGGATTATAATTTTTCTACCTCTTCCATAAGTGCGTCAACGAGTTTTTCTTCGGGGACTTTACGGATGATTTCACCTTTTTTAAATACAAGACCGCAGCCTTCACCGCCTGCGATGCCGATATCAGCTTCTCTTGCTTCTCCCGGACCGTTTACAACGCAGCCCATTACCGCTACTTTGATATTCTTTTTACAGGTTCTGAGCTTATCTTCAACCTCGTTTGCAATCTTCACAAGGTCAATTCTTGTTCTTCCGCAAGTCGGACATGAAACGAATTGAACTCCGTCTTTCTCAATGTCAAGAGCCCTGAGAATATCATGAGCGGCATAAACTTCCTTTACAGGATCGGCTGTGAGGGAAACCCTGATTGTATCGCCTATACCGTGAAGAAGCAATGCACCGATTCCGGCAGAAGATTTGATAATACCCATTCTTTCCGTTCCTGCCTCTGTAACCCCGAGGTGGAGCGGATAGTCACACCTTTCTGCGGCAAGCTCATAGGCTTTAATCATAGTAGAAACGGTTGAACTTTTCATTGAAAGAACAATATCGTTGAAATCAAATTTTTCAAGAAGTGATGCATGGTACAAGGCACTGTCGCACAGAGCCTCGGGTGTGGGATGACCGTATTTTGCAAGTATTTCTTTTTCGAGCGAACCTGAATTAACGCCGATTCTTATCGGAATGCCACGCTGTTTGCAGGCATCGGCAACTGCTTTTACTCTGTCATCGGAACCGATGTTGCCCGGGTTTATTCGTATTTTATCAACTCCCGCAGCACAAGCCTCAAGAGCCAGCCTGTAGTCAAAATGGATATCGGCTACAATTGGGACGCTTACAGCCTCTTTGAGGGCAGGAATAAGCTTTACTGCATCTTTATTAGGAATGGCGGCACGAATGATTTCGCAGCCTGCCGCTTCAAGCTGTTTTGCCTGTCTTACAGAACCCTCAATATCGGTTGAGGGAATATTGAGCATTGACTGAACGCTTACTTTAGCACCGCCGCCGATTTTTACATTGCCGGCAGTTACCTGAATTTTACTTCCCATAAGGTTTTCCTCCGTTTATCTACATACCGGGAAAAGTTCCCGTTACAAGTTGGAATACATCTTTTACCGAAATAATAAGCATAAATGCAAGCAGCAGTACAAGTCCTGCCGTATTTACAACCTGCTCTGCTTTTCTCGGAATCGGCTTTTTGAATATCCATTCAATCAGCAAAAACAGGAATCTTCCGCCGTCAAGAGCAGGAAACGGAAGCATATTAACAATTCCGAGGTTTACCGTTATGAGTATCATTACAAACAAAATGTTATTAACCGCGTCTGCAAAACCTGTTTCAAGACCCATGGATGCAACCTGAGTTACCGCAGTTGCGATACCGACAGGACCTGACATATCATTGAAGCCGAATTTTCCCTGTACAAGCCATACAAGCGAAGTCCACACAGTTTTTGCCATTGAGCAGGTTTCTGTAAATGTTTCAGTAAGAACCGTGCCGACATTTTTTTCAATAGGCTCAACCGCAAAGTCAAAAGCAACGGTTGGTTTGTTCTTCTTTTCGGCATCGTCATCGGCATAATAGGTGAAGAACTGTACATTTTCAAGCGTTATTTCTTTGCCGTCACGGACAACCTTTACATCAGCCATAAATCTCGGTCTTGATGTAGTTGTGTCTATTTCGGGTGTTTTATACTTTGACATATCATATGATTTGTCAAGCGCATAAATTGACTTACAAGCTTCGTCAAGAAGCTTTTCAGCCTCTTCTTTGCTTGCAGCCTTATTTATCCTTGAACAACCCTCTGAGAGAGCGTTGTAGTATTTTTGAAGTTCATCTTGTGAAAGGGATTTGTCATTGGCGTATTTATTGTACACTCCGCAGGCGGCAGATGTCGCTCTTTCTTTGTACACTTCAAGTGTGCTGCCTTCTACAGTTTCATACGGAAGTGTTGAGATTGCAAACTGCAAATCTCTTGAATTCCAAATTGAATAACCGTTCACTTCGACAATCTTATCCCCCGTCTGCAAGCCTGTATTGGCTGTGAACGCATTAGGCTGAAACTGAGATACGGTTGTAGAGCTGAAGCTGTCAGCCTGAACGGTAAAGGCAAACATCATAACAAAACCGAGAAGAATATTCATAACCGCACCTGCGATTATGATAATCATTCTCTTCCATACTTTTGCATTATTAAACGCGGCTTTTTCTTCGCTGTCCTCATCCTCGCCCTCCATGGCACAGTAACCGCCTATCGGAAAAAGACGAAGCGAGTACCTTGTTTCACCTTTTACAAAACTGATTATTTTCGGTCCCATACCGAGTGCAAACTCATTTACCTTTACACCCGAAAGCTTTGCGGTAATAAAATGACCAAATTCATGAGAAAAAATTATAAGCTCAAAAAGTAATATTCCTATTACAATGAGAGCCGCAACTGTTAAAATTTGCATTAAAATAAATCAACTCCAAAATATTCATTGCTGCCGCAAAGACAGCAATGAAAAATATTACCGCAAATTATAGCATAGAGAGTACATACTCTCTTGCAAGTTTATCCGCCTTCAATACATCATCAACGCATGTAGGCTCAAAATTGTCTATGTTATCAATTGCACCCATAACAAGGTCGCCGATTTCAAGAAAAGTGATTTTACCCTCTCTGAAAAGTCGGTTAGCCTCCTCATTAGCACCGTTTGCAACAGCTGTTGCAACACCTCCGAGCGAAAGAGCCTTTTTGCAGGCTCTAAGGCACTTGAAGGTTTCATAATCGGGTTCAAAAAAAGTCATTTTGCCGATTTGAGCAAGACTTAATTCGCCGACAGGTGATTCATATCTTTCGGGATATGTAATTGCGTACTGAATCGGGATTCTCATATCGGGAAGTCCCAGCTGTGCAATTACGGAATTATCTACATACTCAATAAGAGAATGTATTATGCTTTCACGGTGTACAACAACATCAATGTTTTCCGGCTGTACATCAAAAAGCCACCTTGCCTCAATTATTTCAAGTCCCTTGTTCATCATTGTAGCAGAGTCGATGGTTATTTTTGCACCCATACTCCAATTTGGATGATTAAGAGCTTCTTTAACTTTTACATTCTTTAACTCTTCGGTTGTTTTTCCGAAGAAAGGACCGCCTGAAGCTGTAAGAATGAGCTTTTTAAGCATTTTTTTCTCAGGCATACCCTGTAAGCACTGAAAAATGGCTGAATGTTCGCTGTCAACGGGAAGAAGCTTTACACCGTTCTTCTTTACCGCATCACATACAAGCTTACCGCCTGTTACAAGCGTTTCTTTGTTTGCAAAAGCAATATCTTTTTTAGCATTTGCCGCTGCAAGTGTGGGCTTTAAGCCTACCATTCCGACAACCGAATTTACAACAAGGTCGGCATTCTCAAGCGTTGCCGCCTCAATAAGTCCGTTCATACCGCTTAAAACACGGGTGCTTGTATCTTTTATATTGTCTTTTAATTCTTTGGCTTTTTCTTCATCAAAAACTACTGCAAGTTCAGGCTTATACTTTCGTACCTGATCTTCAAGAAGTTTTATGTTTGTTGACGCAGTAAGTGCAGAAACCTTTAAATTGAGTTTATCTGCAACATCAAGCGTTTGTGTTCCGATTGAGCCTGTTGATCCAAGGATGGAAAGTGAATTTATCATTTTAGTTTACCCCACTGTTATGAAAGGTATGAATTGATTGATTGCAACAAGAACGGGTGCAGTAAATATTATGCTGTCGAACCTGTCGAGCATTCCGCCGTGACCGGGAAAAATTGAGCCGTAGTCCTTAATCCCGTAGCTTCTTTTGATAAGAGAAAAACTCAAATCGCCGAGAATTGATACAGGAGCGTCAATTACACCGAGAAGAATCAATGCCCAGAAGTTGATGTTGGCGTCAGGCATAACCCAAAAACTAAATATAAGACCGATGATTACAGCTGTAAGGTCACAAAAAAGTATTCCGCCGATTGCACCCTCAACAGTCTTTTTAGGACTGATTTTCGGGCAAAGCTTGTGCTTGCCGAACGATGCTCCGATAAAGAAGCCGCCTGCGTCTGCCATCCACGGTAATGCGAAAATACATATATAGCAGAAAGTAATTGATACAGATGATGCACAGGCAATCGGGATGGCACTCATTCCAAAAGAAATTAAAAAAGTTCCGAACACTGAATATGCAACATCGGCATAGTTTGTCTTTTCGTGTTTGAAAATCATTACTGCAAAGGCTGTTAATATGAATACAAAAATCAAAATATACAGAAACTTTGTTGTAACCAAAATCGAAAGCAGGAAAGAAAAAACTATACAAGGTATGGAAAGGTGAAACTTATAAAGCATCTTCCTTGCGTGCAGATACTCACCTGTCATAAATGCCGAAAATGCTCCTATGACTATGCCTGTAAACGGGAGCCAAAGTTCCGATACAAACAGAACAATCAGCAGTAGTGGTATTCCTATTACGGCTGTCAGCAGCCGAGGCTTGAGGGATTTCATTTTATATCAACTCTCATCAAACTCCGCCATATCTTCTGTTTCTGGAGGAGTATATTTTTAATGCTTCGTCAAGGTCTGATTTCTGAAAATCAGGCCATAATTTGTTCATTATTACAAATTCCGTATAAGCAGACTGCCACAAAAGGAAATTTGAAATTCTGTATTCACCGCTCGGTCTGATAATAAGATCCGGATCGGGCTGACCTGCGGTGTAAAGATAATTTGAAAAGAGATTTTCTGTTATGTCGTCGGAAGAAATTTTGCCGATTTTGACATCCTCAGAAATATTTTTAACAGCTCTGACAATTTCGTCACGACTGCCGTAATTCATAGCAATATTAAGAACCATACCGTCACGGTCTTTTGAACTCTCTTCGTTTTCAATCATAAGCTCACGAAGTTCATCGTTAAATCCTGACTTATCACCGATGAATTTTACCACAATACTGTCGTCTTTAAAATCTTCAAGTGCTTCATTGAGGTATGATTTAAAAAGCGACATAAGTGACTCAACCTCATCCTGCGGTCTTTTCCAGTTTTCGGTTGAAAAAGCATATACGGTAAGGTACTTTATTCCGATATCGGAACAGTATCTTGTTATGGTTCTGAAAGTTTTTGCACCCTGACGGTGACCTGCCTTTCTCGGAAGTCCTCTTTTTTTTGCCCAACGGCCGTTGCCGTCCATAATAATTCCGATATGTGAAGGCAGATTGAGGTCTGTAACCCCAATCTGCTCATCTTTTTTCTTTGAGAAAAAAGCCATATTACATCTCCAAAATTTCTTTCTGCTTTACTGCAGAAACGCTCTCAACTTCTTTGACATACTTATCTGTAAGATCCTGAGCTTTCTTTTCGCCCTGCTTGAGATCGTCCTCTGTAAGCTCGCCGTCCTTCTTCATAGCTTTAAGCTTGTCGATAAGTTCACGGCGTACATTACGAATTTGAACCTTGGTTTCTTCGGCAATTTTCTGAACATCTTTTACAATTTCTTTTCTTCTGTCCTCTGTGAGCGGTGGAAAGATAAGACGGATAATCTTACCGTCATTTTGCGGATTGATACCGATGTCTGAAGTCTGTATAGCCTTTTCAATCTGTCTTAATACAGACGCATCCCATGGCTGAATTGTAAGAGTTCTTGCCTCTGTAACAGATACTGCGGCAAGCTGATTTACGGGTGTGGGTGCGCCGTAGTAGTCAACCTTTACTTTATCAAGAACAGCGGGATTTGCTCTGCCTGCTCTGATTTCCGAAAATTCCCTGCGCATATGTTCAAGGCGTCTGTCCATGGTTTCGCCGGCTTTTTTTAACTGTGTCTGCATATTTATGCCTCCTGTATAATAATTATTGTTAAAAAGTCAGTAAAATAATCAATTGAATTAGTCGTTAGCTGTTACGATAGTACCGATATTTTCACCGCAAACAGCTTTGTATATGTTTTCAGGGTCATCAATGCTGAATACAAGGATAGGCAGATTGTTGTCCTTACAAAGAGATGCAGCTGTGCTATCCATAACAGCAAGATCCTTATTGAGAACCTCATGAAATGAAATTGTGTCATATTTCTTAGCGTTTGGATTTTTCTTAGGATCGCTGTCATAAACGCCGTCAACCATAGTAGCTTTCATAACAATGTCTGCCTCAATTTCAGCTGCACGGAGAGCCGCTGCTGTGTCTGTGCTGAAGAACGGGTTGCCTGTTCCGCAGCCGAACACTACTACTCTTCCCTTTTGAAGGTGAAGAACAGCCTTGTTTCTGATATACGGCTCAGCAATCTGATGCATAGCGATAGCTGTCTGAACACGAACATTAACACCAAGCTGTTCAAGTGCGTCACAAACACCGAGCGCATTGATTGTTGTTGCAAGCATACCCATATGGTCGGCTCTTGTTCTGTCCATTTCACCTGAGCTTCTGCCACGCCAGAAGTTGCCTCCGCCTACTACTATGCCGACTTCTACTCCTGCGTCAACACATTCTTTGATTGGCTTACAGATTTTGAGAACAGTTTCAAAATCAATGCCATGTTTCATTTCACCTGCAAGCGATTCGCCTGAAAGTTTTAATAATACTCTTTTATATTTCGGCTTCATACATAACACCCCACGATAAATTATAATTACTAATATAATACAATATCTTGTGGGGTTTGTAAAGGTTTAGTGGCTGTTTTTTGAATAAAGTTAATTTTCAAAGTAAGTTCCGCCTCTTTTTGCTGCGGAACTTACTTTGGGGATTAAGTATATTTTTTAAACATTCGGCTAACAAGGGCATTCCTTGCAGGAGAGGTTGCAAAAATTACGCTCTCATACTATAATGGTAGAGGTTCACAACAAAGAATTTAATTTTAAGGATGGCATAACAAAGGAATTTATATATTATGAATGCATATGATTTTGACAAAACCGTTTATTACGGTGACTCAACAGCCGACTTCTATTTATTCTGCCTTAAAAGGCATAAAAAAATTATCACCCTCGCCCCATCGCTTTTTGGGGCATTTTTGAAATTTTATGTGTTTAAAAAAGGTACAAAAACTGAATTTAAAGAAAAAATGTACAGATTTCTTGCATTTTGTGATACCGAAAAAGATGTAAAAGACTTTTGGAAGGAATACATTGGAAATATAAAGCCGTTTTATCTTGAACAAAAGAAAGATGACGATGTAATTATTTCGGCATCACCCGAGTTTTTGCTAAAACCCGTTTGTGAAAGGCTTAAAATCAAAAATCTTATTGCATCAAAGGTTAATATGCAAAGCGGAAAATACACCGGAGTTAACTGCCACGGCAAGGAAAAGGTGAAACGGTTTTACGAGGCTTTTCCCAACGGTAAAATTGACAGCTTTTATTCGGACAGTTACAGCGATTCGCCGCTTGCTGAAATTGCTGACAAAGCCTTTATGGTTGACGGTGACAAGATTGAAAGCTGGATATTCATTAAATGATTGTACGGAGCAGATTTCTGTTCCGTATTTTTATTGTCAATTTTAATTTCAGGCAAACAAAAAGAGCAGAGAATTTAATCTCTGCTCCGAATATTATGCTTTGGATGTCAAAACAATTATTTAACCATGCTTGCAACTTCTGCAGCAAAGTCGTCCTGACGCTTTTCAATGCCTTCGCCCTTTTCAAAACGAACGAACTTCTTGATTTCGATAGAACCGCCAAGCTCCTTAGCAGTATTCTGTGTGTACTGCTTGATGTTGATCTTATTGTCCTTAACGAACTCCTGGTCAAGAAGACAGTTCTCCTTGTAGAACTTACCAATCTTACCCATAACAATCTTGTCGGCAATCTGCTCGGGCTTACCTTCGTTGATTACCTGCTGACGCATAACTTCCTTCTCATGCTCAATGATTTCTGCAGGAACTTCACTCTCGTTGAGGTAAGGAGTGTTAAGAGCTGCAATCTGCATTGCAACATCCTTGCCGTATGCAACAAACTCAGGCTTTGCAGCGAGGTCTGTATCAAAGTTAACGAGAACGCCAATCTTGCCGCCTGCGTGTACATAAGCAACACAAGCGCCTTCCATACGCTCAAAACGACGAATTTGAATATTCTCACCGATTGTGAGAACCTTTTCCTGAAGCATTTCAGCGATTGTCTGATCTGAACCTGATGCCTTAAGTGTGAGGAGAGCCTCAACATCAGCAGGGTTCTGCTCGATAATTGTGTTAGCACAAGCCTTAACGAAATCCATAAATGAATCGTTCTTGGCAACGAAGTCTGTTTCAGCGTTAACTTCTACAACAACGCCTACTGAAAGGTCATCGTTTGTGCAGGCATATGCAACACCCTCTGCTGCAACTCTGCTTGCCTTCTTAGCCTGCTTAGCAAGGCCCTGTTCTCTTAAAAAGTCAACTGCTTTATCCATATCGCCATCAGCATTAGTGAGTGCCTTCTTGCAATCCATCATGCCGCAGCCTGTTTTTTCTCTTAATGCTTTTACATCCTGAGCTGTAAATGCTGCCATTATGAAAACATCCTTTCAAATTAATATAATTAATATATATAAATGAGGTTATAATCACAAATGATTATTCAGCTGTTTCTTCCTCTTCAACAGCTGCTGCACCCATCTGACCTTCTCTGCCTTCGATGATAGCGTTAGCCATTGCACCTGCAATAAGCTTTACTGCACGAATAGCGTCGTCGTTGCCGGGGATAACATAATCAATCTCATCAGGATCGCAGTTTGTATCTACGATAGCAACGATAGGAATATTGAGCTTCTTTGCCTCTGAAACGGCAATTCTTTCTTTTCTCGGGTCAACAATAAAGAGTGCGCCCGGCATTTCTGTCATATCCTTGATGCCGCCCATAAATTTCTCAAGCTTTTCAATCTCAAGATTGAGCTTGATAACTTCCTTCTTAGGGAGAAGATCGAAAGTGCCGTCTTCCTGCATAGCACGGAGCTGCTTTAAACGAGCAATTCTTCTTCTGATTGTTGCAAAGTTTGTGAGCATACCGCCGAGCCATCTTGCGTTTACATAATAAGCGCCTGCACGCTCTGCCTCTTCCTTAACAGAATCCTGAGCCTGCTTCTTTGTACCTACAAAGAGAACGCTCTTGCCTTCTGCCGAAAGCTCACGAACAAAGTTGTAAGCCTCTTCAAGCTTCTTTACACTCTTCTGAAGGTCGATAATGTAAATACCGTTACGCTCAGTAAAAATGTACTCAGCCATCTTAGGGTTCCATCTTCTTGTCTGGTGACCAAAATGTACACCTGCTTCAAGAAGCTGTTTCATTGAAACTACTGCCATAATAAAAATCCTCCTTAGGTTAAAACCTCCGCTGTGCCTTTGTTTTTATCAGCCATCAAGCAAATCCTTTGAATTTGCCACCCTGCCGACAGACATCAGCGTGCGAATTGCTCGTATATTATACCATAAAAATAAAAAAAATCAAGTGTTTTCGAAGACTTTTTTCAAAAACACCTGATTTTTTTATTGATAATTAAATTGTATTCCGTAAACCGGTCTTAATACCATAAATCAAAAAATTTCACAGAACCTATGCTTGTGATGTAATTCTGTGACTCATGCCAGCTGCTTGAGCCGGTGTAGAAGCAAAGAACTCTGTGCTGAACCGCCGAGCCGTTCTGATCAAAAATAAAAGAAACAGCGTTTTTAACTTCCTGACTGGGTGCATAAGCTGTAGAACCGTAATACCGGTATTCCGAAATAACTCTGTCAATTGATGTTGTGTTTGAACGGTTCATTGCGTCACGAATCGACTGAGCAATAAGAGCGCAGCCTACGTAGCCCATTGAACCACCTTCGCCCATTACAAGTCTTTCTAATTTTTCTCTGTCATAGCTTGAGAGAGAAACAGGAGAAGGACTGTATGACGGATCGGGATTGCTGATGCTTACAAGATAACCGCTCTGATCGTTTGATGAATCTGATATGTTATCTGTGTAGCTGTAATCCGAAGAATTAGATGCTGAACTGCTGTCGTCTGAAGAAGATGCACTGCTGCTTGCAGAGCTTTGTGTGATCTGCTGTGATACCTCGGACTCTGAAGGCTCTGACTTTGAGCTTTCAGTCTTTTTAGAGGTCTGTGAAGCTTCAGACTTTTTTGCAGTTTTAGCAGTTTTTGCAGATTTAGTTTTCTTTTCGGTTGTCTTCTGTGTAGCAGCTGCGGATGTTGTAATCTCTTGGGTTACGGGAACAGTTGTTTCTTCAACGCAGTTATCAGTGATAACAAGTGAGAAGTCGTTGATGCTACCGACTGCAAGTGAAGCAGCACGGCTGTCTTCAAAGGCGTCTACATCCGGAGCAAGAGTTGTTGTCGGAACAACAAGAGCAACTGCCGCCAGAGATACCGCAATGGCATAGGATAAAACCTTAAAGCCCTTGCGTTTTGACTTCTTTTCGGTTTTGCGGGTTCTTTTCGGACTCACCGAATTGTTGTCACATCCGTAGTGTTTATAGTTTGTCGCTCTCAAAAATTTATCCTCCCTGTGATTTTTGCACATTAAGATAACTACAATAACTGCTGTCAAAAGCAGATACAAATACAAGATGTAGTTGTCTGTTTGAAAATGTGCCAAGTCCTTTAGTCGTAAAATTTTATCAAACACACAATTGCAATTGTATTAAAGCACAAACTTTTGAAAAATGCAAGTTTGATACAGGAAGATAAATTGTAACAATTGTAACCAAAATGTTACTTACTCAATTTTAATTTCTTAAAAAAATAATTATTTGTGCAGTATGCATAAATAATAGATAATTTCTTAGGTTATTTTGCCTTAATGCGAAAATTTGCAAAAATTCAAAATTTAGCCCCAAAATGAGGTTTTTTCGGCTTTTTTACTGGCTTTGGAGTCTGACAGCTGATGATTACGGTATCCTCTCCGATGAGTTCAATTTTCTCCCACGGAATTATGTAATCCTGACATTTTCCTATCAAGCCGCACAATCCCGGTCTTCCGAAAATAACAATTGACACAACAGTTGCACACTTGGTGTCAACAATAACATCGTCAATAAAGCCAATCCTCGTACCGTCACAGGCGCTTATAACTTCCTTATGTCTTAAATCTGTAAATCTGCAATTCATTTATAACCCCTCCGAAAGCTGTGCTTGATACATATATATGAAAAAGGAGGGGTGTATATTCATTGACATTTATATCATAATTTGTTAGAATTGATTTATAATATTTTCGCAGAAAAGGAGCGATAATTATGAATTATGTATTTATGACAGATGCCTCCTGCGACCTCACACAGGAGCTTATCAATGAAATCGGAGTTGAAGTTCTTCCTATGGAATTTCATATGGAGGACAAGTCTTATCTTCACTATCCCGATTGCAGAATGATGAGTCTTTCGGAATTTTACGATAAGCTTAAAGGCGGTGTTGATTCAAAAACAACGCAGATTAACTATGACAGCTTTTACAAAAGCTTTGAAAACTACCTTAAAGCAGGCAAGGACATTATCTACACCGGCATTTCAACAGGCTTGAGCGGAACTTATAACACTTGTATGATGGCAGTTAAGGATTTACAGAATGTTTATCCTGACAGAAAAATCATTGTAATCGACTCACTTTGTGACTCTGCCGGTCTTGGACTTCTTATCTACCTTGCCGGCAAAAAATACAGCGAAGGTGCCGGAATCGACGAACTCAGGGAATACATTGAAGAAACCCGAGTTAAGGTATGTCATTGGTTCGTTGTTGAAGACCTTGACCACCTTAAGAGAGGCGGAAGAATTTCAGCTGTTTCCGCTACATTCGGCAAAGCCTTGCAGATTAAGCCGCTTCTCAGTGTTGACGATGAAGGCCGCCTTGTCAATGTTGCAAAAATCAGAGGTAAAAGCAATGTTGTTCCTTCTCTCGTAAAACATCTTGAGAGGGACGCCGAGGATTTAAAAAACAGCGTTGTTATGATTGCACATGCAGATAATCCCGAAGGTGCGGAGGAGCTTAAAAAGGCAATAAAGGGCAAGTGTAAAGAAATCATTGTCACAAACATCGGTCCTGTTATAGGAAGTCATGTTGGTTCGGGTATGCTTGCAGTACTCTTCCTTGGAGCAAGAAATCTTAAATCATAATCAAAATACAATAAAATATGCAAAAAGCGTGCAGTTTATTTCAGACTGCACGCTTTTCTTTTGTCAATCCCTCGTGTAATACAAAAGACACATTACACTTACTCCGATAATTCCTCCGACAAATAAGCCGATTATAAAACCTGCAAGCAATATTTTTCCTCCTGACCATATTTTGACAATAATTATTTTCTGCTTATGAGATAATATCACTAAACGAAACACTCTCAGGGGGTGCAAAATGAAATCCGTTTACATAGATGTACTTTTTACGGTGAATATTTTCATTGATTTCATACTCATTTTATGCACCAAAAAAGCACTTTGCATCAATACTTCATTTAAAAGAATGCTTTTTGCCTCACTTTTCGGGGGAGTGCAAAGCTTGATTGCACTTCTTCCCCCTCTGCCGTTCATTCTGAACATACCTATTGATATTTTATGTGCTGCTGCGATTGTATTTTTTGCATTTGGCAAAGCTCCGCCTAAAAAGTTTATTAAGAGAACCGCCGTTTTTCTTTCTCTGTCGTTTTCTTTTTGCGGGATTATGTTATTTCTATACAACGCCTTCAAACCAAAAGGCATGGAAGTATATAATGACATAGTGTATTTTAACATTTCGCCCGTCCTCCTGATTATTTTAACTCTTGTCTGTTATTATATTCTCAGATTGGTGAAAATATTGACGAAGAGCGGTAACAGCTCAGATATTTGCAAAGTTGAAATCAAGGTGAATGAAAAAGTCTTTTTCTTTTCGGCAAAAGCTGATACGGGATGTAATCTTACTGAACCGTTTTCGGGAAATTATGTTATTGTTGCAGAAAGAAAACTCTTTGACGGATTCGTTCCGAGTGAAACTAAAACAAGGGTTATTCCCTTTGAAAGCCTTGGCGGAAACGGAATTGTAAAGGGATTTCCTCCCGATGAGGTTAAAATTGACGGCAGGAAAATTGATAACAATATTTACATAGGCATATGTGATAATGTTTTGAAAGGAGATGTTGAGGCAATTATCCCATACGAGCTTTTAAAATTGACAGAATAGGAGTAGTGCTATGTTTCTTATGAAGGTAATTCAAAAAATCCGCTTTGCATTGGTTGTTGAAAATGAAATTTTTTACATTAACGGCAGTGAAACTCTTCCTCCGCCGTTGTCAAAGGAGGAAGAACAGCTGATTATGCAGAAAATTGCAAACGGTGACAACAAGGCGAGAGAACCGCTGATAGTTCACAATTTAAGACTTGTGGTTTATATTGCAAAAAAATTTGAAACTCCGAACGCAAATGCAGAAGACTTAATTTCAATAGGCACAATTGGACTTATTAAGGCTGTAAACACATTTTCTCCGGAGAAGAATATTAAACTGGCAACCTACGCATCAAGATGTATTGAAAATGAAATCCTTATGTTTTTACGAAAATCATCGCAGTTAAGGAACGAGGTTTCAATTGATGAACCGCTGAACACCG
Organism: Ruminococcus bromii; assembly: GCF_002834225.1. GTDB lineage: Bacteria > Bacillota > Clostridia > Oscillospirales > Acutalibacteraceae > Ruminococcoides > Ruminococcoides bromii. The sequence continues at coordinate 32,830 of NZ_NNSR01000026.1, read as the reverse complement.
ACTGGGACGGCAACGAACTGCTTTTATGTGATGTTCTGGGGAGCGATCCGGATACGGTAAACAGAAATATTGAATGTGAGCTTGAAAAAAGTTTGGTTTTACAGGCGGTTTCAAAGCTTCGCGACCGTGAATGTCTTATTATGGAATTGCGGTTCGGACTGAACGGACGAAAAGAGCACACGCAAAAACAGGTTGCCGACAAGCTTGGAATTTCACAATCCTACATATCAAGACTTGAAAAGAAGATTATCCGTCAATTAAAGAATGATCTTGACAAGGCAGTATGATTTTTTGTCGAAAGCCCGAACCAACAAAATATTTTGCATTAAAAACGGGAGCAGCAGGCAGTTTGTCCTGCTGCTCCCGTTTTTTTATAAAACAGTATCTGAGGGATTGGTGACAGTATCAGAGTTATTATTATCTCCGTCACCCATAATATCGTCAATTCCGTCCTCAATATCGTCCATAATATCCGAACCCGAATTTCCTGTTTCATTTTCTTCGTTACCGATGAAACCGTCCGAATCTGAAACTTCTCCGCTTTCAGTCATACTTTTGGAAGCTTCCTGCGTATTTGATGTTTGTGAAGTCTGACTTGTTGTGTCAGCCATACTGTCGTTTTTATCATTGCCGCAACCTGTAATAAGAGATGCTGAAATTAAAGCTACGGCAACTAAGCCTAAAATTTTTTTCACACTAATCAATCCTTATAAAAAATAAAATGGCACTGAATTAACAGTACCATTATTATTTACGGAATTTTTCGTAATATTTAATTTGAAATTTAATAATTTTAATCTTTGGCAATAACAAGATGAGGGTACGGAATTGTGATGCCGTTTTTATCAAACTCTTTCTTGACATTTTCTTGCAGGAAGAAATAAACCTCGTAGTAATCATCAGGGCTTGCCCACGCAAAAACTTTAATCTGCACTCCGCTGTCAAGATGCTCACCGACTCTCACGGTAGGTTCGGGGTCTTTTAAAATCATCTCATTAGTTGATATAAGGTTGAGAATTATCTCTCGCACCTTGTCAATATCGTCATCATAGCTTATTGAGAAAGTGCAGTCAACCCTTCTCTGCTCAACCATTGTGCAGTTTACAACATTGTTTGATGTAAGTCTTGAATTAGGAATCGTCACAAGCTTATTATCAAGTGTATGTACAGTTGTTGAGAAAATATTGATTTCCTCAACCGTTCCTTTAACTCCCTCAAAATCAAGAATATTTCCCGAAACAAAGGGTTTGTTAATCAAAATCACAAGTCCGCTGACAACATTTTTCAGCAAATCCTGCAATGCAAGACCTGCCGTAAGGGCTGCAGCACCGAGTGCCGTAATAAGTGAAGCAACATTTACACCGATTGTACCAAGTGCCGTTACCGCAACGATAAAATAAAATATTACCTTTAAAACCGACAGTACAAAGCCTTCGGCTGTACCGTCCATTCGTGACCTGTCAAGAATTTTTCTGAGCAAAGCCAAAATCAGCCTTGAAATCACATAGCCGATTACAAGAACAGCTACGACTACAAGTGCTTTCGACAGATATTCAAGCATCTTATCCTCTGTTATATTCATAATTACACCTCTGTATCAATAAGAAATTCGGAAACCTTTTCCCCATTCTCATAGACAGAAACCACTATGTTGCCGTTGTTATCAAACGAAACGCTCTTACCTGTACGCACACCGTTTTTATAATTGCACACATCAATAAGATTGCCGTCTTTATCAAATCTTGCACCGTAGCCGTCAGGAGTATTATTGTTCCACTTGCCCGCATGCATTGTACCGTCACTCAATCTGTAGCCGACACCGCCGCCGTTGCGTGAATTATCAGTCCAGCTGCCTACATAATTTATGCTGCCGTTGTTATAATAGCAGATTCCAAAACCTTCTCGCTTATCCTCACGATAATAACCCTCATAGGATGTGAAGCCGTCAGGCGATACCGTTCTGCCTCTGCCTGTTCTGCAATTATTTTCATCAAGATTACCGAAATAGGTATATCTTCCCGATTTAGTAAGAATCACCACATCACAATGTGGTTCATCCTCACTTACAATTTCGGCATTTTCATCACAATTCTCTTTGGCAGATTCATCATCTCCGAAAGGCACACAGATATGAACCTTTTCCTGTTCGCCAACAGACATTTCATCCGAGCTTTCTGCCGGCTCGTCAGCAGTTCGGCATTCAAGCTCTTTGTCAACATCATCAGGCTCATTCTCTGTATTCTCCGAGTCTTTCGGCAGTTCAACAGCTTTGGCGTCAACAGATGTATCAGCCAAAATATCAGAATCAGCAGATTTTTCCTCGGCAGACTCAATTTTGCCGTCCGACGCTTCATTGTTGATAATCTTAATATCTGCAGATTCAAAATTTTCCTCCGAAGTATGACTGATAATTTCACCGAACAAATCTTTATTTGTTTTGTGTGCTTCAACAAGAATCTTTTCAATTATATCGTAAGCAGAGTAATCTTTTTTGCCGTCTTTTTTCTCAGTATCAATATCTGTCAAAATGTCAGCGTCGGAAAGATATGAGCAGGCAATCAAATCATAAGGATTATCCGTTGAGAAATCACCTTTGAATAAGGAATCATTGAACACAAATCCGCTGTTGCCATATGATTTTTTCTCTGTAAACTGCATATCTGACGGCAAAAAGCTCGCATCATACCACAGCATACCGACATTTGAATAAATCAAAACTCTTGAACCGTTTTCAGACTGCTTTTCGGAGGGAAAAAGGGTTTTAACTGTCGTTAAACCGTTATCGTCAATATCTTCGGTTACAAGCGTTACAATGCCGCTGACTTTATGGGGATAAATTCTTGTAATCAACTTATCGGCAATATTTTTGTCAAAATATTCTGTACGCAGCCAAGAATGATTGCGATCAAAGAACTGTCTTTTAAATACAATACCCCTGTCATTGTAGGTAATGACAGAATAGACTCCGCCTGTCGCCCTTTTTACGGACTGATAAGGGAGGCTGTCCTTCGTCACCTTCCAAGAAAGCGGTTCATCCTTTTGCATAAGGCAAGACATCTTATATTCCATACCGTGAAGCTCAATTTCAGTAATCTCTTTTTGCTCCTTGCAGCCTGAATTAAAGTAATTGGCACGAACACCGGCAAGCGCGTCATTTTTGAAATCCGGCTTTTCATAGTCAGAAACAAGTACAGAATAGATAATTAAGCCGTCAGTCAGCTTTTGAGATTGTTCAAGCATCGTGAATTATTCCCTTCGAAAAATTAAAAAATGAAAGGGCGAACAATGTCCGCCCTGAAATAATTTGAGATATTTAAATCAGATAGAAATTGTCATTGCAATCTTGTAAAGCTCTTCATCAAATACACGAGGCATATCAAGTGCTTCGTTAATGTCAAGGTCAACAATCTTTCCACCCTGCATGGCAACAACTCTGTTGCCGATATTCTGCTCAAGAAGTTCTACGGCCTTAAAGCCCATTTCACTTGCAACAACTCTGTCACGAAGTGTCGGGGAACCGCCACGCTGAACATGACCGAGGATTGTAGCTCTTGACTCAATGCCAAGACGCTGTTCAACATACTTTGCAAGATCTCTTACACCGCCGACACCCTCGGCAACAACAACGATAAAGTGTTTTTTGCCTGTTTTCTGAGTGTTGATAATTCTTGCAATTACATCTCTTTCAATGTTGTACTGAACCTCCGGAACAAGAATAGCCGTTGCACCTGTTGCAATACCTGTTTGAAGAGCAATATCACCGCAGCGTCTGCCCATAACCTCAACAATAGAGCAACGGTCATGCGACTGTGCTGTATCACGGATACGGTCAACCATCTGAATAGCTGTGTTCATAGCGGTGTCAAAGCCAACTGTGTACTCTGAACAAGCAATGTCGTTATCTATAGTACCCGGAACGCCGATACAGTTAATGCCTGCGTTTGTAAGACAACGGGCACCTCTGAACGAACCGTCGCCGCCGATTACAACTACGCCGCTGACACCGATGCTTCTGCAAAAATCAGCAGCTCTCTGAATACCCTGAGGAGTTGCGTACTCTTCGCTTCTTGCCGTGTAAAGCATTGTGCCACCGTTTCCGATGATATCGGAAACACTTCTGAGGTTCATTTCCTCAACATCACCGTTGAGCAAGCCGTTATATCCACGGTAAACACCGTAAACCTTCATTCCTTTATTTATACCGGCACGAACAACAGCTCTAACAGCTGCATTCATACCGGGGGCATCGCCGCCGCTTGTTAATACTGCAATTGATTTCTGTGTCTGTGACATTATAATCTACCTCCATAGGTTACTAACTTCTAACATTATAATACAATTATTTTTTCTTTACAAGTGGATTTTCACATTTTTAAAAAAATAAAAGTTTTTATTACAAAACCGTTACAATATTATTCAATCATTTTTCAGCATTGTTACAAAAATCTGTGATTTTGTTCATAAATATACTGTTTTCACCTCTCTATTTCGATAAAATAACAATATTTTGTAACAAAGCAATCAAGTTTGTTGACTTTTAAAATATATGGTCTTATAATTAACCTCGGATAGAAGGCAGATTTTTTCGTCTGTCTTGTGACAAGCTACATAAGTGACAATTTTTCGGGAGGATATTTTATATGACTAAGTTATATCTGGCTATACCCTGCTATAACGAAGAAGAGGTTTTAAGAGATTCGGCAGGAAAGCTGTTGAACAAATACAGCACAATGATGTCAGAGGGTAAGATTTCTGCTGACAGCCGCATTGTGTTTATTGATGACGGTTCAAAGGACAGAACATGGGAGATTATTTCGGAGCTGCATACGGAAAATCCTGTTTTTCAGGGTATCAAGCTTTCAAGAAACAGAGGTCATCAGAACGCGCTTCTCTGCGGTCTTATGACTCTTAAAGACAAGGCTGATGCTGTTATTTCAATTGACGCAGACCTTCAGGATGATATCAATACATTTGATGAAATGGTTGCAAAGTACGAAGACGGCTGCGATGTGGTTTACGGTGTTCGTTCCAAGAGAGAAACAGACACATTTTTCAAGAGATTTACCGCAGAAGGATTCTACAAAATTCTTAACCATATGGGTGCAAAGGTTATTTTTAACCACGCTGATTTCAGACTTATGAGCAAAAGGGCGCTGAATGCTTTTTCGTTATACAAGGAAACGAATATCTTCCTTCGCGGTATGGTTCCGATGATTGGCTTCAAATCTGATATCGTAACATATGAGCGTTCCGAAAGACTTGCGGGAGAAAGCAAATATCCGCTCAAGAAGATGCTCGCTCTTGCTTGGGAGGGCATTACATCGCTAAGCATTCAGCCTATCAGAATGATTACATGGCTCGGTGGAATCGTGTTCGGCATCAGTCTTATTATGATTATCTACTCGCTTGTAAGCTTCTTCTGCGGCTGGACTGTAAGCGGCTGGTCAAGCCTTTTGTGCTCAATCTGGGCAATCGGCGGTCTTCAGCTTCTTGCTATCGGTGTAATCGGCGAATACATCGGAAAGATTTATATGGAAACAAAGCGCAGACCGCGATTTATTGTTGACAAAGTGCTTGATGACAATGAACAGTAATAAATTTGCAAAAGTCCTGACGAGAATTTTCGGCGGATTGTTTTCGGTATGTTTCATTTTTCTTTTTATCAACATTATTGTTATAGGCTTTGACGGAAAAGTTGACAGAAGATTTGATTCGTTTTCAAAAATGTTCATTCTTTTGATTTTCGCAGTCCTGACAGTCGGTATATGTGCATTCTATTTTTATTACACCGCCGATAAAAGCAATAAAAGGTGCAAAAGAATTAAAACAAAAGCAAAATTTGAATTGACCGATATAAACACTAAGAGGATTATTTTTATCGGTTGCGGCATTCTTCTGATAGCTGAATTTATTTTTGCTATGCTTACCGATTTTGAACCTGTTGCCGACCTGCATAACATCAGAAGATATGCTATGTATTTTTCAAGTCATGGCAATTTCGACCTCATTGAACAGGATTATGCACGCAATTATCAATACCTTATAAGATATCCGAATAATATGGCGTTACTTTTGATTGTATCGCTTGTCGGAAGATTAAGTTACCTTATATCCGGTCATTTTGTTGAATTTGCACCTGTTGTTGTAAATATTTTTGCAATTAACATTTCCGTAATACTGACAGCATTTACAGCAAAAAGACTTTTCGGCAACAGAAAGGCTGTATTTGTACTTGCTTTTTGCGCATTGTTTTTGCCCTATCTCACATATCTGCCCTACTATTACAGTGATTCGATGTCGATGCCGTTTCTTATCGGAGCGGTATATCTCATGGTTTCCGCATTTCAGGGTGACCACAGAAAAAGTATGTGTGCAAAGCTTTGTGCTGCGGGTGCGTTGGTTTTCCTCGGATACAAAGTAAAGGGCAGTATTATTATTCTGTTTGCGGTTGGGGTTGTACTGCTTTTCTTGAAATTCAGATTAAAAAGAGCGATTTGTCTTATACTTGTGTTTACGGCAGGATTCGGTGCGATTGGATTTGCTTACAATACCGCCGTTGACGCTGTCAATCCGATTACAAAGCAGCAATATGAAGAGTATGAGTACCCCGTAACTCACTGGATTATGATGGGGCTTAAGGGTCTTGGCAAATACGATGAACACGATGACTATTACACCCGTTCATTCCACTCAAAGCAAGAAAAGCAGGACGCTAATGTTAAGGTTATCAAGGAAAGAGTAAAGAAATATAAAATTGACGGTCTGTATAATCATATGGTAAAGAAAGCGGTATGGACATGGCAGGACGGCACATATTACATTTCGTATCATAACCAAAAACCGAAAAATGATAATATTCTTATGGATTTTCTGCATATCAACGGAAAGTATAACAAGGCCTTCCAAAATTACAGCTCAGCCTTGCAGATGTTCATTCTGCTGATGATTTGTATTTCGGCACTTAAAACTCTTGTCAGACCCGAAGTTGACGAAATGCTGTTACTCAAAGGAATTGTATTTTCGGCATTTTTATTCTTCCTGTTATGGGAAACAAGGTCAAGATATCTGTTTAATATGACGCCGCTGTTTATACTGCTTATGGTTGACGGTATGGATACCGCAAAGGCTTTTCTCGATTCATTGAAAAAGCCCGGGAAACACATAGCTGAACAGACAACGGTATAAAATTTTTTCAAGTGGCAGTTTCGGCTGTCACTTGTTTTTTTATAATAAAATCTCTGTTACACCGTTACAAACTTTTTTATTTAAAATCAATATTTTCGTTTGCAATTTATTGTAATAATGCCAAAATTGTGCTATCATTGTTGTATATGCAATGATTTGCAAATTTCAAGTTTGAAAGGTAAGGATTATGGATTACGAAAAATTGAAAAAGAGGGATTCCTCGCTGGACATTCTGCGGATAATTGCAGTATTTACCGTTTTGTCGGTTCATTTCTTTCTGCATAACGGATTTTACAGTCAGACTGTTGAAGACAAACCGATGTACATTGCAGTTGTGATGAGAACACTGTTTTCCGTTTGCGTTCCGCTTTTTATGCTGCTGACGGGTTATCTTATGAGCAAAAAAGAGTTGAGCAAAAAATATTATTCAGGCATAACCAAAACACTTGTTGTATTTGTCATCTCAACTCTTGCATGCATGATTTACAAAAACATTGCACAGGGCGATATATTCAACCTAAAATCATTTATTCTCGGAACGCTTGATTTTACCGGTTCCAACTACTCTTGGTACATTGAAATGTACATAGGTTTGTTTCTGCTTGCACCGTTTCTTAATCTTGCTTACGGAAAGCTTAAAAACAAAAAACAAAAGCAAGTGCTTTTGATTACAGTTGTATTTTTGACAATAGTTCCGTCACTGTTTAATATTTTCAATTTCGGTTCGCTTGATTGGTGGACCAACCCGACATCATCCGATGAATTTCAAAAGCTTGTGCCGAGCTGGTGGCAGGGGTTCTATCCCGTTGCGTACTACTTTGTAGGCTGCTACATAAGAGAATACGGATTGAAAATGAAAACAAGAACAATGCTTATTCTTTTTGTTTTCTCACTCTTCTTATTCAGCACATTTAACTTTTTCAGAAGTTACGGAACGACCTTCAAATCCGGTACATATATTTACTGGTATGGCTTTGAACCGTTTGTCCTGTCGGTGCTTCTGTTCCTTTTAATTAAAAGAATCAAAACCGAAAATATGCCAAAGACAGCTAAAGTTGTACTCTGGAAGGTTTCGGATTTAGCTCTCGGAATTTATCTTATTTCATTTATTTTTGACAGCATTGTATATCCGATACTTTGCGAAAAGGTTATTTTAATGCCGGACAGACTTCCGTTCTACTTTGTAACAGTCCCGATTGTATTTGTCCTTTCCGCTGCTGCGTCTTTCATTATGAATCTTGTTGCCAAGATTCTTATCGACGGTTTCAAGTCGGCTGTTAAAATGGTCAGGGATTTGCGTTCAAAGCCCGACAAAGGCAAATATCAGCACATAATTTTTGCTGTACTTATGGCTTTGGCAATAGGATTTTCACTTTGGAAATGCTATTACGGCTTTGGCGGCAATGACGAATCATTTTACCTTACAATTCCGCACAGATTAACTCTCGGCGATTCATTACTCGGTGACGAGTGGCATCTTACTCAGCTTTCGGGGTTCCTGCTTTTGCCGTTTGTGTGGCTCTACACAACAATTACGCAGTCAACCGTCGGAATAATTCTTGCGGCAAGAATTTTCTATGTCATCTGTCACGCTGTTGTTGTGTGCATTATATATTCAAGACTTAAGAAATACGGCTATTTCACGGTATTCGGCTGTGTGCTTTATTTCCTCTTTACGCCTTTCGACATTATGGCATTGAGCTATAACACAATGGGACTTGACCTCATTGCTCTCACGGGTGTGTTAATGGCAACAGCCGATTATTCAAAAAAATTGCCGCTCATAATCAGCGGACTTGCATTTGCAGGTGCGGTTCTCTGCTGCCCGTATCTTGCGGCAGCTTATGTACTGTATCTTATCGCAGTCGGAGCTCACTGTTTAATAAAGAAAACCCCACTCAACAAAAATGTATTTAATTCAGACTTGTTTTCAATTAAAACTTTTCTGTGGTTCACTTTGGGTGCGGGAATCCTTGCGGTAATTTTCATTGTATTTGTGCTTTCAAGAGTAAGCATAAATGAAATTTTCACCAATCTCCCCTATCTTATGGCTGACCCCGATCATCCTCAGATGGGATTTATGATGAAGATGAATTACTACTTTAAAACCATTGTTGATTGTCACAGCCACTTTAAATATGTGCTTATGGCATACGGTGCTACGGCAATTGTTATGATACTTGACAGAAAGAGAAAACAGCACCGTTCAATTTATCTTATACTGACGAGTGCAATTGTTATTTTGGCACTTGTGATGTTTATGCCGACAATAACAAGCGTTTACTACAACGCAATTATGTTCCCGATGATTTTTATGAGCATCACGGCATATGTTCTCTCGGAAAACAAAAACAGAGAACTTTTCGCGTCACTCTTTATTCTCGGAATACTTTATTCAGTGGCACTTTGTTTCTCTTCAAACCAATATTTCTTTGTTACCGCAATGGCTTGTTCAGCGTCAAATATAGCCGGCTTTGTTTTTGTCGGCAATCTGATTAAAGAAATGAAAGCGAGTCCGGATAATCTTGATTATGCAGTCCCCTGCAAATATTTTGCATTCGGAATTACTGCATTTTTGATTGTTTTGCAGGCTTGTTTTCAAATCACAGTCAAAGCCGAGCATTGCTTTTGGGAAAGTTCTCCGAGTCAGCTGTCACAGACAATTCAGGACGGTCCTGCAAAAGGAATAAAAACTACTTCCGCAAATGCAGAAAACTACGGGCAGCTTTATAATGATATAAACGAATATCAAAATCTTGAAAAGGGCAATATTTTGTTTTTGACACAAAAAACCTGGACTTATCTTGCGGCAAAAGATTTTCCTTACGGAACACTCTCTGCGTATGTAACCGGAGAAAATCAAAACAGTCTTGACAGACTCCGTTCCTATTATTCTGTAAACAGCAAAAAAATTCCAAAGTATATTTATATACCTAAGGATTCCCAGTGGGAAAATATTCAGCAAATTGTTCTTGAAGCACAGCAAAACGGTTACACATTAAGTGAAAACACGGTTTCATATAAGCTGCAAAGATAGATATATTTTACTTTGCAATTTTATGTCAATGCTTGATGTAATTTGAAATAACAGAATATAAAACAAAACAAGCGACAGCTAATTAAACTGCCGCTTGTTTTATTGCAAAATTGATATGTTCTTGAGAAAATAAATGTAATATGCGGTTAAATATTATAACACTTCAATATCATTCATCTCAATACTGCCCCATGATTTTTGCCAGGTGTTTTGATATTTGTCCGGTTTTCTTCTTCTGAAGGTCAAACCGTCAGCAACTTCGAGTGTTTCAAAGGGGGCGGCATCGTTTTTTCTGCTGTAAAAAACATAGCGTGTATAGTATCCGCCACGGACAATTTTTGATACATCTATTTTTAATTTTGCCGTGTGGGTTTCGCCCTTTTTCCCCGAATAGAAATTTTCAATCACAAATGCGGTAACCGGATATCTTCGGTAATCGCTTACTTCAACACGCAGACAAAGGTTTTCTATATCAGCCTTGTTTTCCCACATAAGTTCAAGCTGAATCTGCTCGTCATCATAGAAAATGTTATTCTCTTTGCCGTCATATCTTACAAATTTCAAACAAAGGTCGTTTCTGTCGGCATAATGCTTATGCTCATTCCCGACATATTCAAGAGCACAGAAATTTTCGTTTGCACTTCCGAGATAGATTTTTATGCCCTCTTCAACATCACCGTCAAAAACAATTTTGCCGTGGTCAAGAACTATGCATCTGTTGCAGAGGTCACGGACAGTGTTCATATTGTGCGAAACATAAAGAACCGTTCTGTCCTCTTCGGCTGCAAGGGCACGCATTTTAGTTATACATTTTTTCTGAAAACGCATATCGCCTACCGCAAGCACCTCGTCCATAATCATTATTTCAGCATCAAGATGTGCCGCAACGGCGAAGGCGAGCTTTACAAACATACCAGAAGAATAGCGTTTTACAGGCGTATCAATAAATTTTGCACACTCTGAAAAATCTATAATACTGTCTATTTTTGAAGTAACCTCTTCCTTTGTCATTCCGAGAATTGCACCGTTTAAGTAGATGTTCTCTCTTCCGGTAAGCTCTGCGTGAAAGCCTGTTCCGACTTCAAGCATACTTGCAATTCGTCCCCTAAAACGCACTCTGCCGTCTGTCGGAGAAGTGATTCTTGAAAGAATTTTCAAAAGAGTTGACTTACCTGCACCGTTAGCGCCTATAATTCCTATGCGTTCTCCACGGTTTACCTCAAGATTCACACCGTCAAGGGCAAGGAAGCTGTCACCTTTTTCGTAGTGCATTGCACCGATTCGCTGATTCGGGTCTTCCTCGCCTCTTCTTTTTGCATACCAGCTTTGCAAATCATGGCGGAGAGTTCCGGAACCTATTGCGCCGAGTCGGTATTCTTTTGAAAGATTTTCAATTTTAATTACACATTTTTCATTCATTTCTGTCATAATATCAGACCGTATCTATAAAATTTTTTTCTACTTTATTAAAGATAATCATACCGAACACAAGCACACCTGCCGTAACAAGAAAACTAAGCATCAAGTATTTCCATGGAAATGTTCCGCTGCCTAAAAATCCGTAACGAAAAGTTTCAACAAGCGGAGCAACCGGATTTAAAAGAGCAAGCGAACGGAATGATTCTGCCACCTGAGAAACAGGATAAACAACAGGGGTGATGTACATCCACAATGTTACTCCAAATGAAACAAGCACGCCGAGGTCACGATATTTTGTTGTGACTGACGAAACAATCAGTCCGCAGCCTGTACCTAAAAGTGCCGATGAAAGCAATACAAGCGGCATAAGCAACGCACAAAAATTCGGGTGAACATTTGACCCGGCAAACATATATATAAGTACAAGAATAAAAAACATCACAAAATTAATCAAAAAGCCGATTGCGTTGTAAATTATGTTTGCACAGGGCATTACAAGCCTTGGAAAATACACCTTACCGAAAAGCCTTGCATTACCGATAAAGGTTGATGAACTGCCGTTAAGACAGCTTGAAAAGAACGACCACAAAATGTTGCCTGCCATAAAAAACAGGAACTGAGGCATTCCGTCAGTTGAGATATTGGCTATCATACCGAAAATCACGGTAAAAACAAATGTTGAAAGGAACGGCTTTATAATTATCCACAGCGGTCCAAGCACAGTCTGCTTATAGGAGTTTTTAAAATCACGCTTTACGAACAGCATTACAAGGTCACGGTACTTCCAAACCTCACCAAGATTAAACTCAAAAAATTTTCGTTTTGGCGTAATTTCCGTTATCTCGTTATTTTTCAAGCTTTTTCACCCTTTTGTAGATATTTCACATACAAAAATTTTATCACATTTATATTTTTGTGTCAATTCAGGTTGATTTGCAGACATAATAATGCTAAAATAAAAGTGAATTTATTTATGAAAGGAATTTAAAAAATGGCAAAAATTAAAAAGATTTCGGCAATTATGGTTGCCGCAGTTATTCTCTGCACCTGCTTTTTAATCAGCGGTTGCGGCGGTGACACAGAGAGCAGTTCTTCGGCAAAAGCTACTTCCGCAGTTTCAAACGAAGAAACAACATCCGCAAGCACAGACACAACCGACTACAAGTCAAGCTACACAGCAATTATTGATGTTAAAGACTACGGTAAAATTGAAGTTGAGCTTTATGAGGAGCTTGCTCCGATTACAGTCAAGAACTTTGTTGGCCTTGCAAAAGACGGCTTTTATGACGGTCTTACTTTCCACAGAATCATTACAGGCTTTATGATTCAGGGCGGTGACCCAAAGGGTGACGGCACAGGCGGCAGTGAAAAAACAATCAAGGGCGAATTTGCTCAGAACGGTGTTGAAAACAACCTTTCACATACAAGAGGCGTTATCTCAATGGCTCGTTCAAATGATCCCGACAGCGCAAGCTCACAGTTCTTTATTGTTCAGTCTGACAGCACATATCTTGACGGTCAGTACGCTGCATTCGGCAAGGTAACAAAGGGTATGGATATTGTTGATAAAATCTGCGAGGACACACCTGTTACAGATTCAAACGGTACTGTTGAAAAGAAAAATCAGCCTGTTATCAACTCAATTAAGATTGAGGAAAAATAATGAACGGTATAACTGTTCTTGTTGATGCGGATGCCTGCCCTGTTGTAAAATCGGTTGAAAGGATTGCAAAAAATCATAATGTTCCCGTTGTGCTGTTATGCGATACAAACCATGTTCTCAAATCGGATTACAGCAAGATAAAAATTATCGGTGCAGGCGCAGACGCAGTTGATTTGGCACTTGTCAACCTTTGTAAAAAGGGCGACATTGCGGTAACTCAGGATTACGGAGTCGCGGCACTTGTGCTTGGAAAGGGTGCGTACTGTATTCATCAGTCGGGGAAAATTTTCTCGGATGATAACATAGGCGGTCTGCTTATGGACAGACACCTTGCCAAAAAGGCGAGAATGTCAAACGGCAAGCATCACATTAAAGGACCGAAAAAGCGTACAAAACAAGATGACGAAAACTTTGAAAAAAGCTTTGAATCTTTGCTTGTAAAAGTGTTAAATAATTCCAATCAGGAATAATAATTTTTCGGCATATACTTGAAATGCACAGAAATGTGTATTACGATAATCATAGGCAAAATGATGTAAATAGTCCATTGGGCAAAACGAAACCCTCGAAGTTGGTAGCTTTGAGGGTTTCTTCATAGGTTGGCTGTTGAAGTTACTATCTATCCAACCACTTGCAAATATATTAGGCAACTACACTTTCTCCAACAGATAGGAAAAAGGATATAAGCAACTCCAAAAAAGTCGCCTTCTTCCTGACGGAAAGAGTCAACCGCACAATCAGCATATCACATCTGTTGAGATATATTTCAGCCAACCTTTACAAACAGAACACCCCGAAGAACTTAATCTTCGGGGTGCTTTATGTTTTACCGTAAGAATTTTTGCAGTCGCATACTCGGGCAAAATATGATATAAACGATTCAAACTATCTTCCCAACCGCACCTAACAGCTATTAACTTTTCACTCCTCACTTCCAACGGTATCCGTTGTTTCGGTTGATTTGACTTTTTTCTGATAGGTGTCAATATTAAAAATGCCGAGATTTTGTTTCCATTTCAGGATTCGCTTTACGGATGCGTCAACCTGAGCTTCGGGAATTTTACCGCTTTGAACAGCCTCAAGAACTGCGGGATATTGGGTATCGACAGATGAACAGCAGAGCAAATCATTACCGCATTTTGCCGCCGTGACAGCCGCCGCTTCATCTCCCGTAAAATCCGTGATTGCGTCCATAATAAGGTCATCGGTCATAATTACACCGTCAAATCTAAAGTCATTTCTGAGAATATCATGCACCTTTTGTGAAAGTGACGCAGGATATTCGCTGTCCATACAATTCACGATATTGTGTGAAACAAGAATGCAGTCGGCACCGGACTCAATTCCCTGATAAAACGGCTTAAAATCTGTATTTTCAAACTCCGAATAGTCACGGTCATCGTATGCAATTCCCGTGTGTGTGTCGCTGTTATTGCCGTAGCCAGGGAAATGTTTCAGAACCGTACCGAGTTTTTTTGATTTGCTCGTTTCAACAACAGTTCGCACAAATCTGTTTTCCATATCAACATCCGAGCTGAAAGAACGGTCATACATAAAGCCGTATTCATCTGAGGTCATATCGCACACGGGTGCAAGATTCACATTGATTCCGAGTGAAAGGAGTAAATCCGCTTTTTCTTCTGCATCCTGCTTAATTGCATCCCAACCGCCGCTTGAGTATGTATCCCTCGGAGAAAGGAACGGGGCTTCTCTAAGATTAGGATTACTGCTGACACGCACAACCGTTCCGCCCTCTTCGTCAACGCCGATTAAAAGCGGAATATCTGCCTCATCCTGATAGCTTTGAATACAGTTAATAACTTCATCTTTGGTTTTTCCGTCAAAATCTCTGCCAAACAGGATATAACCGCCGATATTGTACTCGCTGACCTGTTGCACGGCGTCTTCATCGGGACAGCGTACAAAGAACATCTGCCCCACCTTTTCTTCGAGCTTCATATTTGAAATGAACCTGTCAAGCTTTTGATCATTGATTTCTTCTTCCGACATTGTAGTCGGCTGAACTGTAGTCTGCTCTGTTGCTTGGAATTGTTCGGGCTCACTGTCACCGTTTGCACAAGCCGACATTAAAAACAATATGCATAATGCAAGCAAAGCAGATAAAGTTAATTTTATGGTTTTCTTGAATTTTTTCATAAATGCCTTACGCCTTCTGGATTTTTGACTGCACTCCCTTTGTGACATAAACAAGACATCTTACCGTAACACCGTTTGCCGTGGTACATGATACTGTGGTTTTGCCCGTTTTGTTAGCGGTAATTTTTCCGCTGTATTCATCAACGGACGCAACAGTCGGATCTGTTGACGAATAGGTTGTTGAACAGGTCGCCTCACCGTCTGCAACAGAAAGATTCAGCAAACTTGAATTACCCTCTGAAAGTGAAATTTTATTTTTGCCAAAGCTAACCGCCATTGCAAGAAACTTTACATTCACATTCACATTTTTTGTTTTACCGTCAGATGTCGAAATCGTGATAACGGTATCGCCTATGCCTGTTGCGGAAATTTTGCCGTTTTCATCAACAGAGGCAATAGACGGATTACTGCTGTAGTAACTCATTTCAATATCTCCCCTCAACTCGGTAATTTTACTGTTGAGAGAATATGTTTCAAAAAGGCCCATCGAAAGCTCAGTTATCGGAACAACAAGTTCAGATTTGTTCTGAGCAACCTCATTGAGCTTTTCGGCAACGGCAGGACCGTATATCTTCATATTAGTATACGCAAGAGGGTGGATTCCATCGCCTTTTTTAGTTGTTGTATTATATTTAAAATACTGTGTTGTAATTTCCTCGTTGTCATCGGTAAGCTCTGTTTCTTCCGAAAGATCAACATAAGGGATTTCCCACTTGTCGAGGATATTTTTAATCAAAGTCCAGTATTGCGACTGTTTTGTCTTCTTTGAACAATCGTGACAAAGAACGAACAGTTTGATTGAACTTTTATAATTCATATTAAGAAAATAGCAAATACTTTCCAACGCACCTGCGGTTGTATATTCATCATACTTTCCCGACTTATTGCTTTTGTCAGTCATAGAACCGATTTTTACATTTTTGAATAGGTCATTAAAGCCGCCGTCAAGCAAAATAACATCGTAGTCATCTTTCATTTCTCGGACACGCTCAAGTATACTTTTGTGATTTGTACCTATAAAATTCTTGCGTATTGCAAGAGTTGTGCCGGGTACAGCCTTGTTGGTCATTGTCATATTATACTTTTCGGCAACATAATTACAGAATGAATAAGTTGAATTACCCATTGTGTCCGTACCCGAACCGTAGGCAACGCTGTCGCCGTCACAATACATTGTTCTGCCGGAAAGATAGTCAGGGGCGGTATATAGTGCCTTTGCACAGGGAAAAAGGTCTTTGCAAAATTCATTTTCGACAGCCTGCAAAATCAAATTAACATCGTTTTCGGTTATTTTTCCGTCATCGTCAACATCAGCCTTTGTGAGCTGTTCTTCTGTAGGAATACTGCCTATAAGACTTTTTGCAAGCTTCGCGTCATGAGCATCAACCTCACCGCTGCCGTCAACATCGCCGTAGGTTACCTCACCTGCCGAAACAAAGTTAAGAGAACTGGTCATTGCAATATTTTTCTGCGACGGTGCCTGAATAGCCTTTAAGCGTAAATGCCGAATCAACTTCATACTGCTGAGTACTGATTGTCTGCTTGCTGTAGGAGTCAAAAACACCTGTCTTAGTGGTACAGTCTACCGCAAAAGAATCGTCACAAATCTGTGTCACGGACATAGGAATGCTCACTGATTTAAGCCTTTTGCAATTCATAAAAGCGCCGTAACCAACTGTTTTTAAGCCAAAATTAAGATTGACTTTTTCCAAGCTTGAGCAACCGTAAAACGCCCACCACTTAATGCTTCTGACCGTATTTGGAATTGTAACTTCCTTAATTTTGCAGGAAGAAAAAGCCGTTCTGCCTATTGAGGTGACAGGTACGGAATTTATGCTTTCAGGAATTGTCACAACGGTGTCTTTACCTGTATATCCGCAAATTTCAGCGGTATCATTGTCAAGCATTTTATATTTGAATTTTCTATATGTAAGTTCATCGGATGCGGCAAAAACAGTTGTACTGACGCCTGCAACCGAAGAAAAAACAATCATCGTTGAAAGTAAAAGGGAAAGAGTCTTTTTTATTTTTTTCATCAAATTGCTCCATAAATGTATATTTGTTTTATTTTACTACAAAATTCAACATTTTGTAAATAGGCAAACAACTTAGAATTACCAAAAAATAAAAAAAGAGGAATAACATTGAAAGCAATCAAAAAGACTGCCTTCAATAAACCTCTGCAATCATTGTAAAATATTAAAAACAAGTCAGCCTGCAAGCACAAGCGGAAGAACCTCTCCTCTGTCAATGTTAAGAACAATGGAAACCTCATCGCAAACCATTTTTTCAGCTTCTTTCAGAAAACGCTCATCACTCATATGAAGCCTTCTTCCTTTTTGAAGCTGAATCTTGCTGTGAAAATGCATTCTTCTGATCAATTCAACCAGCTTTTTGCAATCACCGCCTGCAATAATTTCCTTAAATCTTTCACATCTTTCAGACTTGTTATCAATCCAAATTTCATTGTCGGTTTTCTGCGATAAAATATTTTTAATTTCATCGGAACTCAGCACATCACGCATTTTTGAAACAAGCTGTTCATTATGCGTAGGAACAAAAAGTGTTGAAGAGTCCGAACAAACAGGCTTCAAAACATAATATTCAACAGAAATTTTCCCGATCGTTTTTGTTGTTATTTCAGTAATTTCACAAACACCGTTCGCACCGTAAAGAACAACCTCGCCTACCTTGTACATATTCTCACCATCCGTATATTTATTTCTCGTATTTATTCGATAAACACTAATGCCTACATTATTATTTTAACACTTTTTCCAAAAATATGTTATAGGCAAAATTACCGAATTTGACAAATTTTTCACCGTAAGAAATTAGTTGAATTACAACTTTATACAATTATGCGGGAATGGAAACTTGCCGAAAAAAAGTGAAATGACCGACAAAAAATGCCGGTCATTTTCGGGGTATATTGGGTTATAGAAGGAATATATCAAATTTAACGAAATAAGCATTGAATACAGAAAAAACAAGAAAAACTTTTCATAACTAATTTCAAAACTCCAAAACAAATTACCTAAAAACGAATCTGTTTCAATGCTTATTCCGTGAGCATCAACTGTGCTTATATTGTACTATAAATCCGCTCAATAATTCAATTGCATTTGCAACGAAATTAAATTTCAAGTGTAAAAGATATCTTAACTTTTTTATCTAATTGTTACAAAAATAACAATCTCTACCTTTACAAAACAAAATTTGCAAAAGCTTCAGAGTACAATGATTTATGTATACAAGCTGCAAGCCGTTTACCTGTGTTTTACGCAAGAATTTCATCGGCAAGCTGTTCAAGCTGAGAAATGTTTTCTTCTTTCACAGCCGAACGAATTGTTACAACTGTAGGACAAATTTCAACATTTTTCATTTCTTCAAGATACGCTCTCATTGTCTTTGCCGCCGAAGGAGCCCAAGAGCCGTTTTCAACCATGGCAACCTTTCTGTTCTTATAGCCCTTGATTTTGAGGTGATGCAGAAAATCGTTCATTATCGGGAACACACCGCCGTCATAGCTTGGTGCGATAACAACCATTCTGCTGAAACGGAATGCATCCTCAATATCCTCGGCAAGGTCTGTGCGTGAAAGGTCGGCAATCGAAACCTTTTTGTCTGTTTTTGACTTTACAATCTCACAAAGCTTTTCGGCAGCCTTGGCTGTGTTGCCGTGAACCGAACAATATGCAATGAACACACCGTCGGTTTCAGGCTCATACTTGCTCCATATATCGTAAAGACCGATGTACCAACCAAGGTTCTCGTCAAGTACAGGACCGTGAAGCGGACAGATTTTCCGAATATCAAGCTTTGCGGCTTTTTTGAGAAGATTCTGAACCTGAACACCGTACTTACCGCAGATATTGAAGTAATATCTTCTTGCCTCGCAAGCCCAATCGTCCTCCTGAGCGTCAAGTGTGCCGAATGTGCCGAATCCGTCCGCAGAGAAAAGAACCTTTTCTGCGTTTTCATATGAAACCATAACCTCAGGCCAATGAACCATAGGCGCCATTATGAATGTAAGCTTGTGTGAACCGAGTTCAAGCTCGTCCCCCTCTTTGACTGTAACGGTTTTATCGGCGAAATCAAAATCAGGGAAAAACTGTGGGAGCATCGAAAAAGTCTTTGCATTGCCGACAAGCTTCATTGACGGATATTTCTCGGAAACAACCTTAATATTTGAAGCGTGGTCTGGTTCAAGGTGACTTATTACTAGGTAATCAGGAGTTCTGCCGTTAAGCTCTCTGTCAAGATTTTCAAGCCATTCGTCAGTTTTTCTCTTGTCAACCGTATCCATAATCGCAACCTTTTCATCAATAATAAGATATGAGTTGTAAGAAATTCCGTTGGGAACAAGATACTGACTTTCAAAAAGGTCGATTGTCTTGTCGTCAACACCAATGTATTTTATAGAATCGGAAATTTTAACCTGCATTGTATTCTCTCCTTTATAAACCTGTGTCCGTATTTGTCGGAAATTTTTGTTAAGTCAATTATACTATGTTATCAAGTTGAAATCAAGATGATTAAGATAATTTAAACAATATGCAAATTTCGTTCATGTGTCTGATTGTATATGAAATTATTTTGCTATTGATTTAAAAGAAAGCAGTAATTTTGGAGCTGTGAAGAAACGAAGTTTAAGACTTCATTCTTCACAGCTCCTTTAATCTTTGTAAAAAATAAGGCAATTGTTTAAAAAGGGGCATACTTTCCCTTCCCAAAAACAGCGTAATGTTGAAAACTCAAGCAGCTTTTTGCATTCTGATTTGTTTTGTGTAAAATTTGTGGAGATTAAAACCGATTGAAAGCAAATAAATCTCTAATTTGACCCATTCACACTAACCTTTTGTATCAAATGTAGTCAAAAACTAATATCAGATTAGAAGTATTTATTATTTCTGAAATAAACACCGGCCCGATCGTTGTTGCTTGACGCTCAGGCTGATTTTTTTTACTTATTATGTTTTAATGCGTATCCTCAATGCAGTACACAAAGTTTGTTAGGTTCATATTATCGTCAAATGTGAAAGTTACATATCCGTCTTTCCGCTTATAGGTAACATCGCCGTGGGTTATGTTATTGTACATTGGCTCGCCGAGTTCGGCATAGACATCGTCATAGGTGCTGTTGCCGTTTATTTCGCCAAAACTGATATTTGAATTAGCAAGGTTTCCTGACGAGTAATCAACCGTAATGCTGTAAATTTTATTTGTTTCGGCGGTGGCCATAACATTCATACCGCTGTAGTAATGAATATACCACTTGTCCGACGCTAAAAAAGGATCTGAAATTTCTTCGCCAAAGGCATTTTTTACATTGTCAAAATCAGCGTTCAAAAAATTATTGCTCTCTACATTAAGCATTGAACTTTCGGATTTTTTAAGATAAAACTTTCCGCCTATATCCCACATTGACCCGCTGTTTTGATTTGTGATCGTGTTTTCAATATAGATTTCACCGTCGGAAAACTTGATTTTACCCGTACCGCTGTTCTGCCAGCCATCATCATCAAACGAAAAAGTTCCTATTCCGTCAATTACCTTTGTTGTAACATTGCTTATTCTCGCAATTCGGTTTTGCGGTGCAGACGAGGTCTTTGTAAAAGTAAATCTCACAACATCATCCTTGACGGAAATTATCTCAAGAATATTGCCGCCGTTTTGAGTTGCGGTTGAAATATCGCTGTCCTTATCGCACCATATTCCGACATACTTTGAATAATCTGAGGTTTTATTTTCAGCCGTTGTCGTGACCGCAGTTGTCGGAACAGTTGTTGCATGTGTGGTAACATTATCCGATTTGCCGCCAAAAATCGTGCTGTTCAAAATTATAATCACCGCAATTACAATGAGCAAAACGATTGCCGCTGAAACGGCAATAATAATCGGCTTTTTCTTTTTCACCTTAATTTCTCCGCCTGTTGTAACATCAATCAGCTTTGTCATACAGTACGGACAAAATGTTGATTCAATCGGAAGTTCCTTACCGCAATTCCTGCAAAACTTCGTATCCTTACCCATAATGCCTCACCTCTTTTATTACATTATAAATAACATTAGGCAAAAATACAAGAAAAAAGATAATCTCCTATACCGTCAGGAAATTATCTTTTTCGCATAATTAATAACTCACTAAATCGTTATATACATCTGTCGCATAAAAATCTTGATCTAACAACCAGTCATACGAAGCGCTATCATAATACACTGTTTTGTTTTCAATATTTACTATATATGTAATATATTCTCCCTCACCAAAAACAGTATGCATTCCCGTGTATTTCATAGTTATTGACCCATCTTCGTTTCTTTGAGCATCAAGAGTCACATCACTTAAATAATAATGAATAGCATCATACACATTCAGCCTATTATGATATTCATCAACATCAACACCATTTTCTTCTAAATAAGTGTCACTATGATCGTCTATACCGTAAGGCTCTTCTTTGAGCAACTCTTCTGCTTTCTCAATTTCCGAGTCGTTCACTTTATCAGGCTTAGCATCTGATGATTCCTCTGTAGTTGTAACATCTGTGGTAGGCTCAGTTGTTGTAGATTCGGTAACAGCTTGAAAAATTGAAGATGTACCTTTATCTATGCCGTGTCTTTCGATAAAATCAGAATCAGTAACAAAAAAATTCAATGCAATTTGATTAGCATTACCATTACAAAGCATCGTATATCCATTATAGTATAAGCAAGGAATTAATTTATTATCTTCATCTAACATTTCAGAAATAAAATATTTGGCAACTTTTTCACAGGAATTATAACTTTTATAATCAGATAAGGCATACAACCATGATGCCAATCTTCCTACTGTCTGTTTCTTCTTATAAACATCATCGGTTGTTATATCATTAAGCAAAGAGGAAACAAAAGTTAATGAATATGCAACAACATTATTTTCATCATCCAAGAACAAAATTGTTCCTGTTTTACCATTGAAATCAACTTGCATATATTGAGAAACTTTTTTGCCAAGCAACAAATAATCCTGTTGGTACTTAAAATCGTCAAATTCTACACCTATGCCCAAATCGCCCATAGAACCTACATCATCAAAGGCACTCATAAACTTATCTACTGTTTCTTCATTAAATTTATTATCGAAGTAATAGTATCCTTTGCCGTCGATACTGTTATCAACAGTTGTCGGTTCGGTCAAACTGCTTTTTGTTTTTGTATTCGTATTTGAAGAACTGCTGCTATGCGGCACAAACAAAACCAACGCAAGTATTGCAGCAAAAACAAGTGCAACAACACCAAATACTATACCGCCGATTTTCCACTGCCTTTTCAGCTTTTCCTTTTCTTCATCAGGGCTGACAACCTCATTAACTTCAGAATCTTCAACAGCCGAGCAATCTTCTCCGCAATTCTCGCAGTATTTATCTTTTTCATTAAGTGGGAATCCACATTTTGGGCAACGTCTCATTTTTAATCCTCCTTATCACTTGAATAATCACCTATTTTATCAAAGTTGCTGTTATTCAGTTATGTTATATTTACAATGCTAATTTTAATAAAATCCTGTAACTTCAAAAGCATAGTATTCAGCAGCTGATTTATAATCATGGTCACCTGTAAGAGTACAAGTGTCATTTGTCAAATTTATAACTATGTATGCGTTACCGCTGTTATTATAATATCCATCAGGAGTATTTCTATAATTTCCGGAAACAGTTACCTGATACCCCAACAAAGTTCCCGTGTCTCGTGTTTTTGTCGGAGTGATATCAAGTTGAGGATTTTCAAACATTGAAGCCACTAATTGCCCAAAAGTTATATCTGAACATAATCCGTTTTGAACATATGATGGATCAATTGAGTCCATAAAACTTGTCGAATTTAATATATCTACAACATCATCCTCATATTCATTATTTTCTTCTGTAGTTTCTTCAACTGTCGTCTCTTCAACCGTAGTTGAATCAAAATTAGTTTGTGCGGCTGAAGATTCAGAACTCGGTTGTTTCGAACATCCGCTTAATACTGTTGATATCAATAAAATCACAGTTAATGCAACAAGCGATTTTTTCATAAATTTCACTCCTTTTCTTTATAATGAAAACGCTCAGGTTTACCGTTGGTTATCAATATTTTCTGACCGCAGACATCACAATCGCAACTCTGTGCGTCACATGGAATCACTGTTGTTTTTTGGCAATAAGGACATTTGACATATTTACATTTGATACGAAGTTTTTTAATTGAAACAACAAGTATAATCAAAGCAAGAATTGCTAATATTACAAAAAATGTTATTGACCCCGGATTGTAGCCGGGAGTAATATATGTACCATCACTTGGATCCCAAAATTTGTGCTGCGATGCATTTCCTTGTGTAATAATCGTACTAACGGATACAGCCAAAGTACCGCAAGCAACAATTATTCCACCGATTGACGCAGAATTGTATTTAAAAACAACACCGCTTTCATCATCCTGATATATACTTTCATCAGTAACACAGCCATTGTTACCATTGATTTCATCAGGTATCTTTGCGCCACATGAAGGGCAAAAACTCGCATTTTCACTTATCTGTGAACCGCATTTTTCACAATACGGCATAAAATCCCCTCCTTAATCATTCATAAACTACTCATCAAATAAGGCTGATAATCTTTTTTATATACTCTGAATTTGTTTCAACGAAAACACTTCCTTTTCTTGCGTTCAGATTACCGTCATCAACATCAATCAACTTGTTTATGTCTGAATTAAGCCATTTTACACCGATTTCATTTTCACATTCTTCGTAACCGTGATGTGTGTTTGTGTTTTTAGGTTCAGCCGTCACAATTCCGACCGCTTTGATTTTCATAGATTTAGAATTGAACGGAAGAGCCTTGATATAAATTATATCACCGACTTTTATACTGTTTAAAATCTCATACAACTCAGGCTTTTCCTTTTTCTTCCAACCGATACATACAAACCCCTCGTTAACAAAATTATCCAATTGCTCTTCTGTTCCGCAGAACAGTGAACCCATTCCATAAACCGACATAATCTTCCTCCTAAAAATTTATTTATTACAGACGGCTGAACTGCGGTCTGTCAAAGTTCATAAAAAATTTATCTGTTGTAAAATAAGTTTATCACAAATAATGCTACAAGTCAATAATAACTGCTTACAGTAAATTTATTTTTTTGTTCAAAAAGTTTAAAATAAATTATATATAGGATTCTGAGGTTTTACTTATGAACAAAAACATTGATTATACGGCACTCGGCAAAAGGATAAAAAATAAGCGGATTGAAAAAGGCTTTACGCAGGAACAGCTCGGCGAATTGTGCGAACTTTCTGCGGCACACATCGGTCACATTGAGCGTGGAACAAGAATACTTTCCGTTGATGTTCTTTTTCGCATTTCTCAGGCACTTGACACAAGCATTGACTGGCTTGTATTTGATTCAGTCGAAAACAAACATATGTTTAACGAAATTAACAGCGTGCTTAAAAACACCGACAAAACCAAAGTAACCACATTTCTAAACACGGTAAGAGTTCTTGCCGATAACATTGACAAGTTGTAAACCGTTTGTTAAAAATCTACAAAATAATTACCGCCATTGATTAAACTCTAATTAAAGTATAATCAATGACGGTATTTTTGTCCTGTGCTGTCAGCACAGTTTTATTCTGTTTTAAAGATTTCTTTTCAGTTCTTTCACATTTTGATAGCGGTTGTCGGGAATTGTCTGGGTGCATTTTACAATCACCCTTTTCAGCCTGCCGTTATAAAGGCGAATTTCAGGTGGCTGACCTGTGAGCATAACATTCATCAAAACACCTATTGCGTAAATGTCAGTCCGTTCATCGGTTTGATTTATTCCGTACTGTTCGGGGGCGGCATATCCCATTGTGCCAATAGTCTGTGTGTCTTTCGACTGATAGGGCTTGTACAGCCTTGCCGCATCAAAATCAATCAGCTTAACATTACCGTTGCTGTCAATCATCACATTTTCAGGCTTAATATCCTTGTGTATAATTTGGTGCGAATGCAACAAATCAAGTGCGTCACAAAGAGATGCAACCACTTTTCTTACACCTGACGGAGAATACAATCCAGTTTGCAGATAATCTGCCACGGTCTGACCGTCAACATATTCTTCAAGA
The DNA here is from genome assembly GCF_002834225.1 of Ruminococcus bromii. Taxonomy (GTDB): domain Bacteria; phylum Bacillota; class Clostridia; order Oscillospirales; family Acutalibacteraceae; genus Ruminococcoides; species Ruminococcoides bromii. Next base: position 7,222 of record NZ_NNSR01000026.1, on the reverse strand, counting down.
ACGGTGACTCCCGTTTCGGTTTTGACAACATCGTAAACATTTGCAATATTTGGGTGTGAAAGCGTTCTAAGTGCAAAGTAAACCTCTCCCAAACTTTTTAATGTGCGTTTTACAATCAGTTTGCCGAGTTCCTTATGCCTGAAAACACAGATTTCCGTTTTATCTGTTCGTTTAAGCAATCGCACAAACTGATATTGTTCATTAATCACCGTATCAATCCAATTATTTCCCATAACATTTCCTCACAATATTTACAGGCACATAACAAAAATATTAGTATAATTATACTTGCCGTGCTTCCCATCGAGAATTTTGCAGGGCAAAATTTGAGGGGAATATAAATTGATATAATAAGCACTTTGCAAAATTATAAGTCTAATCGTACTTGCTGTGCTTATTCTATCATAAATCATGAAATGAGTTATGATAGAATCACCCATCGAAAATTTTGCAGGGCAAAATTTGAGGGGAATATAAATTGATATAATAAGCACTTTGCAAAATTATAAGTCTAATCGTACTTGCCGTGCTTATTATATCATGTTAAAATAGTTTTGGAAACTTACAAAACTTTAATTTAAGGGGGTTTTGATTATGATAGGCAAAACCACAACTCAACTTTTAAAAGAACTTGAAAATTTCAACACATTTGAAGAATACGAAAACGCAAACAGGGATTCAATGATAAGCAAAAATCTCTCGGAATACCTTACCGACCTTTTAAACGAAAGGAATCTTACAAAAGCGGAGGTCATTCGTAAAGCCGAACTCAGCGACGGCTATGCCTATCAGATTTTTTCAGGCTTGAAAACTGCCCCGAAAAGGGATAAACTAATTTGCCTTTCAATAGGAATGGGTCTGTCGGTAAATGAAACCAACAGCGTCCTTAAAATTGCAGGGCTCTCTCCTCTCTATCCAAAAATCAAGCGTGACAGCATTATAATCATCAATATGAATAATAACAAAAGCGTTGTAGAAATCAACGAGGCTCTCTATAACGAGGGCGAAGATACTTTGAATTAACAATGGAGGTACATTCAAAATTGTCTATATAGGATGCGAAAACAAAATATGGCGGGATATTCAGATTTCTTCAAATTCGACAATGGCTGTGTTGGGCTATGCTGTGCTTTCGTCATTCAGCACCTGTGCATATCACCTTTTCATGATGACATACAAAGGCACAGATTACGAGTTGGATGACGAAGAATTTCAGACAAAACCAAAGCTTATGTCAGAAACGAAACTCGGCAAATTAAAACTTGAAATTGGCGATAAGATTCATATGATTGATGATTTTGGCGAGGAACAGGAGTTTGAAATAACTCTGCTGTCTGATGAAGAAATGCCAAAAGGCAGCGGACGATCCTATCCAAAGGTTTCCGACGGAGCAGGCAGAGGAATCATTGACGATATGTCGGCAGATGAGTTGCTCAAACTTATCAAGAAAATTGACAAAACCGGCAAGAGCGATTTCACCTACGCTCATAGAGGAGAAGATCTCCCATGGGATTACCATGACTATCAAATCGACATTGACAATGCCCTACTCAAAGGCGAAATAGCAAGAATCAAATACGCCTACGAAAATCCCGAAGATTATTAAAAGGCAATACACACAGCTCTTTTCAATTTTTGTAAAGAAATAAGGCAATTGTTTAAAAAAGGGTACACTTTCCTTTGTCCATAAAGCCAGATAAGATTGTTTTTAGCATGTTGTATTGTTCACAAATTTATTATACCGCAAAAGGCACATAACCGAAAATAATAACGGTTATGTGCCTTCTTATTTATTTAACATTTATCTTGTGATGTTGTCATTATACAACACCACTGTCATTATTTGTATGCACAATTTTAAGAATTTTATAAGTACAGTTCACATTTGCAAAATAACGGCTGTGCAAAAATAAGCACAGCCGTCTTTGTTTATCTCATATGATATTTAAAATTCAGTAATCCCCTTAACAACGAATTTCTGAATAAGTGTCGCATCAACAACGGTAATTGCACCGTCTTTGTTTACATCTGCTACATTTAATGTTTCGTCATCAAGTGTTGTCTGACCAACAATATATTTTTGAAGAATGGTAGAGTCAACAATAGTAATTTCACCATCACCATTAACATCACCAAGTAAAGTTTCTTTGTTTGGTTCAAAATTAAAAGTAACATTGAATCCTTCATCAGATGAATCAAATGCACCAATTTGAAGTACATATGTTTCTCTTGCATTTACATTATAGCTGATACGGAAATTTCTATCTTCCTCATTATCATCATTGTATGCAAGTTCCGTCATATCAGAATCATATAATCCTCCACAAGTATCTCTTGAACCAGTCGAATAAAATGTGAGAGAACCACTCTGACTCGGTGTGAATTTAAAATATTTGCGTACACCAGTATCTTCAATTATCACATTTTGGGTCTCATTACCGCTAATACTCGGTAAATTTTCAAGACTAATTGCACCACAGATTTTACATACACCATCAATATATTCATGGTTACCAGTTGGTTCAATATAATCATCCGTATAACTGTAACCGCAATTTTTGCAAGTATAATCGGTATAACCCCTCTCACCGCAGGTCGGTGGATATACAGTCATTTCTAAATCATGTTTGCCCGTTGCAGGAATTATATCACCCTTTTTCAAAAAAGCCTCACAATTATTGCAAATCAGGTCACCTGCGTAACCTTCTTCTCCGCATGTGGGAGACTTTTCATTTTCAAATCTTGTTGATGAATGTAAACATTCGTCATAATACGGAACAATATTAGAAAGAGAAAATCCGAACCATTTAGAATCTACATACGAAACCAGTCGAATTTTAACAGTGTCGCCAAGTACTGTAATTTTTTTGCCTGCAAGCTCTGTTCCGCTGTATTTACCTATTTCTTCGCCATTTTTATCGTAAAGATATATGTAATCACAATTTGCTTCTGTTTCTGTAGAATCCGAAAAAACAACTGCAATTCTTGTAGCATTCTTCTTATAAATTGTCCAAGATTCATCAGAATCACCATTATATGGATGTGCTGATTCAACACAATCCTCCTCAGACTTGCCACATCTTTCACAAATACCGCTTACAACATTATGACCCAAAGGATCTGTATAATTTATTTTAACTCCATCGCTGCATTCAGAACAAGAATATAAATCATAACCTTTATCAACACAAGTCGGTGCTTTTTTTTCAACTAATTTAACATCATAATGTATTACAGATTCGACCAAACTAGTATTGCCATCAGTAAAATTAATCGAATCCCACTGACTTTTACTACCTTTAAATAAAACATTTGATAAGTTATAGTCACCGTCAAAAGCTAAGTTACCAATTTCTTTAACGCTTTGAGGTATAATTATAGTGGTGAGATTTTCACAATAAGCAAATGTATAGTCTTTAATAAATTTAATACCATCCGGAATTTCCACTTTTTCTAGGTTTGAACAACCTAAAAATGCTTCTACGCCTATATTCACAACACTATTTGGTATGCTAATATTTTTAAGATTAAAACAACTTCTAAATGCACTGTCGCCAATACTTATAACACTGTTAGGAATAACCACATTTGTAATTGTGTCACAATTCTCAAAAGCATAATCACAAATTTTAGTAATACCTTTTGGAATAGTAATATCTGTAGCTAATTCTCCACCAATGTAAATTTTTCTGGCATAAAATATGGGATTGGAAAATTCATCTTCAAATTTAATCTTGCACCAATCTTCAATATTGGTTGCATATACTTCATCAAGATTAGTACAATCAGAAAAAGCATCCTCGCCAATACTTCTGATACTGCTTGGGAAAGATATGCTTTTAAGACTTGAATAACCATAAAAGGCATACTTTCCTATACTTTTTACACCATCAGGAATAGTAACATCCGTTACCAATTTGTTGTCAACATATAAGTCTGCACCTCTTCTTAACGGATTTGCATCAGGATAAGAAAAATCAATTTTACACCAATCTTCAATACTGCTCACATAAACCTTTTTTAAACCATCACACTCCAAAAAAGCATCTTCACCAATGCTCTGAATAGTACTTGGAATTGTGATGCTTGCCAAGTCGGAGCGCCCTGAAAATGCATACATACTAATAGCTGTAACAACAAAACCATCAATAGAGTTTGGAATTACAACATCACTGTCAGAGCCACGATACCCTTGAATAACAGCCTCAGTGCGGTTATTTTCTTCATTGAAATAAGTATAATAAGTAAAATCATTATACTCTTTTTCTTCACTGTCAGATTGTGTGTCATCAGCCGACTGTACTGCTGCACTTGTTGTGGTTTCGTTGGTATCAGCTGTTCCGGCTGCATTAACAGCAAGAGGCATAGCTGTAAACATACCTGATACCATCAACACAGACAACATTGCTGATATAACCTTGTTTGATTTTCTCATGGATATTCCTCCTAAAATAAATTTTTGCAATTATCCGTACTGTGTTAAGTTAAACATTTGTTTACACCTTACTATATAAAAATCGAAAGCCTAATACATAAAACATATATAGATAAATTACAATTTAATACTACCATATTTTACAGCATTATGCAACATTTGATTAAAGTTTTTCATTTAATTTTGCAGAGAAATAACAAAAAATATATCTGATACATCAAAAATTAACTCACTTGCTAATACTGAAGATTTTTATATAGTTAATTACCTGTCAAACAGCTTAAATCCCATAATAACTACACCAAGCACTACGAGGACGATACCTGTGGCACGGTTCAGGGTTTTGGGATTGGCTTTATTGGCAAAGACGGCGGCAATTCTCGCCCATATAAGGGTGAACACTATGCAGAGAATGAACACAAACCAATCGGGTGTGCCACCAATCATAAAGTGCGAAGCTGCACCTGTCAGGGCGGTGAATGTCATAATGAATACGCTTGTGCCAACAGCGGTTTTCAATTCATAATTCAGCACGGTCGTCAAAATCAAAAGCATCATCATTCCTCCGCCCGCACCTATAAATCCGCAGATAAAGCCGATTAACATTCCGCAGATTACAGACTGGATTGCCCTCTTTTTTGCCGACACACCGAGCATAGCTTCTTTAGTTGTCATAACGGGACGGATGATAAATTTTATGCCGAGCAAAAATGTCATAAACACGGAAAATCCGCCCATTGTAGCTGATGGAACAATGCTTGCAACATAACTGCCGACAATCGTAAACGCAAGCACACTCGCCATCATAATCAAACCGTTTCTGACATCGAGATTTTTATTTTTATGGTATGTATAAGCCGAAACTGCACTCGCCAAAACATCGGACGAAAGTGCGATTCCGACTGCCATATACGGATCCATATTAAGAAAAGTTATGAGCATCGGACTTATTACAGCCGCCGCACTCATTCCTGCAAAACCTGTTCCGAGACCTGCGCCCATTCCTGCAAAAAATGTAACTAAAATTGTAATAAATATATCCATTTAATTTCCTCTATAGAATAATATAACTAAATTAAGATTATTTTAATTTTGCCGTTTCACAAACAAAAGCCGTGAAATCAGCATTATTACCGCAGTTCCGACAAGTATCTGCAACGGGTACAAAAGTACGCTTTCACTCGGAATAATCATACTCAAAATTGTCAATGCTCCGGCAGGCGGAATATACATTTTTGTGCAGTAAACAATTACAAGCATTATCGCCGTGGCTGTCAATGCGGCAACTGTCAACGGCAATCCAAGCGTCATATTCAGCACATATCTTGAAACCGCCCCGACAAATGCACAGACTGTTATCAGCAAAACCGTCTTTACCGGCTTGTTGCGAGCCTTATTTTTCGGACGGGAAAATTCCGTAAACGCCACAAGCAACGGCGGTGCAATTGCAAATTTAAAGCCCGACCAAATTGCGAAGAATCCCACAACGGCAACACAGATTGTTCTTACGGCTGTGTCAATCACATCGCTCTTTGTATGCAGGTTTACCGGCTGAAAATCCTCTTTATCTCTTATTTTAACTTTCAAAAGAAATCTGCGAAATAATACAACCGCAACCGTCAGCAAAAATGCGGCAATCGGGTATATAAAGCTCTCGGTCTGCATCATAACGGGCAACACAATTGCCGAAATCATCGGTGCAAATGTTGTTCCCGAAAGCATAAAGAGAATTTGTGCAAATACAAATGCAATCAATATTTCAAGATAAAGCCCGACTTTTATGTATCGGACTGTCAGCACACCCGCAACAGCGCAAATCGCAATTAACGCAATCATTCGGCTGTCATTGACTTTCCAACCTTGCTTTTGTGTAACCATATAGCCAATTGCAAGTGCCGTTATTTCAGGAAAGATTATCTCCCCCTCATCCAATATTTCCGCAACAAAAGTCATTATACCGACAAGTATAAGCGTTAATACGTACGGTAATGCGTTTTTAAATGCTTTTGTCGAATTCAGTTTACTCATTTTTTATATTTCTGCCCACTTTTCATTTCAAACTAACAGCACTATTATATCATAAATCTGTCAACATTAACAGAAAATTTATTCACAGAATTTTAGCTTTCTGAGTTGTAAATAGATGTGAACCAAACAGTTATTCTGATTGATTCAAATCCGATAGCAAAACCGTTTTTTTTGTTGAAGCATACTTACCGTTTTTATTCTTTATCCAGCCGTCAAAGCTGTTTGTCATCAAAATAAAAAATACGGCACAGAGGATTTCCTGCCTACTGTGCCGTATTTGATGCGGTTTTATTACGGATTGTTAATTATTACTTATCTTTAATTTTTGCGGAATGCTTTTTGAGCTTATCAAATGCCGTTACTCCTTTCATAACGCCGCCGCTGATGAACAGCAATGCAATCCACAACATAAGGCTGCCGTTGTTGCCTGTCTGAGGGGATTTTGAACTGTCAGGCAGCTTAGCCGTTACGGTATCAGTCTTTTTGATTTCTTTGGTCGCTGCTTCGTCGCTGTAATACTTGTTACAGGCCTCGCAATACCAATATTCAACATTACCCTCGGCATCCTTAGTCGCAGTCTTTGCTTCTATGTGTCTGAGGTCGGCATGACTTGCTCCGTCAATCTCGCCGTACGGCTCATTGCATATCTCGCATACAGCTTTTTCGGTGCAGGTAGCTTTTCCGCCGGAGTGGTTGGTAATCTCCTTGCCACAGTAGTCACAGATATGGTTTTTGTCCTTATCTTCATGCTCAGAGATT
>NZ_NNSR01000025.1 GCF_002834225.1 Ruminococcus bromii | reverse complement strand
TCTCGTTGTTCAATTTTCAAGGTCCTACGCACTTTCAAGGCTTGTTTGCTTTCTTCATTTGAAGTCGCACACCTCAGCAGTGTAAGAGTTATTATACTACACTGTTTTGATTTTGTCAAGCTCTTTTTAAAAGTTTTTTAAAAAGTTTTTTCAGCTTTTAAAATCAAAACCGAGCAACACTTTTGATTACTTTCTGAATGTTGACCCTCCGCTTCCGTGCGTTCTACACTCTTTCACCGTCCGTGTTTTCTCTTGTCTGCCTCGCCTCTCAGCGCAACAGTTGATATTATATCAGCACTTCCTTCTTTTGTAAACCCCTTTTTGACAATTTCTTTATCTTTTTTACATTATCGGCAAATTTTCCATATTATTCTTTCTTCTATCTGATTTTTAATGCCTTTTCACTATTATTCTGCCTTTTTACACGCTGAATCCCTCTTCATATGCATATATATGTAAAAAGAAATTTGTTCTTATCCTTTAAATGTAATTTCACACCCAATTATATTGTGCATTTATATAATTTGGATAAGACTTATTTGTTCGTTTTGTACAAATTTCGTAAAATTTGTTTTTACAGACTGGACTTTTCGCAAAAATGTGTTATTATAGTATATGTAAAGCGATATAGTTTTGACATTTAGCTACTTAATGTCACTGCTGTACAACTTTACAAATTGCAAATACCGGGAGGTTTAGTTATGAGTTTTGATAAAATTATTGCCATCACAAGACAGTATGGTTCCGGCGGACACGATATCGGTAAAGCTCTTGCCGAGAAGCTTGGCATATCGTTTTATGATAAGGAGCTCATTTCTATTGCCGCTAAAGAGAGCGGTGTTTCTCCTGAGGTGTTTAAGCACGCTGACGAAAGAGCTACCAACAGTCTTTTGTATTCATTGTCTGTGGGACTGTACAATTACGGTAACAACTTTTCTTCAGTCGGTGACCTGCCGGTTAATGACCGTCTTTATATTTTACAGCACAAGATTATCAAGCAGCTTGCAGAAAAGGAAAATTTCGTCGTTGTCGGTAGATGCGCCGACTATGTTCTTAAGGATAATCCGAAACTTGTGAAGGTATATATTTATGCTGATCTTGATAAGCGAATTAAAAGAGCTGTTGACAGACAGGACATTGACCCTGCCAGAGCAAAACAGGCAGTTTTGAAGGCAGACAAAAACAGAGCAAATTACTATAGTTTTTATTCAGGAAAGAAATGGGGTCTTCCGGACAACTATGATTTGTGCCTTAACAGCACAAACCTGACAGTTGATCAGGCCGTTGACATTATTATCAGTTACATTAACATTTGTAACTCAAACAAAAAATAATACTCATATTCGATCATTTCCTGAATATACTATATTGTTTTATTAAGGAGGTGTACTATATGAAACTTGTCATTATGGATCTTGATGATTTTATCTTTGGTAACGAAGAATGGCACGAGAGCGAAAGATAATCACTTTTAATTTAGGAATTTTAATTTAATAATCGTGATTCTTATCATTGACATAAAATCATAAAAATGAGGCGGATGCTTACTTAGAAGTATCCGCCTTTTTGATGCCCCTTAAAACGAAACGAGGGCTTGCAATAATATTGTATGCAATAAAATTTCAATTATTCATTGTTATTTATGAAAGAAAGCGGGTCGGCATATTTACCGTCAATCTTCACCTCAATGTGGATATGATTCTCATCCCCCGCTTCAAAAGGAACTGCCCCTATTGTACCGACTTTATAGCCCACATCAACCGAATCACCTTTATTCACATTAACCGACCCTAACCCGCAGTAACGGCAGACAACATTCTCTGTTGAAATTTCAACAATTTTGCCTAGCATTTTGTCGTCACACACATTAGTAACCACTCCGCCGGTCATTGCTTCTACATCATCACCGAGGTTGCCGCCGAAATCAACTCCCGTGTGCGGTTTCCACACATTCAAAGTTTTGAAATAAACACTTTTTTCGCTGTACTCACGAACAATGTTATTTGAATTAAGCGGATAGTTCAGACTCAAATCTGTTGAAAGCATTGTTTCAAGAGCATTTTTTGAACTTTCCGTCGGATTTGTTGCCGGTTCTTCGGTTGCAACAATTGTCGGAACTTCGACATCAAGCTTGACTTCGGGCAAGGTTTGGGTTACGCCCGTAACATTTTCATTGACCTTAACCTCATTGCTTTGTGTCACGGTCGTAGTTTTGGTATTTGGAACCGATAATGTATTGTAGGTTGAATACACCGCCATGCAAACGGCAATAAGACAAATTGAACAAGCTGTGTAGAAACCGATTTTTTCACGGCGGCTGCGTTTCTTCTTTCTGTTCCTGTTATAATAATCGCTCATAAATAAGCACCTCCGTTTCTATTATTGACTGAGGTGCTAAATTTATACAGTTGTATATACAAAAATCCCTCCCGAAAATCGAGAGGGATAAATTTGTTTTTAAGTATCAATTAAACCTTGCGGCAAACAGCGTTGATTGACTCCGGAATTTCGCTTTCGTCAGCAGAAATAAGGAGAACAATGTTAGTTGATGCAGTTTCGGCAAGATCCTGAAGCTTCTTTGTGAAGGTTTCAAGACCTGCAAGAGCCTCGGGGCAAATCTTGAATGTTGAGTCAACGAGAATGTCAGTAACATCGTAATTGCCTGCACAGATACCGCTGATAAAACCGAAAAGCATATCATAACCGCTGATGAGATACTGCTCTGTATCAATAAGTCTTGCCTTATGTGTAACATCATATGTGAGCTTTGAGCCCTTTTCAATTACAACAACATTGCCTGTTGAAGCGGCAACAGCCTCGTTAGCAAGAGAGATGAGCTTTTTAGTTTTGCCTGTTCCTTTTTTACCGATAAGTAAAGTAACCATAATTAGTTCCTCCGTTGTTATACTTTATTAAGAAATTATCCGAGTCTTGCCTCAAGAGCGGCCTTCTGATCCTCATAGCCCGGCTTGCCGAGAAGAGCGAACATATTCTTCTTGTAGCTTTCAACACCCGGCTGGTTAAACGGATTAACACCGAGCATATAACCTGAAATTGCACAAGCCTTCTCAAAGAAGTAGATGAGATAGCCAAGCTCTGATTCGTTCATTTCGGGAACATTAAGAACAATGTTCGGTACACCGCCGTCATTATGAGCGAGAACTGTACCCTCGAAAGCCTTCTGATTTACGAATCCCATTGTCTTGCCCGAAAGGAAGTTAAGACCGTCAACATTTGTCGGGTCTGTACCGAGAGTAACTTCTTTTTTACATTTATCAAAGAGAACAACAGTTTCAAACATTGTGCGTCTGCCGTCCTGAATGTACTGACCGAGTGAATGAAGGTCTGTTGAGAAGATAACGCTTGCAGGGAAAATACCCTTGTTATCCTTGCCTTCACTCTCTGCAAAGAGCTGCTTGAACCACTCTGACATCATTGTGTAAGCCGGCTCATAAGAAACCATAACTTCCATAGTTTTGCCCTTGCGGTAAAGCATATTTCTGATTGCAGCATATTTGTAACAATCGTTTGTCTTTAAATCATCGTTGTCAAATTCTTTCTGAGCTGTTGCGGCACCTTGCATAAGAGCGTCAATATCAGCACCCGAAACTGCGATAGGAAGAAGACCTACTGCTGTGAGAACCGAGAAACGACCGCCTACATCGTCCGGAACAACAAATGTTTCGTAGCCCTCTTCGTCTGCAAGAGCCTTGAGTGTACCCTTAGCCTTGTCAGTTGTGCAGTAAATACGCTCTCTTGCGCCCTCTTTACCGTACTTCTTTTCGAGCATTTCACGGAACACACGGAAAGCGATGGCAGGCTCGGTTGTTGTACCTGACTTGGAAATCATATTTACGGAAACATCCTTGCCCTCGCAAAGCTCCATGATTTCTGCAAGTGCAGATGAACTGATTGAGTTACCTGTGAAGAAAATCTGCGGTGTGTCCTTGCAGGTAAGGTTGTAGTTCTGTGATGAAAGAAATTCAATAGCCGCTCTTGCGCCGAGGTAAGAACCGCCGATACCGATTACAATGAATACATCAGTATCTTTCTTGATTTTCTCTGCACACTTCTTGATGCGTGCGAACTCTTCCTTGTCATAATCTGTAGGAAGATTGAGCCAACCCAAAAAGTCGTTGCCGAGACCGCTGCCGTCATGCAACACCTTGTGAGCTGCTTTAACTTCGGCAGCAACACCGTCATATTCGTGTTCGCCGATAAAATCACTTAAATACTTGTCATTTAACTTTGTTGCCATTTATAAATTCCTCCAAAATTCCTATAGCGAAAATAGAATCGCAATAAGTATCTTTGTTGTTTTATTATACTATAATATGAGCGTTTTTGCAAGGTCAATTTGTGAATTTTTAAAATAAACCCGCATTGTTTTTTGCACTGCTTTTAATAACAATGCACAAACGCTTGATTTTCCGATAAAATCAAAGGGAAATCAGCGAGGCGAACACATATTCAAGCAATGCGCCGAAGCTTGTTTTTTGAACAGAATCGCCTGCACAAATATCAAAGCTCTGCGCCTTTTTTGAATTGACAAGATATGTAAGCGTACCTATCTTCCTATTCTTTTCAACGGGAGCGTCAATCTTGTCGGGCAGGTCGATTTCGGTTGTAATTTTAGCACCGTTTCCTTTGTCAACCACTATTTTTGAAGAAACCTTACATTCAAGCTTTACGCTGTCGGTCATACCGCCGTTTACATCAATGCTTTTCGGCATATCTTCGGGAAGTGTTAATTCTTTTACAGAAACATTCGCAAAGCCGTAATCAAGAAGTGCCGCCGCATCTGCAAATCGCTCTTTGCCTGTTTTACAGCCGAGAACAACGCTTATCAGCGAAACATCTCCCCTTGTTGCGGTTGCAGACATACAGCAACCCGCATCGTTGGTTGTGCCTGTTTTCAATCCCGTAATTCCGTTATAGGTTTTCAACAGCTTGTTCGTGTTGACAATCTGAGTTTTACCGCCGCGAAGATTGTCGAGCCAAATTGATGTGTAGTCAAAAATTTTCTCATGCTTTGTAAGCTCTCTTGACATAAGCGCAACATCATAGGCAGAGGTTATATGCCCATCCTCGTCAAGTCCGTTACAGTTTTTGAAAACGGTGTCGTTCATTCCGAGTTCTTTGGCACGGCTGTTCATTTTTTCAACAAAAGCGTCCTCACTTCCGCTGATATGCTCCGCAAGCGCAACTGCCGCATCGTTGGCAGATACCACAACCGTTGCCTTTATCATATCATCCGCACTCATGGTTTCGCCTTTTTCAAGCCAAATGTCACTTCCACCCATTCCTGCGGCGTGTTCGGATGCCGTAATTTCATCGTCAAGGCTTAATTTTCCGCTGTCAACAGCCTCAAAGACGAGCAAAAGCGTCATTACCTTTGTTACGGACGCACACGGTCTTTGCTCATGTGGATTTTTTTCAAAAAGGACTTTGCCTGTTGACGATTCCATAAGCACGGCAGACGGAGCGGATATGCTTTCCGCACTGAGAGCATTCACTTTTAATCCGACAAACGGCAACAATAAAAACACTGCACACAATGTTATTGAAACAAATGCCTTTCTTAACATAAAAAACACCTCGTTCATTAATATGAACAAGGTGTCGAATGTATGTAATAAAATATGTGCATTTTTAAAGCTGTAACTTTTTAGTACTGCTCAATAAGACAAACTGCGTGAGCGGAAATGCCCTCAAGTCTGCCTGTAAAGCCGAGCTTTTCCTCGGTAGTAGCCTTAACGCTGACAAGCGAAACATCAATTCCGCAGGCATTGGCAATATTTTTTCTCATTTCGTCAATATGCGGTTTCAGCTTTGGCTGTTGAGCAATAACAGTTGAGTCGATATTGACAATTCTGTAGTTGTACTCGGCAAGCACACGGCACACCTCTTTCAAAAGAAGAATGCTGTCTGCGCCCTTATACTTTTCATCCGTATCGGGAAACAGCTTTCCGATATCACCGAGAGCCGCCGCACCGAGAAGTGCGTCCATAATTGCGTGAACAAGCACATCGGCATCCGAATGACCGAGAAGTCCGAGTTCAAAAGGAATTTCTGTGCCTCCGATTATCAGCCTTCTGTTCTCGGCAAATTTATGCACATCATATCCGTGACCGATTCTCATATAAATCTCCTTTGCACAATCAACCCTGCTGTCTTGACTTGAGAATACTCTCGGCAATCACAATGTCAATCGGGGTTGTCAGTTTAATATTTTCCTCATTGCCCTTTACAACAAGAACCTCGCCGCCCATATTTTCAATAAGCGAGCAGTCGTCTGTAAAGTTGATGAGATTATCGCCGGCATTTTCAAGAGCAAAGCGGTACAAATCGCGCTCAAAAACCTGCGGAGTCTGAACGGCACGGAGCTGTGAACGGATAGGAGTGCTTTCTATAATATTGAAACCGTCAACAACCTTGATTGTATCTTTTACGGAAGTTCCGAGAGTTGCCGCACCCGTATCAAAAGCCGCCTCAACAACACGCTCAATTTCTTCAACAGTAATAAGCGGTCTTGCACCGTCATGAATAGCATAGTATTTGGCATTTTCACTGCACGCACCGATTCCGTTGCGCACGCTGTCGGCACGGCTGTCACCGCCCTTGACGAGTTTTGAAACCTTGCTGAAACCGTTAAGCTCGATAATTTTATTGATTCTGTCGTTATCCTGCTCACGGCAGACAATTACAATTTCTTTTATAAGGTGGCATTTTTGGAATGCCTTCAGGGTGTATTCAATTGCAGGTCGTGACAAAAGCGGAATAAACTGCTTGCTGTCGGCAATTCCCATTCTCACAGAACCGCCTGCCGCAACAATAACCGCAGATACAAAAGCTGACATATTCAACCCTCCGTAAATTTATTTTGCAATTTTATGTGTAATTTCTTTTAAAGAAAATTAAATCTTATCAAGAGCCTGACTGATGTCGGCAATAAGATCATCAACATTTTCAAGACCTACCGAAAGTCTGATAAGGTCGGGTGCAACACCTGCTTCAATAAGCTGTTCATCCGTCATCTGACGGTGGGTGTGGCTTGCGGGATGAAGAATACAGGTCTTTGCGTCTGCAACATGAGTTTCAATGTCGCAGAGCTTTAAGCTGTCCATAAATTTAACTGCACAATCTCTTCCGCCCTTAACCGCAAAAGAAAGTACACCGCATGAACCGTTCGGAAGATACTTTTCAGCAAGTGCGTGATATTTGTCATCTTCAAGGTCGGGATAATCAACCCACGCAACCTTGTCATTGGCTTTGAGAAATCTTGCAATTTCAAGAGCATTTTTGCAATGTCTTTCCATTCTCACATGAAGACTTTCAAGACCGTTCATAACATAAAAAGCATTCTGCGGTGACTGGATTGAACCGAGGTCACGCATAAGCTGAGAAGTAGCCTTTGTAATGTAGCCGAGCTTGCCGAATTTTTCGGCATAGACAATGCCGTGATATGAATCATCGGGAGTTGTAAGTCCCGGATATTTGTCGGCATATTTCAGCCAGTCAAAGTTGCCGCTGTCAACAATTGCACCGCCGACAGAAACACCGTGACCGTCCATATATTTTGTGGTTGAGTGAGTAACAATGTCAGCACCCCACTTAATCGGCTGACAATTGACAGGAGTTGCAAAAGTGTTGTCAACAATAAGCGGAACACCGTGTGAGTGAGCAAGTCTTGCAAACTTTTCAATATCAAGAACAGACACGGTCGGGTTGGTTATTGTTTCACCGAACATTGCCCTTGTGTTTGGTCTGAATGCCTTTGCAAGCTCTTCTTCGGGAAGATTCTGATCGACAAAAGTAACATCAATGCCCATTTTCTTCATTGTAACACCGAGCAGATTATATGTACCGCCGTAGATTGCAGACGATGCAACAATGTGACTGCCTGTTTCGCAGATGTTAAAAAGTGCAAAGAAGTTAGCCGCCTGACCGCTTGATGTGAGCATTGCGGCAACACCGCCCTCAAGGTCGGCAATTTTTGCGGCAGTCATATCATTTGACGGATTCTGAAGACGGGTATAAAAATAACCGCTGTCCTCAAGGTCAAAAAGTCTGCCCATTGCATCACTTGAATCATACTTAAAAGTGGTGCTTTGATAAATGGGCATCTGTCTTGGTTCTCCGTTCTTAGGCACATAGCCGGAATGCAAACACTTTGTTTCCTGTTTCATTGTAAAAAATCCTCCGTAATTTCATTCATTTTTAACTCATTTTATCTCAAAATCGGATACCGAATTATCCGAAAAATCCTTTAATAAGGTTCATTATCGCATCTGTACCGAATACGGCAAGCGCAATAAGCAAAAGAAAAATAACGGCACTTATAACCCTGAATGTAGTACGCTTTGCACCTGTCATCTTCTCGAACTTATCATCAAGCGTGTCGCCTTTATTCTCAGAATATTCCGCGTCACTGTCAAGAATTTCTTCGTTCTCAAGCTTAATTGCGCCGATTCCGACGCAGGTGTCAAATGCTTTTTCATAAGCCGAATACGGAACATAAACATCGTAAGATGAACTGTCATAGCCTGTTGCGGCATTTGCGTTGTATCTGTTTTCAGCACATTTTCTGATTGTAGCGTCACACGGAACGGTGTTGTCCTCAAGTGCGGCTTTAACTCTCTGCAATTCAAAGCCCGATGCCGTGAGCAGATACACGGGAGTGTTTTCATCGGTTATTGTTTTAAGCTGAGCCTTGCAGTTTTTGCAGACTGTTTCTTCATCATTATGCAGTCGCTTGCATTTTGAACAATATTTCATAGACAAATCCTTCGTTATTTCATTTTGTTATCTACAATTTTAACACAAAAAGACAGCATGAGCAATACCCCACGCTGTCTTTATCCATAAATTTTTGTGCAGTTTTGTTATAAATTTAATTTTGTATCAACGGTCTGTGACCGCCAAAAAGTAAAAGTGCAAACATTACGGTAATACAAACCTTATAAAAGGGACAAAAATAATACCATTCTGTAGGGGCGTCCCATTGGGCGCCCGCGAGTAACGGCACAGAATTTATGATAAATACGATTATATAAATACCGCAAAGATAATGCCATTCTGTAGCGGCGAACCGCAACATTCATCATACAGAAAAAACACCCGATCATACAATCGAGTGTTTCCTCTAAGTTAAATACCCATAAACATAAAATGGAAGTATTAGACTAAATTAAAATGTATGTTTTCTTTTGAGAACAAACATAACCGCTGCCGCCAAAATCATAACTGTAGCAATAATTGCAGGAGTTGCAAAGTCGCCTGTTGCAACAACACCGTTGTTGGCTGTGCCGTTTGTGGTGTTGTTATTGTTTGCATTGTCTTTTGTTGCAACATCACTTGTTGCGGATGAAATGTTATCGCTCGGCTTTTCAGGCTTTGCAGGAGTGTCCTCTGTGCTTACAGGCTTAATTGACGGGTTAGGATTATCTACCGATTTTGCTGTGTAAACCGTTTTATCACTTTCATTGTTTAAAGATATCGAAAATTTGTAATCGCCCTCATCGTGCACTTTAAAGTAAAGAGGGTTTCCGTATTCATCGACATTCGCTACTACATAATCTGCCCACAATGGCGAATTATTACCTATCTCAAGATTTGAACTATTAACTACCACACTGCCTTTTTCGCCGTTTGCATGATAGAATGTAAGTTCCATACCGTCAAGATGATTAGAAATAGAATTGTTAACATCAAGAGAATTCATCCATTTATCCCAATCCTCTGCTGAAATATCATCAAGACTGCCTGTGTAAATGGGCTTTGTGAATACCTTATCGGGGAGCTTAGTAACTTCAAGTCTTGTAATAGAATGTGGATCTGCTACTTGCTTAACAGAAAACTTCGCTGAAATAGAATTATCAGACCAATCATATGTGGCATAACTATAATCTACAGTAAAATCGACAGTATCAGTCCAAATGTCACAGCCCTCAACATTTATTCTGCCTGCATAACCGTCAATCTCGGCAATCGGCGGAACAATACCGTCGTCGTCAATGCCGTCACAGTTTACATCATATTCTTTACCGTTGCTGTAAACGATATGAAGTACAACTTTGCTCCAGAAAGTGCTGTCAGTAATTTCATCGCCACGGACGGTAACGCTTTCGGGTGCTTTAACAACTTCCATTGAAACAGGATACAAATCCTCTGTAGGTTCGTCAGGTGTTGCTGAGTTTTCGGTTGCAAATGCCTGAACGAATACTGTCTGCACAAGACATACCGCCAACAAAGCGGACAGCAAAATCGTAATAAATTTTGAATGTTTTCTCATAATTTCCTCCATCATTTTATTGTTTTATCTGATATGCAAGATTAATATTTTTGTTTTAAACACCATTCCCCTCTGAATAATTATTTAAAAATTAACCCAAAATACCATTGCCGTTTTACTGCATTTTGCGGTATATTGCAATACAACAATCTGCGGTATGCTATACTGTATGCGAGGTGAATTCTGTGTATAAAAGAATCAGGGAACTGAGGGAAGATGCCGACCTTACGCAAAAAGAAGTTAGCAAAATTCTGCATTGTTCACAACAGGTTTACAGCAATTATGAACTTGGTCAGCGTGATATCCCCACCGTTGTATTAATTTGCCTCGCAAAACATTATCACACCAGCACCGACTATATTTTGGGATTGACTGACAGTAAAAATCCGCCAAGCTGTACACGAAATTAAATCGGCAAGCTATTCGTCCCGAAGATGCTCTTCGGGATTTTTATGACATTAGTTTACTGCATTTTGCGGTATTTGTCAAGATATATACAGATAAAATATGATTTTTATTTAAGCAACACTCTGATTTAAAGTAAATTAAATTTTCCAAAGCAATCATCATCTTGTATTTGGAGTTCATTGGACACTTGTGCAAACAATAACACACAATTTATGATAAATGCGATTATATGAATATGAGTACCGCAAAGACAATGCCGTTTGTTTTCCCGTTTTCCGGTAATTATATTTTAGGACAATTCGTCCTAAAAATCAATAGGACACTATGTACTATTTTATAATTTATTTGGTGATGAAATGAAACTGAGAATAAAAGATTTGCGTGAGGACAATGACCTTACGCAAAAAGAAATTGCAAAGGTTCTTATGTGCGACCAGTCGCTGTACTCAAAATATGAACGGGGCGAAAGAGAAATCCCTCTCTCCCTGCTTATTAAACTTGCCGACTACTACGGCACAAGCCTTGATTATCTGACCTGTCGCACAGACAATCCAAACATAAAATAACAGCCGTTTTGAAAATTTGCATTTCAAGACGGCTGTTGTTCTGTTATAAAAAAATCGGCTGATGTTGTTTTCCCTGCAATGCAAGGGTTACGCAATCTTCAAGCTTATCAAAATCAGCCACAAGCGAATTTGGTTTCTTGATGCAATCGTCCTGTTTTAAAGGAACGAAGTAAATGTTTTTCGTGTTGAGAAGTCTGCCGATGTTCTGTGCCGACGCACCGAGAGCGTCATTTGTTGCAACGCACAACAGCACAGGTCTTAAAATTCTCAGATGCGATTTTGCCGCCATTGTTACCGCCGTGTCGGTAATTCCGAGCGACAGCTTTGCAAGCGTGTTGCCCGTACACGGTGCAATCACAAGCAAATCACACATTTTTTTAGGTCCTATCGGTTCTGTCTGCACAACCGAGTGCAGAACATCTTTGCCCGTTATTTCTTCTGCCCTCTTTACCGTTTCCTCCGCTTTTCCGAAACGAGTTGATGTTGAAAAGGCATTTTGCGACATTATCGGAATAACATCATAGCCTGAGTCAACAAGCCTCTGCATTTGCGTAAAAGCCTTTGAAAAGGTGCAAAAGGAACCGCACATTGCAAATCCTATGGTTGCTTTTGTCACCTGTAAACCTCCTTGATGATGTCAAATACAGTAGTTTTTATAATTTCTCCTGCCGTTTTCGGAGCACATTTTCCGGGGAGCGACAATGCCCTAACGGCATAAATTCCGAGTTTTTCGGCGGTATCAAAATCAACCCCTCCCGGCAGGGACGCAAGGTCTATAATAAGGGTGTTTGTGTCGGTATTCATAAGAAGTTCCCTGTCAAAAATCAACTTCGGAATTGTGTTGAAAGCAATGTCAAACCGCTTTACCGTTCTGAGATTTTCCGTATTAAGTGCATTGTAACCGAGTGCTTTTACATATGCAAGGTCTGACGGCTTTCTTGCGCTCACGGTAACATTTGCTCCGAGTAAAACAAGCTTGTGAGCAAGAATTTTTCCGATTCTGCCGAATCCCGCAACAAGACACTTACTGCCCGAAATCGTTCCCTCATATTCTCTCATTGCACATTCAATTGCACCCTCTGCTGTAGGCAATGCGTTGAGAATTGCAAAATCATCTCTTGCTCCGTAATCAAAAATTTCACCGTCGGAAAGCCTTGGATATGCCTTTAAAAATCTACTTTTCATCGTGGTGAAAACAGGCTTTTTAAGGATAATTTCAATATCGTCACCGTCAAGCAAAATGTTCTCGTTTGAAAACGGAGTGTTAAGACTGCCGTCTGTCCTTATTGACGGCAATGGAAAAATCAATGCATCACTTTCCGAAATTGCCTTTTTAACATTGCAAAGGCTCAATGAACCGTGGCTTTCAAGCCTGTCAAATCCGCCGAGTAAAACATCGTAACAGCTGTCAGAAATTGATTTTGCAAGAAAAAGCTGTCGCTTGTCACCGCCGATTATGCCAAATGTTCTTATGTCGCTCTTTTTCATACACAACACCCGTAAATCAAGTTATTCTCTACACCCTCATATTATGCCGAGTGTCCTTGTGTGTGAACAACACATAAAAGCGACCGCAAAGCATATCACTCTGCGGTCGCTGTTTGTAACCTATTATTTGTTTTTCTTCAAATAATCCCAAAAATTATTTTCATCAGATTCATCAAATGACTCTCCGTTTTCGTCCTTTGTACATTCATTAAAAATGTTATACTCAAGCCATGCGTTTGCAGAGTCATAGTCCTTGCTGAAAATATCTGTGTTCTTTATATCAAAAATTCCCATACAATCACCTCAAAGTAATATTTGTATGTACTCCGTAACTTGATATTACATCATATGAACAAAAAATTCAATACTCATATTAGTATGTTTTTTAATTTTATTTAATGATTTACCGAATAACAGAATAAAAGAATTTTTCTTGAAATAGAACTACGGTCTAAGCCCCATTCCGCCCTCAAGGGTGATGGTTTCGCCGCTCATATACTTGAAATCAGGTGATGCAAGTGCAACACAGGCACGGCCGATTTCTTTTTCGACATCACCAAAATGTCCCATTGGCGGCACTTTTACATTCGCCTTGAATGCGTCGGGATAAGCCTGCTCAAATTTTTCAAGCTGAGCAGTCCATGCAAGCGGACAGACAATGTTGACATTGATTCCGTCCTTGCCCCACTCGTTGGCGGCAACTCTTGTAAGACCTCTTATTCCCTCTTTTGCGGCGGCATATGCACACTGACCAAAGTTTCCGAAAAGTCCGGCACCCGAAGCAAAGTTTATAACCGTTCCCTTTGACTTTTTAAGGTACGGATAGCAAGCCTTCATATAATAGAAGGTTGCGTACAGTCCCGAATAAACAGCAAGGTCAAATTGCTCTGTTGTATGATCTGCAAGCGTAACACCCGATGCAGAGGCCTGAGCGTTGTTAATCAAAACATCAATTCCGCCGAATGTTTCAACAGCTCTGTCAACAACATTCCGAACAACCTTTTCGTTATCGCCGTCCTTGCTGACATCAGCCTGAACAGGCAACACATTTACTCCGTAAAGCCTTTCGAGTTCCTCTTTGGCATCCTCAAGCTTTTTGACATTTCTGCCTGTAATAACAAGGTTTGCACCCTCTTTTGCATAAGCAACAGCAATGCCGTAGCCGATTGAACCACAACCTCCGTTGCTGAGAACAGCCCTTCCTCCGCCTGTAATAACAGCGGTCTTTTCTAATAAAAATCCCATAATTCTATCCTCCTTTGGGAAAAATATGTTGTAAGAGTACAAAAACTCCTACAATATCATACTAACAGATAGGAAACTTTATGTCAATCCGAAAAACCTACTGCATGGGGATTGTTTGATGCGAAAATTTCTGCCTCGCCAACTGCTTGCGGTG
>NZ_NNSR01000024.1 GCF_002834225.1 Ruminococcus bromii | reverse complement strand
CGGTTGTGTCCTTAATTCGTTTCCAACCGTTTGAAGTTTTCTGATAAAGTCGATAGCCGTAAACACCTGCGATTTTGTTCCAAGTTACACTTACACCCTTTGATGTGTTCGAGAGCCTTGTAATCGTCGGAGCAACAGGAGTGTATTTCTTCGACCAACCCTTTGAGTTAAAGCCACTGACGGTTTTGCCGTTTTTGTCAATACAACGGATTGTATATGTTTCGGTTTTATTCGGTACTACTCCCGAATCGGTGAACGATGTGGCTGTTGTGTCTTTAAAGCGTTTCCAACCACCCGACGCAGGCTTGTAATAAAGTCTGTAGCCGTAAACACCTGCGATTTTGTTCCAGCTAAGTTTAATACCGCCCGTGGTGATATCGAGTTTTGAAACTGTCGGAGCGGCAGGTGTATATTTTTTCGACCAGCCTGTCGAGTTAAATCCGCTGATTGTGTTGCCGTTTTTGTCAATACAGCGGATTGTGTATGTTTCGGTTTTATTCGGTACTACTCCCGAATCGGTAAACGATGTGGCGGTTGTGTCTTTAAAGCGTTTCCAACCACCCGACGCAGGCTTGTAATAAAGTCTGTAGCCGTAAGTGCCGTCAACCTTGTTCCACGAAATTTTGATACCGCCTGTTGTGTTTGAAAGGCTTGAAATAGATGGAGTAGGTAAATTGGATAAATCAACAAATTTAAAACCACCATTCTTCGCATAAGTTTCGGCTATTGTTCCTTTGTAGCCTTTAATGGTAACACCCTTTAATGGTGTTATATGCTTTCCATCACCTTGAAATGGGTTATCCTCATTATGATAGCCCAAGCCTATTCCAATATTTTTTATCTCCTTTGAAAAAGTAATATCTTTAAGATTATCACAACTAAAAAAATCCATTCCATTAAGATTTTTTATATTGTCTGGAATTGTAATAGTTTTTAAATTTTTGCAATCATAAAATGCTGCACGTCTGATGCTAGAAACTATTTCTGGAAATTTATATGTGGTTTCAGTCCTTCCTTTTGGATAGTGAATAAGGGTTTTCTTATTTTTACTATACAATACACCGTTAATATCACAATATGTTGGATTTGATTTATCTACATATATATTTTTTAAACTTGGTGCGTAGCATAAACCCCCAACAACAAAATTAGTAATATTAGATGGTACAACCAAATTCTCAACATAATTGCAATTGCGTAAAAGAGTAAATCCCATCTCATTTCCCGCTCCTGTAAGTTCAAAGGTCTTTGTTTTATTGTTTTGAGGATACGCAATTACCATGTTGCTATTATCATAAAGTATTCCATTTTTACTATAAAATGTTGAATTTGCTTTATCAACAAAGATATTTTCAAGCTGTTCACCAGTCATACCAAATCCGCAATATGGGAATTCAGTTACGCTCTTAGGTATGGTTATACTTTTGAGATATTTAGTGTTCTCCATGCTTGTGCTTACTTTTATAACTGTGTCAGGTATCTTAAAATCAGTAGTTCTACTCATAAGGGAATACGCTACTAACTCAGTAATATTTTTATTATATAGAACATTATTCACACTACAATAATTTTTGTTATTAGCATTTACAAATATACTGTTCAAATTCTTACAATTATCAAACGCACGCTTCCCTATTTCATTAACACTATCTGGTATATATACTTCTTTAATATTTTCACACCAACTAAAGGCATTGTCATCAATTCTTGTTAGTTTAGAAGGTAATTTTGAATTTACTAATCTTAGATTGATACATTTATAAAAAGCCATATCACCTATTTCAGTAACATTATCAGGTAAACTTACACCATCAATTTTTTCACAAGAATAAAAAGCGGCATTGCCTATTCTTTTTAATCTAGAGTTAGCCATAAAATTTACGTTTTTTAACTTGTTACATTCGTAAAAGGCATAGTTACCTATTTCAACAACATTGTTTGGAATATTTATTTCCTCAATATTTTCACAGTGAAAAGCATCGTCATCAATTTTTGTTACAGTATATCCGTCAATTTTCGCTGGTATAGTAACATTAGCCGCAGAACCATTGTATTTGGTAATCATGCATGTATAATCATCTTCGAGGGTATATTCAAAGTCGCCGTAGGTTGCCGCACTTACGGTGAGCGGTGCGATTGTCAAGATGCCGAGCATCATTACAACCGCAAGAATAACCGATGTTAATTTTTTGGCTTTAGTTCTCATAATTGACCTCCTAATAAGATATAACTATAACAGCAAGAATAATTATCTTGTTAAGACAATTATATATTCTTGTTTTGTGATTGTCAACATATTTTCACCTTATTCGGCAGATATTTTTATGATTTGTGAGAAGAACGGTATAATATAAGTGTAAATATTACTGCAAAACGAACAAAAAACACGGTACGCACAAATGGCACATACCGTGTTTTTATATAGTTTGATTCAGTTAAATCAGAAGTCCATAATTTCGTCATCTTCAAGAGCAACGATAACATCCTCTGTTTCGTCGTTCTCAACGATTTCAGCCTCAGAATTGCTCTCAAGCTGAACATCTGCATATCTCTGCATACCTGTACCTGCAGGGATAATCTTACCGAGGATAACATTCTCTTTAAGACCAACGAGCGGATCAACTTTACCCTTGATAGCGGCATCTGTAAGAACTCTTGTTGTTTCCTGGAATGATGCGGCTGAAAGGAAGCTGTCTGTTGCAAGAGCCGCCTTTGTAATACCGAGGAGGAGCTGTGTGAATGTTGCCTCACGAAGACCCTCTTCGCCGTTGGCAATACGCTTTTTAATCTGCTCATTCTCGTAAAGAACTTCGTTCTTGTCGTAGGTCTGACCTGACATAAAGCCTGTGTCGCCTGCGTCCTCAACCTTAACCTTACGCATCATCTGACGAACGATAACCTCAATGTGCTTATCGTTGATTTCAACACCCTGTAAACGGTAGGTACTCTGTACCTCCGAAATAAGGTAGTTCATGACTGCCTCGGGTCCGAGAATATCGAGTATATCGTGCGGATTAACGGCACCGTCGGTAATCTTGTCACCCTTCTTGATATGGTCACCGTCAAATACCTTTACTCGGAAGCCGAAAGGAATGAGGTAAGCTCTTTCTTCGCCTGTTTCCTTGTTAAAGATAACAGCGTGCTTTGCGTTTTTGATTTCTTCAAAACGAACATCACCGTCGATTTCACTGATGATTGCAAGGCTCTTTGGCTTACGAGCCTCGAAAAGCTCTTCAACTCTCGGAAGACCCTGTGTGATATCTTCGGCAGATGCAACACCGCCGGTATGGAATGTTCTCATTGTAAGCTGTGTACCAGGCTCACCGATTGACTGAGCGGCAATAATACCGACAGCTTCACCGACAGTAACAGGCTGACGGTTGGCAAGGTTAGAACCGTAGCACTTACGGCAAGCGCCGTGTTTTGCACGACATTCAAGTACCGAACGAATCTTGATGTGATCAACACCCGAATTAACGATGATGTCAGCCTCTTTGTCGCCCATCATAACATCCTTTGAAACAAGAACATTACCGTTAGAATCGCAGAAGTCATCAAGGAGATATCTTCCGATAAGACGCTCGTGGAGTCCCTCGATAACATTTGATTCGCCTGCTTTGATGTCAAAGATTTCAAGACCTTCTGTAGTACCGCAGTCCTCTTCACGGATAATAACTTCCTGTGATACATCAACAAGACGGCGGGTAAGGTAACCTGAGTCGGCTGTACGAAGAGCTGTATCGGCAAGACCTTTACGAGCACCACGAGATGAAATAAAGTACTCCAAGATGTTAAGGCCTTCACGGTAGTTAGCTCTGATAGGAATTTCGATTGTTTTACCTGATGTATTGGCGATAAGACCACGCATACCTGCAAGCTGTCTGATCTGGCTCATACTACCACGGGCACCTGAGTCAGCCATCATGAAGATTGGGTTGTAGCGGTCAAGGTTTTTCTGGAGGGCGTCGGTTACATCGTTAGTAGCCTTTTCCCAGATACGAAGAACTTCTTCGTAACGCTCTTCGTTTGAACGAAGACCCATCATAAACTCATCACGGATAACATCAACTTCCTTCTCTGCCTCGGCAATGATATCCTTTTTCTGAGGAGGAATAACTGCGTCACAAACGGCTACTGTGATAGCACCCTTTGTAGAGTACTTATAGCCCTGCGCCTTAATGTGGTCAAGAACAACGCTTGTTCTTACCGGACCGTGAATTTTAATACATTTATCAATAATCTTCTTAAGACCCGACTTGCCAACGAGGAAGTCAACCTCAAACTTGAATCTGTTTTCGGGGATACTTCTGTCGATAAAGCCAAGATCCTGAGGAATAGGATTGTTAAAGATAATCTTACCGATTGTCGTGTCTACAATACCGGATTCGATTTTTCCGTCAATTTCAAGCTCACGGCGAACCTTGATTTTTGAGTGAAGCTCGATGACGCCTGTCTGATAAGCCATCATAACTTCATCAACATCACGGAATACCTTTCCTTCGCCTCTCTCACCGTCCTTATCAAGTGTAAGGTAGTAAGAACCGAGGATCATATCCTGTGTAGGAACTGTAACAGGCTGACCGTCAGATGGTTTGAGGAGGTTGCCTGCTGCGAGCATAAGGAATCTTGCTTCTGCCTGTGCCTCTGCCGAAAGAGGTACATGGACAGCCATCTGGTCACCGTCAAAGTCAGCGTTGTAAGCTGTACAAGCGAGCGGATGAAGTTTAAGAGCACGACCCTCAACAAGAACAGGCTCAAATGCCTGAATACCAAGACGGTGAAGTGTTGGAGCACGGTTGAGGAGAACAGGGTGTCCCTTGATTACAACTTCAAGTGCGTCCCAAACATTGTCCTTTGCACGCTCAACAGCTTTTCTTGCTGATTTGATATTCTGCTCTGCTTTAGTTTCAACAAGGCGTTTCATAACGAACGGCTTGAAGAGTTCAAGTGCCATTTCCTTAGGAAGACCGCACTGATACATTTTGAGTTCAGGTCCTACAACGATAACCGAACGGCCTGAGTAGTCAACACGCTTACCGAGAAGGTTCTGACGGAAACGGCCCTGCTTACCTTTAAGCATATCCGAAAGTGACTTGAGGGCACGGTTGTTAGGTCCTGTAACGGGTCTGCCTCTTCTGCCGTTGTCGATGAGTGCGTCAACGGATTCCTGAAGCATTCTCTTCTCGTTTCGGATGATGATTTCAGGTGCGTTAAGCTCAAGGAGCTTTTTAAGTCTGTTGTTACGGTTGATAACTCGGCGATAGAGGTCGTTAAGGTCACTTGTTGCAAAACGACCGCCGTCAAGCTGAACCATAGGACGGATATCCGGCGGAATTACCGGAACAACATCGAGAATCATCCACTCGGGACGGTTGCCCGACATTCTGAAGCTTTCAACAACATCAAGTCTTTTAAGGAGTCTAACTCTCTTCTGACCCGATGCAGTTTCGAGTTCTGCTTTAAGTGAAGCGGAAAGAGCCTCAAGGTCAATCTCGGCAAGGAGCTTTTTGATTGCCTCGGCACCCATACCTGCTTCAAAGTCATTCTCATACTTCTCACGCATATCATTGTATTCACCCTCGGTAAGGCACTGATACTTTGCAAGGTCACGGCAGTCGCCGGGATCTGTTACAATGTACTGTGAGAAATAGAGTACATTCTCCAAAAGCTTGGGAGAAATATCAAGCATAAGGGCAATTCTTGAAGGAATACCCTTGAAATACCAAATGTGCGACACGGGAGCGGCAAGCTCAATGTGTCCCATACGCTCTCTTCTGACCTTTGAACGGGTTACTTCAACACCGCAACGGTCACAGATTTTACCCTTAAAACGGATTCTCTTGTATTTACCGCAGTGACATTCCCAGTCCTTTGTCGGTCCGAAAATGCGTTCGCAGAACAAGCCGTCTCTTTCAGGCTTGAGAGTACGATAGTTAATTGTCTCAGGCTTTTTAACTTCGCCGTAAGACCATTCTCTCATCTGCTCAGGAGAAGCAAGTCCGATTTTAATTGAGTCAAAAACATTATTATCTATCATTGCATTTCCTCCTTACATATCGTCACTGCCAAAGTCATCGCTGTAATCGTCCGATGTATAGCTGTCCTCTTCAACATCGGCAAGTGAATCGTCAAACATATTGCCTTCTTTGCCGCCCTCGTCAAGAGTGTAGCCGTCCATTGATGTCATTACATGGTCTTCTTCAAATTCCGGATTTGTTGCATCAACAATATCCTCGTCCTCGTCAAACTTCTGCTTAATGTCAATTTCTTCACCGTCAGAGTTAAGAACACGAACATCAAGTGAAAGTGACTGGAGTTCCTTAATAAGAACTCTGAATGACTCAGGAATACCCGGAGCAGGAATATTCTGACCCTTAACGATAGCCTCGTAGGTCTTAACACGGCCGACAACATCGTCCGACTTAACTGTAAGAATTTCCTGAAGTGTATAAGCAGCGCCGTAAGCCTCAAGTGCCCAAACTTCCATCTCACCGAAACGCTGACCGCCGAACTGGGCTTTACCGCCGAGTGGCTGCTGTGTAACGAGAGAGTAAGGACCTGTGCTTCTTGCGTGGATTTTTTCATCAACGAGGTGATGGAGCTTGAGGTAGTACATATAACCTACTGTTACAGGGTTATCGAAACGCTCGCCTGTACGGCCGTCAACAAGCCATGTCTTACCGTCCTCGCTGTAACCTGCGTCTTTAAGACACTGGAAAATGTCCTGCTCATGAGCGCCGTCAAATACAGGAGTCATAATCTTCCAGCCAAGCGCCTTTGCGGCATAACCGAGGTGAACCTCAAGAACCTGACCGATGTTCATACGAGAAGGTACGCCCAACGGGTTAAGTACGATATCAAGCGGAGTACCGTCCGGAAGGAACGGCATATCTTCCATTGGGAGAATTCTTGAAATAACACCCTTGTTACCGTGACGACCTGCCATCTTATCGCCTACGCTGATTTTTCTCTTGAGTGCAAGGTAAACTCTTACAACCTTGTTTACACCGGGCTGGAGCTCGTTTCTGCTGTCTGCACGGGTAAACACCTTAACATCAACAACAGTACCGCATTCACCGTGAGGCACACGGAGAGATGTATCTCTGACTTCTCTTGCCTTTTCACCGAAGATTGCACGAAGGAGTCTTTCCTCGGCTGTAAGCTCTGTTTCACCCTTTGGAGTTACTTTACCGACAAGGATATCGCCTGCTTTAACCTCAGAACCGATCTGAATGATACCGTCTTCGTCAAGATACTTGAGAACATCTTCACCGACATTCGGGATATCTCTTGTAATCTCTTCGGGTCCGAGCTTTGTATCTCTTGCCTCTGTGTCATATTCTTCAATGTGAATTGATGTATAAACATCATCACGAACGATTTTTTCATTGATAAGAACAGCATCCTCGTAGTTGTAACCTTCCCATGTCATAAAGCCGATGAGAGCGTTCTTACCGAGAGCAATCTCACCGTTCTCGGTAGCGGGACCGTCTGCGAGAACCTCGCCCTTCTTAACTCTTTGACCTCTTGACACGATAGGACGCTGGTTGATACATGTACCCTGGTTAGAACGGAGGAACTTGACAACTTCAAAATCCTGAACTCTACCGGAATCATACTGTACGCGAATGTTACGGGCATCAACGCTCATAACAATGCCGTCTTCCTCGGCAAGAATACAAACGCCCGAGTCTGTGCCGGCCTTGTACTCCATACCTGTACCGACAATAGGAGCCTCACTGCGGAGGAGCGGAACTGCCTGACGCTGCATGTTCGCACCCATGAGAGCACGGTTTGCGTCATCGTTTTCAAGGAACGGAATCATAGCCGTAGCAACAGACACAACCATCTTAGGAGATACATCCATAAAGTCAAATCTGTCGGGAGAATACTCTACAAATTCGTCACGGTAACGGCCTACAACTCTTGAATGAACAAATCTGCCGTTTTCATCAAGCGGTTCGTTAGCCTGTGCAACAGCGTAGTTATCCTCAACATCGGCTGTCATATAAACAACCTCGTCGGTTACAACGCCTGTTTCCTTGTCAATTTTACGATAAGGAGCTTCAATAAATCCGTATTTGTTAATACGGGCAAATGAAGCAAGATATGAGATAAGACCGATGTTAGGACCTTCAGGAGTTTCAATAGGACACATTCGGCCATAGTGTGTGTAGTGTACGTCACGAACCTCAAATCCTGCACGATCTCTTGAAAGACCGCCCGGACCGAGGGCTGAAAGACGACGCTTGTGGGTAAGCTCTGCAAGCGGGTTACCCTGATCCATAAACTGTGAAAGCGGTGAAGAACCGAAGAATTCTTTAATTGCCGCTGTTACGGGACGGATATTGATGAGTGAGTTAGGCGAAAGCGACTCCATATCCTGTGACTGGGTTGTCATTCTTTCTCTTACAACTCTTTCAAGACGGGAGAAACCGATTCTGAACTGGTTCTGAAGAAGTTCGCCTACGCAGCGGATTCTTCTGTTGCCGAGGTGGTCGATATCGTCTGTATTACCGACACCGTGAGCAACACAGTTAAGGTAGTTGATTGTTGCAAAAATATCGTCAACCGTGATGTGGTTAGGAACAAGCTCATCTGCACGGCTTCTGAGCATTTCCTTGAGGTCGTCCTCATTCTCGCAGGAATCAAGAATTTCGCAAAGAACATCAAAACGAACATGTTCCTTGATGTCGCACTCTGCTTCTGCGTCAAAATCAACATAGCAGGCAATGTCAACCATACCGTTAGAAATAACCTTAACGATTGTTTCATCGGCAGCCTTTACATAGGCAATCTTAACACCTGCGTTTTCGATTTCAAAAGCCTTTTCCTTTGTGATTTTCTCATCACGAAGAGCCATAACCTCACCGGTACGCGGGTTGGCAATCGGCTCTGCAAGAACCTGACCTTCAAGACGGTTTGCAATGCCGAGCTTTTTGTTATATTTATATCTGCCTACTCTTGACATATCATAACGATTAGGGTCAAAGAACAGGTTGTTTATGTGTGTCTGTGCACTGTCAACTGTCGGAGGCTCAGACGGACGGAGCTTTTTGTAAACCTCGATAAGACCTTCTTCAACATTTGAAGCGGCATCCTTTTCGATAGTGGCTCTCATTCTTTCATCGTCACCGAAATAGTCGAGAATTTCGGCATCCGAGCCAAGACCGAGTGCTCTGATGAACGATGTAACGGGAAGCTTACGGTTCTTATCAATACGAACATAGAAAACATCGTTTACATCGGTTTCATACTCAAGCCATGCACCACGGTTCGGAATAACTGTTGTTGAATACAGCTCCTTACCTGTTTTATCGTGATCCATTTTATAGTAAACGCCCGGGCTTCTTACAAGCTGTGAAACGATAACACGCTCAGCACCGTTGATAACAAATGTGCCGCTTGCGGTCATCAGCGGAAAATCGCCCATAAATACATTGCTCTCTTTGATTTCACCTGTTGACCTGTTCAAAAGTCTTGCGGTTACTCTGAGAGCGGCTGAATATGTTGCGTCACGAACCTTACACTCGATTACGCTGTAGTTCGGGTGATCAACATCAAGTGTGTAGTCGATAAAATCAAGAACAAGGTTGTCCTGATAATCGGTAATGCCCGAAACATCTTTAAATACTTCTTTAAGACCTTCGTCAAGCAACCATTTATATGACGCTTTCTGAATATCAATAAGATTAGGCATATCAATTACTTCATCGATTTTACCAAAACTCATTCTTTCGGTGTTGCCAAGCTTTACGGGTTTGACATTAACCATAGGCGTATCACTCCTTAAAAAATCTATGAAACGGGGCAAGCGGTACTGAAAACCTGCTCATAAAAAGCTCTTGACACAAAAGGATTTTTGTGATAATATCCCCTTGTTAGATAAAGTTTTTTGCGGATTTTCCCGACCTCTTCGGTACATATCCCCATTATGGTACATTTTATTATTCTATATTGAAATAATCAATAAGTCAAGAGAATTTTCGGATTTTTTTCGGATTTTCCTGACTTTTTTTATTTTTCACAGGTTTTTTACGGGTTTTATTTCCCGAATAGAATTATTCTTCTTTTCGGGCTGTTTTTCACATTTTAACGCAACACCCGACACGGTGTATGGTTTTAAGCTATAGAAGTGCCCGATGAACGCCCCTACTGACGAATCTTGATACAAACAAAAATCGCATCAGAGCATTTTCGGGCATCTGATGCGATTTCTATATTATACTATCTTCTCAAATTGACAGCGGTGGCACACCGCCGACAATAACTTTTCATTTTCAATTCAGAACAAAAATTACTTATTTTTATTCTGGATGTATTCGTCAATAGCGGCTGCGGCTGTTTTGCCTGCACCCATTGCGAGGATAACCGTTGCGGCGCCTGTTACAGCGTCACCGCCTGCATATACGCCCTCACGGGATGTAAGACCGTTTTCGTCAGCGATGATACCGCCCCACTTCTGAGTGTCAAGTCCCTTTGTTGTAGCCTTGATAAGCGGGTTAGGTGATGTACCGATTGAAATAACAACAGCGTCAACATCAAGAACGAACTCACTGCCGGGGATTTCAACAGGTCTTCTTCTGCCGCTTGCGTCAGGCTCGCCGAGTTCCATCTTAATGCACTTCATACCCGTTACGAACTCATCTTCGTTGCCGAGAATTTCAACAGGGTTATTGAGGAGCTTGAAGATAATTCCCTCTTCCTTCGCATGCTCAACTTCTTCCTTACGGGCAGGAAGCTCTTCTTCGCTTCTTCTGTAAACAATATAAACCTCTTCTGCGCCAAGACGCTTTGCACAACGAGCGGCATCCATTGCAACATTACCGCCGCCGACAACTGCAACCTTCTTTGCGTGCATAATCGGAGTTGTGCTGTCGTCCTTATAAGCCTTCATAAGGTTTGTTCTTGTGAGGAACTCATTTGCCGAGTAAACACCGCAAAGGTTCTCACCGGGGATATTCATAAATCTCGGAAGACCTGCGCCCGAACCGATAAATACTGACTCAAAGCCGTAATCGTCCATAAGCTCGTCAATTGAGAGAACTCTGCCGATAACCATATTTGTTTCAACCTTAACACCGAGCTCTTTGAGTGTGTCAACTTCCTTCTGAACGATTGACTTTGGAAGTCTGAACTCAGGGATACCGTAAACGAGAACACCGCCTGCAAGGTGAAGAGCCTCAAATACTGTTACATCGTAACCCTTCTTTGCAAGGTCGCCTGCACAGGTAAGACCTGCAGGACCTGAACCGACGATAGCAACCTTGTGACCGTTTGACTCAGGCTTATTTACCTTAACATCTGTCTGAGCGTTGTGCCAGTCGGCAACAAATCTCTCAAGTCTGCCGATTCCGACAGGCTCAGTCTTGATGCCTCTTACGCACTTTGACTCACACTGTGACTCCTGCGGACAAACACGACCGCAAACAGCAGGAAGTGAGCTTGACTGCGAAATTACATCATAAGCGCCTGCAAAGTTGCCCTGGGCAACCTCTTTGATAAAATCAGGGATTGCGATATGTACCGGACAACCGTTTACGCAAGGTCTGTGTTTACAGTTAAGGCAACGCTGTGCCTCCTCAATTGCAACTTCTTCTGTGTAGCCTGTTGCTACCTCAAGAAAGTTTTTATTTCTTACATTAGGATCCTGTGATGGCATAGGAGCCTTTTTTGGTGACATATTTGGCATGATTACTCAACCTCCTTCTTGAACAGATTACATGTTTCCTCGTATGCATGACGCTCAAACGGCTTGTACATTGCGCCACGCTTCATAGCCTCGTCAAAATCAACCTTAAAGCCGTCAAAGTCGGGGCCGTCAACACAAGCAAACTTTGTCTGTCCGTCAACTGTAAGACGACAGCCGCCGCACATACCTGTGCCGTCAATCATAATCGGGTTCATGGAAACTGTTGTGGGAATATTGTAAGGCTTTGTTGTTTTAACAACAAACTTCATCATAATAAGCGGACCGATTGTAATAACGAGGTCATAGTCCTCGCCTGCCTTAATCATCTCTTCGAGAGGAGCTGTAACAACGCCCTTTTGACCGTATGAACCGTCATCTGTCATAAGAATAAACTTGTCTGAGCAAGCCTTGAATTCATCTTCAAGAATAACAAGATCCTTGTTTCTGAAGCCGACAATTGAGTGAACCTCACAGCCGATTTCGTGGAGCTTTTCGGCAACCGGAAGTGCAATTGCACAGCCAACGCCGCCGCCTACAACGCAAACCTTTTTAAGACCGTCTGTATGTGTGGGAACACCGAGAGGGCCTACAAAATCGTGAATATAATCGCCTTCGTTAAGGTGATTGAGCTTTTCTGTTGTTGCACCGACAATCTGGAAGATAATACGAACTGTGCCGGCCTCTCTGTCATAGCCTGCAACCGTAAGCGGAATACGCTCACCGTTCTCGTCAACACGGAGAATGATGAACTGTCCGGGCTCTGCCTTTTTTGCAATAAGCGGAGCGTCAATCTCCATAAGTGTAACGGTTGGATTCAGAGATTTTTTCTTAACTATCTTGTACATTTTTCTCTTTTCCTTTCTGCGAGTGCCTCGCACCCTATTCGTGCAGACAGTCTTACTTTTCAAAAACTTTTAATGCCCGAGCGTAACTCTGCAAGCACCTGTACATTCTGAAAAGCGAGTGCCTCGCACCCTATTCGTGCAGACAGTCTTACTTTTCAAAAACTTTTAATGCCCGAGCGTAACTCTGCAAGCACCTGTACATTCTGAAAAGCGAGTGCCTCGCACCCTATTCGTGCAGACAGTCTTACTTTTCAAAAACTTTTGATATCAGAGCATAACTTTGTAAGAATTTTATGCTAAAGCACAACTCGGCAAAATTTGACAGTTTTCAAAAACAAGAATCTCACAATTGATATTTTCCTATAAAATAAAAATCGGAATATGCCTAATGTATTCCGAACACCTTGTCGAATTAATTTTAGCACAATTATATCTGCGTTTCAAGTGAATTTTGATGATTTTTACATATAATTCTTGCCATTTCACCAAACAAACAGCCGATTCTGCCGTTATTTTTTTCACAATCCCCCAAAAAGCACAATTCAATCAATTTTTTAAACCAAAGAATAATTTTTGCACATATGAAAACCCTAAAAAAAGAATACAAACGAAAGGGACGGTCATATGTCGGGAAACAAAAGAAAGGTTGTACTTGTGGGAACGGGAATGGTCGGAATGAGCTTTGCTTATGCGGCACTCAATCAAAATGTGTGCGATGAGCTCATTATGATTGACCTCAACGAAAAGCGTGCCGAGGGCGAGGCAATGGATTTGAACCACGGGCTTGCATTTTCGCATTCAAGCATGAAAATCCGCTGCGGAGGTTACAGCGAATGTGCCGACGCCGACATTGTTGTAATCTGCGCAGGTGCCAATCAAAAGCCCACCGAAAGCAGACTTCAGCTTTTGCAGAAAAACGCAGTTGTATTTTCTTCAATTGTGCCAAAGGTTGTGCAAAGCGGTTTTGAGGGGATTTTCCTTGTTGCGACAAACCCCGTTGACATTATGACACGGGTGACCTATGAACTTTCGGGATTCAATGCGTCAAAAATCATCGGCACGGGAACTACCCTTGACACGGCACGGCTCAGATATCTTCTCGGCGAATATTTTGAGGTTGATCCACGCAACATTCACGCATATGTAATCGGCGAACACGGAGACAGCGAATTTGTTCCGTGGAGTCAGGCACTCCTTGCCGCCAAACCGCTAAAGGATGTCATGCGTGATAACCCAAAATCGTACTATATGGAAGAGCTTGAGCAGATAAGCGATGATGTGCGTTGTGCCGCCCACAAAATCATTGAGGCAAAGGGCGCAACTTACTACGGCATCGGTATGTCAATCGTTCGTATCGTCCGTGCAATTCTTCAAGATGAAAACAGCGTTCTGACAGTATCGGTTCGTCTGCGTGGCGAATACGGGGGCAAGAAAGATGTGTTCATCGGCAACCCGTGCATAGTAAGCGCAAACGGTGCAAAACGCATTCTGGAACTTAAATTAACCGAACAGGAATTGCAAAAGTTAGATAACTCCTGCACAATTCTGAATGACAACTTTAAGAAATTGAAATTATAAAAAAACTGTATTGTCTGTAGGGGGGATAATATCCGCCCTACGAAACAGCAACGACTTTTATATAAAAAATCGCATCAGAGCTTTTTCGGGCATCTGATGCGATTTCTATATTATACTATCTTCTCGAATTGGTAACGGCGGCTCGCCGTCAACTTTCAATTTGTAATCCATTAAAACGGCAAAAGCCCTAAATCTTCAAGCAAAATCTTGAGTCCAAGCAAAATCAATACTGCACCGCCTAAAAATTCTGCCTTTGACTTATACTTTGCACCGAATACATTGCCTATTTTGATGCCGACAGCCGAAAGTATGAATGTTGTTGTGCCTATAATTGCGATTGCAGACACGATATCAACATCAATACACGCAAACGAAACGCCTACCGCAAGTGCGTCAATACTTGTTGCAACGGCAAGGGGCAGCATTGTCTTGACCGAAAACGAATCGTCAAGCTGTTCTTCCTCACCGAAGGCTTCTCTTATCATATTTGCACCGATAAGTGCAAGCAGGATGAAAGCAATCCAATGGTCAATGCTTGTGATAAGCCATTCAAACTGCTTTCCGAGAAGATAACCGATAAGCGGCATAAGCGCCTGAAATCCGCCAAACCACAATCCGACAGTAATTGCGTGTTTAGGTCTTAACTTACGCACGGAGAGCCCCTTGCAAATTGAAACCGCAAATGCATCCATAGACAAGCCGATGCCGAACAGCAGTAATTCCACAAAACTCATAATATTATCCTCCGTTATATTTTAGTCGGCGGTGAAAGGAAACAGAACACCGTTTGCCGGCTGTTATTTAATCAAAATGATATTCAGCTGTTTCAATCAGTTTGAAATGGCTCTTTTTAAATTCAATAATTCCTGCTTTTTTCAGTTCACCGAGTGCTCTTGAAAGTGACGCTCTGTCAACCGCAAGATAGTTTGCAAGCTCGTCACGGGAGAACGGCAGATCAACCTCACAGCTATGCTCACGCTTGCAATGGATTTGAAGAAGGTGCATAAATTTGCCCTTGATACTTCGCTTTGAAAGGCAGGCAAGGTGTTCCGAAATCTGCAAAAACACCTGTCTTTGTGACGCAAGCATATTGACGAGGATTTTCTGCTGAATCGAAGCAAGCGAATCCTCGGTTATAAACATCGGCTCCGGCGGAATGAAAAGAATTTCGCAGTCCTCTCCTGCCATAATCTCAACAAGCGTATTGTAGTAGTCAAACATCGCATAAAGCGTTCCGCTTGACTCGCCGCTGCGAATTGTTTTGAGCAGACTTTTGTTGCCGTTGTAGTCCACAGAATAAAGGTATGCAGTTCCCGAAAACACAAGTCCCGTCATATGGCTGAACTTGTTTTCAACCCTTGCCGTACTGCCACGGTTCAGCGACATATAGTATGGCTGTGCATATTGAATAAACATAAAAATCTCGTGATCCGTCAGCCCCGAAAACAACAACTGATCTCTCAGCTTTGGCAAATGGTCACGAGTAAAAACTTCTACATACTTTCTCATTTAATCCTCCCTCATACCGTGGGGCGTGGGTTGTAACGGCATTATTTGTACAATTTATAATATCCGACCCTGCTGAATTGCAAACGCATCATCCGTCTTTCAAAACGAAAACGGCCGAACCCTGATTAAGCCCTAAAACTTTCTTGGCGATTTTCTTATTCTTATACCGCATAACAAAATCTTTCAATGCCGTACCGCTGTGATAGCCGAAAATTACGCACACCTCACGGACATCGGGCGAAATATTTTTCAGCCGAGCGGTAAGCACCTTTTGTGCGCTGTAAACAGTTTCGCCGTGCAAATCAATCGTTACGGAATAAGACATGGTTGTATCCCTCTGTTCAATTCATTTAAAACATTCAAATTAGATTATATCACAGGAAATTGCAAATGCAACCGTTTTAACCTTTCAACAGGAAATAAAAAAAATTTGTTATAAATTTTTGAATAAATGCATAAAAGAATACATTTTTTCACCTTTTAAACCCTTTAAATGGAGGTGTAATTTATGATTATTTATAACAAACGAAAACCAAAAGCCTTTGACGGGACAAACTGCATTGGAGTCACAGGCGAAAACCTTGCCGAAACGCAGGAGTTTTTGATTAACGGAATAACTGACATCACGGCTGACTACCGCATTCATCTGCGTTTTGCAGACGGAAGCGTCAACTCAATAATTCCGGACAGCACTACTGTTGACAGGTTGGGGACAAAAATCGTATGGAAAGTCAAGAAAAATGATATTTTTATGCACGGCTATTTTGAACTTCAGCTTGAAGGCAGGGGCGAAAACGGCAGTATTTTTCAGACGCAGATTGTTACCCTTTATGCCGATGAAAGCATTCCGATTGAGGACAGGGAGTATCTCAATCCGAACTCAGAAACATTAAGATTGCGTGAGGAGATGCTGAAAACTCTTACCGAAGCTAAAAACCAGCAAGCAAAAATTGACGAAAACCGCAAAATTATTGAACAGAGCAATTTGTCGCTGAAAGAAAACATTTCAAACAAGCTTGAAAACAGACAGCAGATTGTAAATCAGTCGGAAAATTATCCAAGCATCAAGTATCTTGAAGCCTACTATCTGCCGGCAAGCAAGTCATACAGACGCGACGAGCTTGACGGAATGTTTGCCGCAAAGGCTGACAGGGCAACCACTCTTGACGGCTACGGTATTACGGACGCAATTAAAAATGCGGCTGGCACGGTCAGAGCTGTCAACTTGGCATATGATGTCAAAAGTAAATTTGATGAAAAAGTAAACAGTAGTGAATTATTTGATGTTACTAAGAGTATAAATTTAGCTAATTTGGCAGATTACTCACAATACCAAAACGGTGTAACTATTACTGTTAGTAAAAACAAAATCAGTTTAAGCGGTACATCTACGGCGGCTATCAACGCATTTTTACCACTCAAAACACCGATAGCATTACAAGCTAATAAACCTTACTGCCTGTCGTTACAGGATTTTACAACTAACAACACAGGATGTGTGTTTTATCCTGCACACGGTCAAACGGTTATCGACTCAAAATGGTTACTATCTGAGGTGAGTGCGCTTAAAAATGCAGCAGCTACATACACTCCCACACAGGATATCGTCATTGACCATATTAAAATTGCCATTGCTGCAAATAGATTAACAGACAATAGCTGCCACTTGCAGATTGAGCAAAACAATCAAAAGACTGCATATGTTGACGCCGAAAAGATTGTTCAAAAGGTTAAGCCTGCATTGTATCAAGCTCCTGACTACACAATGCACTATTTGTATGTTTCTAACGATTATAATGAAGATACAGAGGGATTCGGAAAAACAAAATTTAACTCTATCTTGTCAGCTAATAACAGCATATCAGACAACAGTTATCATAATCGTTATACAATAGTCGTAATGGCAGGAATATATACAGATTTGCAGGACAAATATGCAGGTATGTCAGATGTCGGCTTGGTCGGTTACAGAGGCGTAATGACTAAGGATTATGTTTACTATGAATCTGAAAACATTTATAATCCTGCCGCAACAGTCATCAAATGGGACGGAGCAACAGGATTTGATAAATCTAAATTAAAATCAGAAGACATCATTAAAAAGTGTCCATTCCATCTCGACCTTAATGTTCATACGCATATTAGAGGATTTACATTTGATTGCAAAAACATTAGATACGGTTTACATCTTGAAAGTGGCGGAACAGGCTATGCGACAAATTGGAATGTGGGACACTGTACCTTTATTTGGGGCGGTCGTGCTGATTGTGTGGA
>NZ_NNSR01000023.1 GCF_002834225.1 Ruminococcus bromii | reverse complement strand
AGCGAAAGCTCCGTGGAATTTAGAGGGAGTGAAACTCACGCTAAATTCCAAAGATAATCTCCGACCTCAAAGAGGCGGAGATTATCCGCACTTAGATTATAACAAAGCTAACGCAAAAAGTCTATTTTTTTTAAGATTTTTATGTTTTTTTATTTACATCACACACGAAAAGCGTTAAAATAAAATGGATTACTTGTACCCGATTGCATTTTTGTGCATATCGGAAAACAATTACAAAATATTTCGGAGGTCAAATTATGCCCGCTGTAAAGAAAAAGAAAAAGTCGGTGCCTGTCACGATTGAAAACAAAAGTGGCTTCAAGGGCTTTTTCTCAAACAATCTATTTATTATTCTGGCTTTTGTCATACCGTTTGTGCTGATGACAGCCGCTTTCGGAGTTATGAAGGTTTCGCCGTTCGGTGACAATCAGATTCTTGTAACCGACCTGTGGCATCAGTATTATCCGTTTCTTGCGGATATGCAGGAAAAGCTCAAGCACGGCGAATCGCTGTTCTGGTCATGGACGCAGGGCGGAGGTGTAAACTACTTTGCGCTTATGTCCTACTACCTTATGAGCCCGCTCAACTTTTTGACGGTATTTTTGCCGAGTGAATGGCTGAGAGAATTTTTGATGTTCTCTGTTGTAATCAAGGTTGCATGTGCAAGTATGTTTATGGCAATCTTCTTACGCAGTCTTTTTAAGAAGAATGATTTTTCTCTTGTGATTTTCGGATGCAGTTTCGGCTTTTGCGCATTCTTTATGGGCTATTATTGGAACACAATCTGGCTTGATACGGTTTGTATCACACCGCTTGTTGCTCTGGGCACAGTAAAGCTCTTCACAGAGGGCAAGTTCAGACTTTACATAGTTTCGCTTGCACTTTCACTTTTGACTAACTATTATATCGGTTTGTTTGCCTGCATTTTTGTACTGCTGTCATTCATTGCATACAACATTGTAAAATGGGACGGCATCAAAAAGTTTGCAACAAATCTTCTTCACACAGGTATTTACTCGTTGATTGCACTCGGACTTACTGCGTTTTTCCTGTTGCCGGCATTCTTCGGTCTGCAAAACACAAACGCATCGGGTGCAACTTTTCCGACAACCTTTGCAATCAACATAGGTTCAACAAACGACCTTATGGGTGTGCTTGAGGCAATCAGAAAGATTCTTTCCAATTTCATAACATTTGCCGCTCCTGCAATCAAAGAGGCTGACGCATTGCCCAACATTGCCTGTGGTACACTTTCTCTTGTACTCGGAATTCTTTTCTTCACAAGCAAGAAAATTTCGCTCAAAGAGAAAATCGTTGACGGCTGTCTTATCGGTTTTATGATTATCAGCTGTATCATCAGACAGCTTGACTATATCTGGCACGGCTTCCACTTTACAAATATGATTCCGTACCGTTTCAGCTATCTCATCAGCTTTGTGCTTGTTGTTATGGCATTCAGAGCATTTATGCTTCTTGAATCAAGCTCTTGCTGGGATGTTATCCTTGCCGCACTCTTTGTTGCGCTTGTAATCATCTTTGGCATCGGCACACAGGAGGCTTATGCGCTTGTCGGCACGGCAGTTATTGCGGCTGTAATCTGCGTTCTGCTTTTCCTCTATACAAAGAGAATTGTTCCGAAACAGGTTCTTTTGATTGTATTCGGCGTCATAATTGTGGGCGAGAGTGCCGCCGCAGGTTATATCGGTGTTAAGACAACAACTGTAACGGGTACTTACGATTATCCGAGAGGCGAGGAAAGTACGGCACAGGTAATTGACTATATGGACAGCCTTGAAAACAATACAACCGAAATGTGGAGAGCGGAGATGACATCAACTCAGACTCTTAACGATGCCGCACTCAACCACTACAACGGACTTTCAATGTTCAACTCAATGGCTAATGTTGATATGACCGTGCTGTTTGAAAACTTTGGTATGATGGGTTGGAAGAGCGGTAACCGCTATACCTATGCCGAGGGTTCACCTGTGACAAACCTCTTTATGAATCTTAAATATCTCATTGCCCGTGACGGTATCTATATGAATACCTACGACCTTACAGAGGCTTACGGCGTCGGCAATGTAAAGCTTTTGCAGAACAACCACTATCTGCCGATGGGCTTTATGACAAATTCCGAGCTTGCAGGCTGGCAGGTTAATCAGAACGAGGATCAGTTCAATCCGTTTGACACACAGAACGAATTTTTTAAGCTTGCAACCGGCATTAAGGATGATGTTTACACTCCGCTTGATGTTGTTTCTCAGGGACACACAGACTACACCCAGTTCCCCGTAAACAAAACGGATTACGGAAGATATTCATTCAACTGTAACGATACAACGGTTACTCCGCATGTAAAGTGGAATTACGAAGCACCTAAGGACGGCTTGTATCTTATGTATGCGGATATTTCGGGCGGTGACGATGTTACCGTTATGATTAACGATGTTGCCCAGAGCAAGACCTACGGTATGGGCAGAAGCTACATTGCCTGCATCGGTCAATGCAAAAAGGGCGACAAGATTTCCGTTTATTCAAATCTCCAGCAGGGACAGTCGGGTTCTGCAATGGTATTTGTTGATGTTCTGAATCAGGATGTCTTTGAAGAAGGCTACAAGAAGCTTTCAAATAGCGTAATGACAACAACAAAGCTTACCGGCAGTTCTATGGAGGGAACAATCAACGCACAGGAAAACGGATTGTTCTACACCTCTGTTCCGTATGAAGAGGGCTGGAAGGCATATGTTGACGGCAAGGAAGTAACAATTACTCCTGTCGGCAACGCACTCGTTGCATTCAATCTTGACAAGGGCGAGCATACAATCAAGCTTGAGTATTATCCAAAGGGATTTGCAATAGGCTTGACCGTGACAATCATATGTGCCGCAACCTTTGCATTCCTCTGCGTATGGACATATATCATCAAAAAACGCGGAAAAAAGAAAGGCGATATTTCTGAAAATCCCGAAGAAGTTCAGATTAACGCTGAATAATAGAATTAAATATCTTTAAACATTACCGCCGTACAGCGAATAATCTGTACGGCGGTTTTTGTGTTGTAAAGCAAACGGTATGCGGCTGCATTTATAAGGCTTAATTTTTAACTTTACTTATCTCCCGATTTTGTACAAAGGGCGGCGATAAGTCCGAAAACTATTGCGGCGGAGATTCCTGCGGCGGCACTTGTAATACCTCCCGTAAGGATTCCAAGTGCGCCGTCCTGAGAGAGCGCCTTTCGTACACCCTCGCTCATAAGAAAGCCGAAACCGCTGATTGGCACGCTTGCGCCTGCTCCGGCAAAATCGACAAGCGGTTTGTAAAGTCCGACTGCTCCCAAAATCACACCGGCCACAACAAAGCCTGTGAGTATTCTTGCGGGAGTGAGTTTTGTTTTATCAATGAGAAGCTGACCGACCGCGCAGATGAGTCCGCCAACCCAGAATGCATTTAAATATTGCAAGCTGACACTTCCTTTTAAATTGTTTTGTCATTATCAATAAATATTGTTCCGAATTTTTGGTGAATAATTCCCGAAGAGCATTGATTGTGTGATGAGAAACTGAATTTTTGTGAGTTTGCGCTGTTTTTTTGGAAAAACTCTACACAAAACGCTCATTTTATAGTATAATCTATCATGTTCGTTTCTGCGTTTTTTTATGGCACATTTAAATTGCAGAATAAAGGCACAGAGATTAAGTATTTAATTTTAAGGAGTGAAAAGTCACATGGTCGAGGTTAAAAACCTTACAAAATTTTATGGCAGCATAAAGGCCGTTGACGACATCAGCTTCACTGTTGAAACAGGTGAAGTTCTGGGATTTCTCGGACCGAACGGTGCGGGCAAATCCACAACAATGAATATGATAACAGGTTACCTTTCTTCAACAAGCGGTACTGTTACCATTGACGGATGTGAAATTCTTGACGATCCGATTCACGCAAAGTCAAAAATCGGTTATCTTCCCGAAATTCCGCCTCTGTACATTGATATGACGGTTAAAAAATATCTTGAGTTTATGTTTGATCTCAAGAAGGTGAAGCTGCCCAAAAAGGAACACATTGACGAGGTTATGCGTCTGACAAAGATTACCGAGCAGGCTGACAGAATTATCAAGCATCTGTCAAAAGGTTACCGTCAGCGTGTAGGCCTTGCACAGGCGCTTCTCGGCAATCCGCCCGTAATCATTCTTGACGAGCCGACAGTCGGTCTTGACCCTAAGCAGATTATCGAAATCAGAAAGCTTATCCGCAATCTCGGCAAAAAGCATACGGTCATTTTCTCATCTCATGTTCTTTCCGAGGTTTCCGAGGTGTGCGACAGAATCGTCGTTATTTCAAAGGGCAAAATTGTTGCCGATGCGAAAACCGATGAGCTTTCCGCTCAGGTATCGGGCGGTGAGAAGCTCTCGCTCGTTGCAGAGGGAAGCACTGCCGACATTACCGAGGCAATAAAGAAAATCCCTGCTGTTAAGCATGTTGCAAAGACAGGCAGTAATGTTGACGGCAGCGGCAGATATATGATTGAATACGAAACAGCAAGCGACATCAGACGAGATGTTTACAATGCTATGGTAAGAATCGGTGCGGTAATTCTTGATATGCAGTCAGGCAACGAAACACTTGAGGATATGTTCCTTAAGCTTACCTCAGGCAAATATGACAGCAGAAAGGAAGATATGTAATGAGTGCTATTTTAAAGAGGGAGCTTTCCTCTTATTTCAATTCGGCAATTGCATATGTTGTTTTTGCCGCTTACTTCTTCTTTTCGGGTGTGTTTTTCTACAACTACTGCGTTGTGTACAACTCGGCAAGCTTAAGCTATGTTTACGGCAATATGCTTTTGATTATCCTGTTTTTAATCCCGATTATAACAATGAAATCTTTTGCGGATGAAAAGTACCAGAAAACAGATCAGGCACTCTTTACCGCACCTGTAAGCCTTACAAAGGTCGTTCTCGGCAAGTTCCTCGGTGCATTTGTGCTTTATGCAATCTGCAGTGCAATCTTCCTTCTCTATGCGGTTGTAATTTCGTTCTTTGCAACTCCGGAATGGTCGGTTATTCTTTGTACATTTCTCGGACTGCTCCTCTTTGGTGCGGCTCTTATTGCAATAAATGTGTTTATCTCATCTCTTACGGAAAGCACAAT
Organism: Ruminococcus bromii; assembly: GCF_002834225.1. GTDB lineage: Bacteria > Bacillota > Clostridia > Oscillospirales > Acutalibacteraceae > Ruminococcoides > Ruminococcoides bromii. Next base: position 54,237 of record NZ_NNSR01000023.1, on the reverse strand, counting down.
TGTTGCAGCTATCGTAAGTATGGCGGTAAACCTTGTTATCTATATGATGACAAACTTCACAAGTATGATTTCAATCGATTGGATTAAGAACATTATCGGAAAAATTGACTTTGCTACATACTATAATTCATTCAAATACGGTCTGCTCAGCGCAACCGATATCACATTCTTCCTGAGCGTGGCAGGATTGTTCATATTCTTTACTGTTCGTGTTCTGGAAAAAAGACGCTGGAGCTAAGGGGGTAATATAAATGAGCGAAGAAAATAAAAACTTAAATACTATCTCCGAAGAAACTGCAAGCGCCGACAGTAATGCGGTGGCAGAAACAGCCGGTAAAACGGAAGATACAAAAGCTAAAAAAGCTAAGAACAAAAAATCAAAGCCTCAAAAAGAAAAGGGAAAATTCAAAAAGTTTATGAAGTCAAGAAAGGCAAAACACGGCACGGTTGCAATGGCAATCACGGCTCTTGTTATTGTTATGGTGATTGTTCTCAACATTATAATCGGACTTCTTGTTAACAGATTCCCCGACCTTGAGCTTGACCTCACCTCAAACAACTCGTTTGCTCTTCAGGATGACACAATTGATTATGTTTCACATCTTAACAATGATGTTACCGTTTATATACTTATGGAGAAGGACAAATTTGAAAGTCAGGGAACATACTTTGTTCAGGCTCAGAAAATGCTCAATAAAATGGCGAGCAAGTCAGACGGAAAAATGAAAATCAAGTATGTTGACCTAACATCAAATCCCTCCTTCACATCCAATTATCCGAATGTTGACTGGCAGTCAAGCTCAGCAAACAACATTGTTCTTGTTGAGTCGGGCAAGCAGTACAAGGTGCTTACCCTTACGGATTGCTTTGAGTATGATGAGCAGACCTACAACTACTACGGCACATACAGCTTTACAGGCACAAAGATTGAGCAGGCTGTTGTAACGGCAATTCTCAATGTTACAACAGACGACAAGGTTGTTGTTGATATGATCAAGGGCAACAACGAGCAGGATTACTCATCGCTTAAAAGTCTTCTTGAAAACAACGCTTATCAGGTGAATGATGTTTCACTTGCAACAGGCGATTTTGACAAAGACGCTAAGGTTGCAATTATGTATGCGCCCTCCGTTGACCTTGACGAAAAGATTGTTGAAAAGCTTTCAACATGGCTTTCAAATGACGGCAAGTACGGTCGCTCACTCATCTATGTTCCGACTGCTGATATGGGGGAGATGCCTAACCTTGACGATTTCCTCAAGGAATGGGGTATGTCAATTGACAGAGGCTATGTGTTTGAAACAGACGAAACCGCGCTTGTAAATGCAAGCTCACCGTATGCATTCACGGTAAGCTACGGCGATTATTACAAAGACAACCTCAAAAACAGCAAGATTCCTGTTGTTGTATCAGAGTCACACGCTGTTAATATTACAGACGAAAACACCGCACACGCATTGCTCAAAACTACGAACAAGGCAGGCGTATTGCCGATTGATGCCGACAAGAGTTGGGACTACAAGGACGCAATCACAGGCAACGGTGAAAATGTTGCCGCAGAGGGCGTTATGACAAACGAGGACAAAAAATCGTCAAGAGTTGTTGTATTCGGTTCATATGTTATGTTCAGCGACACAATTATGCAGTACAACAGCTTTAACAACTCGGCATACTTTATGAATGTAATCAACACAATTGCAGACAAGGAAGATGTCGGTATTACAATTGAGAGTAAGTCGATTGATAATACAGAACTCGGCATTACCGATGTTGCAACACAGAACACAATGCTTGTTGTGTTTGTAATCGTTATCCCGATTGCAATTCTTGTTGCAGGCTTTGTTTTCTGGCTACGCAGGAGGAACAGATAATGAAAAAGAATACTAAAATATTGATTATTGTCTGCGCAGCAGCATTGATTCTTGCGGGACTTATGTGTCTGCTCATCTTTCTACCGAAGGGCGATGGTTCGTCATCGAAAGCAGCAACATATGATGAGGGTGTAAAGATGAGCGTTACAACCGATAAAGACGGTGTTCATCAGGCACAGATTCAGACAAACGATAAGGGTGAAATTGATAACAACAGCTACGGCACTCTTATGGATTATATCCCTGCAAAGATTTCAAAGATTCATCTTGAAAACAAAAAAGGCACTCTTGACATCAAGTCGTACACCCCGACCGATAAGAACGGCAAGACAAGTGCTACACAGTACACAATTGTAGGCTATGAGGATTTTGACCTTCAGGGCGGTATTGCAGATAACATTGCAAACAATGCCGCAAGCATTGACTTTACAAAGGTTATGACCCTTGACGGCTCAAAGCTTGCCGATTACGGTCTTGACAAGCCGAGAGATACTGTTACCGTAACTTATACCGACAAGACAAAGGCTGTTATCTATGTCGGTGATGATGCTCCGCAAAGTGCGGGAACATACATAAAGTTTGGCGACAGTGACACAGTTTACCTTGTTGCCAAAGATTCTGTTTCTGCATTTGACTACGGCCTTACCGACCTTATCAGCCTTACAATCAACGATGCGGCATCTAACAACGACAACAGTGAGGCATCTTCAATTGAAATTTCAGGCTCTAACTTTCCAAAGACAATCACTCTAAAGCCAAATTCAGACGGCAAGAACTCAGCTTCTTTTGTTATGACAAGCCCTGTTGAGTGCTACGCAAACGAGAACGAAAGCAGTCTTGTTGCAGGCGGCATAAGAGGTCTTTATGCCCTCACGGTAAAAATGGTTAATCCGTCATCCTCACAGCTTTCAAGCGTGGGTCTTTCTGAACCGTATGCAAAGTTAAAGGCTGTTTATCCCGATACAACGGTCAGCCTCAGAGCTTCAAAGCCGGACGGTGACGGCAATGTGTGCCTTATGAAAGAGGGCGGAAATATTGTATATACAATTTCCGCCGAAAAGGTTCCGTGGGTTAAAACAAGCTATGACAGCCTTGTAAACGAATATGTGCTTTATCCGAAGATGAGCGCATTGTCGGAGGTTTCCGTAAATGACGGCAAGAACACCTACACATTCTCGCTGAGCACTGCACAGAAAACAAAGACAGACGATAACGGCAGTGAGTCTACAACAACCACAACAACCGTTAAGAACGGCAAGACAGAAATTGAGCTTGCAACATTTTCGGGCTTCTATGAAAATCTTACTATGATTGAGCTTGCCGATACAAAATCGGACAGCAAGAACGGTTCGCCTGTTCTTACCGTTACATATACATACTCATCCGACGGCTCGACAGACACTGTAAGCTATTATAAGTCTGACGGCAACCGTTATGTTGCGGTTATCAACGGCAGAGTTGCAGGTCATGCATATCAGTCGAAGGTCAACACCGCTGTCAAACAGGCTGCAAGTGTTGCCGCAAACAAATCGGAATAATCTTTGAGTTAAATTTATTCTTTTACACCCGAACTTTTTAGTTCGGGTGTTTCTTTTGCCGGGTATATGTATACAAGCACAATTTTTATAAATAATCAGACAATATATTGCAATGCGGCAGTTACTATAGTATAATAGTCATATGAAGGTGATTTATATTAACTTTAAATGGTGAATATTATGAATATGGTTCTGCATTGTACAATATGTGATGATAACCCTTCGGCGGTTAAACGGGAAAAGGAAATTGCCGAGCGTGCTTTTTATGAAAAGAATATATCGGCGGATATTTCAGTATACACCGACAGCGGTCAGTTTATGTTTGAGCTTGACGACAACAAACAAATTGATATTCTGATTCTCGACATTGAAATGCCCAAGGTGTCGGGCTTTGAAATTGCGGAATATGTGAAAAAATTAAACCCGAATTGTCTTATTATTTTTATGACCTCCCATGTAAATTATGCCGTTGACGGATATAAACTTGATATTTTCAGGTTTGTGCCAAAACAAGACGGAGATTATAGGCTGAAGACCGCATTGCTTGACGCGGCAGGCGTTATTGACCTTGAAAGCAAAAAGTCATATTTCATTGAACGGCACGATATGTGCGGTATGCTGCCGTGCAAGTACATTTTGTACATTACAAAAAGAGGAAAAAACAGCGAAATTTACCACCTCAAAAGCAAAGAGCCGATAAAAATACGAAAACCGCTGGCGGTTGTGTTTGAAGAACTTGACTCAAATGAATTTATTTATATTTCCAGAGGCTGTATTGCAAATATGGCAAATGTGCAGAAAGTTGACCGCCGCGAATGGGTGTGCAAAAACGGCGACAGAGTGCCGATAAGCGCATCACTCTATGCGGAAATTAAGGAGAAGCTGCTTGATTTTTGGGGGCGAAAAATAATATGCGATTGACACGCTCCGACAAAAGCGTGAAAATTAGCGGTCAAAAATCGGCAATTTAAAGACTAATTAACACAAACAGGTTTTTTGTGTTATAATAACATCGAAAACAGGGTCTGTGAATCTAACCGGTCACAAATAAATACGCAAGCCTTGCTCTTTGAAAGTTATTCCGAAAGATATGTTATTTTGGAAAACCTTATCCTGTTTCGCACATCCTAACCCCGAAACACTTTTAACACTGCTGCATTTACATTTATGCGAAACAGAAAAAGCCTGAGCGTTTTTGCTCAGGCTTTTTGAATGCTTGAAAAAATTATTTTGTGCCGAAAATTCTGTCGCCTGCATCGCCCAAGCCGGGGCAGATGTATGCATTTTCGTTGAGCTCACGGTCAAGACAGCCGACATAAAGCTGAATGTCGGGGTGCGCATTCATAAGAGCGTCAACACCCTCGGGAGCTGCGATGATTGACATGAACTTGATTTTCTGACCGCCGTGCTTTTTGATAAAATCAACTGCTGCAATAGCCGAACCGCCTGTTGCAAGCATCGGATCAACAACAACAATCTGACGCTGGTCGATTGGATCGGGCAGCTTGCAGTAATATTCGTGAGGTGCGTGGGTTTCGGGGTCACGGTAAAGACCGATGTGACCTACTCTTGCAGACGGAACGAGTGCAAGAATACCGTTTACCATACCAAGACCTGCACGGAGGATAGGCACAACTGCGAGCTTTTTGCCTGAAATAACAGGCTGAACAGACTCCTCAATCGGAGTTTTTACCGTGATATCCTGAGTTTCGAGGTCAGAAAGAGCTTCGTAACCCATAAGCATTGCAATTTCTTCAACCAATTTGCGAAATTCGTTTGTTGATGTGTCTTCTTTTCTGAGAAGTGTAATTTTGTGTCTTATAAGCGGATGTGTCATGTACGAAACTGACATATCATTGCCTCCTTGTTGAATTTCAATTATTTGATTAACTTAATGATACTAAAAACCGTTCAAAATGTCAATGATATCAGGGATTAAGCGATGCTTTTATCCTAAACATTATTTCATAATATATACGGATTTGCCATGCTTCGCTGCTCCGACTTTTTTCTGCCGATAAACATAATTCTGACAATTTGTCCGTTTGTCAGACAAAATAAAAAAATTCAAAAAACATAAAACAAATGTTTGATTTTTCTGAAAATATATGGTACAATCATACTGTAATTACAAACAAGGGGCGTTGCGATATGAAACCTTTAAGCAAAAGCCAACAGAAAATTTTCGATTATCTAAAGGAATGTGCAGGCGAGGGCAGAGTTCCGTCAGTTCGTGAAATCTGCGAAGAAACGGGACTGAGTTCAACATCAACCGTTCACCACCACCTCAAGGCACTTGAAGAAAAAGGTCTTATTTCACGAGAACACGGTGTGAACCGTTGTATTCAGATTAACGGCATGGAGAAAAACACCGATGTTCCTGTTTTGGGCAGAGTTGCGGCAGGTTATCCGATTCTTGCCGTTGAGAATATTGAATGTTATGTGCCTGTTCCCGACAGTTTAAAAAGGGGCAGAGAGCTTTTTGCTCTGCGTGTTCAGGGCGAAAGTATGATTAACGCAGGCATTTTCCCTGACGATATTTTAATTGTTCACCGCACACCTGTTGCGGAGAACGGCGAAATCGTTGTTGCTCTTGTCGGTGACGAGGCGACCGTAAAGCGTTTTTACAAAGAAAACGGTCACTTCAGACTTCAGCCTGAAAACGATAATTTTGAACCGATTATAGTTGACGAAGTCGCTTTGCTCGGCAAGGTGATCTCGCTTGTAAGATATTTTGATTAAAAGGATTAGCTATGAAAGTTAAATTTTACAGCCTTAATACAGACAAGCCGTTGAAATACGCCGTAATTTGTGCGAGATACAACGGAAAATGGGTTTTCTGCAAACACAAAAATCGTGATACATATGAAATTCCGGGCGGTCATCGTGAGGACGGCGAAGATATTGAAGCAACCGCAAAGCGTGAACTTTGGGAAGAAACAGGGGCGAAGGATTTCGAGATCTGTCCCGTATGCATCTATTCGTTCACGGATTACGGAATGCTCTATTTTGCGGAAATTCGCAGTTTCGAAGAACTGCCGCCGCTTGAAATTGAAAAGATTAATCTTTTTGACGATATACCAAAAAATTTGACATACCCTACAATTCAGCCGTTCCTTTTCGAAAGAGTACAGGAGTTTTTAGAAACGAAATAACAAAATACTGTTTGCAATCTGCAAGATAATACATTTGAGAGGAAGTGATAAAATGCGTGACTATGTGATTTACGATATGTACACAGATGACAGAATGTTTCGTTACGAGGTCTATAAGCACCCGAACGGAATGTACGAAGTGTGTGTTCAGTCGAGAGAGGCGGAGGATTTTGCCGTGAACGAGCAGTACCTCTACTGCGACATTCCCGAAGAAGTCACACATTTTACCGACACTCTCGAAAGAGCAATAGAAATCGGCGACTGCAAGCTGTACTGCCTGATCGGCGAGTATCTTGCACGCTGTTCGTGAAGCCGGACTGTGAAGTACAGCCGCAGTGTGCTGTGTGTTAAGCTGAGCCGATTTTACGGCTGTTCCTTCTGTTATATATGATATATATAAATGCTTTCGGCTGATTGACGGTAAAACAAATTTGTTATTCATTTAAAAGAATCGGGCGGCAGAATTTTTATTTCTGCCGTCCGATTCTTTTGTGTGTAATGTTTACTTATTTTCTTTTTCTTGTGAACCAATATATCAATCCAAGCACAATCAGAAAACCGCCGAGGATGCAACGGAAGACTATATTCAGCGTACCCTCAAACATCGGATAGCCTGCAAAGGTTCGCAGACCGTACCACACGGTCATAAAGATAAAGAACAAAGCCATCAAAACAGCGAGCAAGCCTTGGTGTTCATGACGGTATTTGATTCCTATGACAACCATAAGAACGGCAAGAGCTGCCCAAAGCCATACATACATATTTTGAAGAAATTCGCCCATAAAATTCACCCTTATATTATTGCTAAGTAGATTATAGAGTATCGACTGTGCATTGTCAAACCGTGTTATGTGATGATTTTCTGAAAACGAAAAAATTTTTCAAAAACGCTTGACTTTTACTGACTTTGGTATTATATTATGAGTATAGCAATTAGCACTCAACCGTTGAGAGTGCTAAAACAGCAAAATCCGACACGAAATGAGGTGAACGGTATGGAGCTGGCTGAAAGAAAAAAGAAAATATTATCGGCGGTAATCGAAAGCTATATCAACACAGGCGAGCCGATTGGTTCAAAAGCGTTGATTAACGAAACGGGACTTGAGGTTTCATCGGCAACGGTGCGAAATGACCTTGCAGACCTTACAAATAAAGGCTACTTGGTTCAGCCGCACACCTCGGCAGGAAGGATTCCAACGCTGCAGGGCTACAGATACTACATCGACAATCTGATGAAAATTACCCCCGTAACCCAAGGCGGACGGGAATATGTTGAATCCGAGCTTTACAAAAGCGCAGATTCCCCCGAGAGCATCCTCAAAGAGGCAAGCGGTGTTATTTCAAGGCTGACAGGCTGCACGGCGGTAACAACAACACCTTCGGGTGAGGAAAGCAGAATCCACAGAATAAGATTTGTTCAGACGGGTTCGCACACGGCAATGGCTGTTGTGATTGCCTCAAACGGAATCATAAAAACAAAGCTGTTTCGTTGCGATTTCCTTTTGAATCCCGAACTTTTGACCGTGTTTGACAAGGCATTTAACGAAATCTTTTCGGGAATGAAGCTTTCATCGGTCAACCGACCGTTCATACAGACAGCGGCGGCAAGGCTCGGTGAACTTTCAATGTTTACCCCGGGAGTGCTTGTGGCAATTATGGAGGCTTGTGAAACGGCAAAGGAAGTCAGCGTTTATCTCAGCGGTGTGACAAAGCCGTTGTTTATGTCCGATGTCAATTTTCTTAACGCACGAAATGTTATGGAGTTTTTGAACAACAGACACGACCTTGCGGAAATGCTTGAAAATCTTCCGCTCGACACCTCCGTCAGCATAGGCGGCGAAAACAGCAGAACAGAGCTTGCAGGGAGTGCGGTAATCTCCACACGATACCGACTTGACGGCAACCCGTCAGGCGTGCTTGCGGTGATAGCACCCGTGAGAACGGACTACGCAAGAGCAATTTCAATTCTTGAATGTGTGTCCGAAAGCGTTAGCACTCTTATTGATGAGCTGATAGAAATATGATAAATAAAAATCCTTGAAGGAGGATAAAGATGACTAAGAAAAAATCCGAGAAAACCGAAGAAAAAAAGGTTTCCGAAGAAACAGTCGCAGAAGAAACTAAGGCTGAAAATACCGAAGAGCCTGCAAAGGATGAAAATGCAGACAAAATCAAGGCTCTTGAAGATGAGCTTTCGGCACAGAAGGATAAGTATATGCGACTTGCCGCCGAGTATGACAATTACCGTAAAAGAACGGCAAACGAAAAGCTTTCAATCTATGACGATGCAACTTCAAAGGCTTGTATCGAGCTTCTCCCCGTTGCAGACAGCGTAACGCTTGCTCTTGCAAATCTGAAGGATGCCGATCCCGATATCATCAAGGGTATTGAGCTTATTTCAAATCAGCTTGCAAAGAGCTTTGAAAAGCTAAAGATTGAGCCCTACGGCAAAGCAGGCGACGCGTTTGATCCGAATCTGCACAATGCGGTTTCAAAGATTGAAGACGAAAACCTCGGTGCCGACACAATCGCAGCCGTTTATCAGACGGGTTACAAAATCGGCGACAAAATTATCCGTCACGCAATGGTACAGGTTGCCAACTGTGACTGATTTCATATATAAATATTCAGCAGAAAACACACAAACAAAAACAATTAAAAATTCAATTGGAGGAATTTATCATGGCTAAGACAATAGGTATAGATTTAGGTACAACAAACTCATGCGTAGCAGTTATCGAAGGCGGCGAGCCTGTAGTTATCGCTAACGCAGAAGGCGCAAGAACAACTCCGTCTGTTGTTGCTTTTTCAAAAGACGGCGAAAGAATGGTTGGTCAGGTTGCCAAGCGTCAGGCTATCACAAACCCTGACAGAACAGTTGCATCAATCAAGAGAGAAATGGGTACTGCTCACAAGGTAACAATTGACGGCAAGAGCTACACTCCACAGGAGATTTCGGCAATGATTCTTCAGAAGCTTAAATCGGACGCAGAGGCTTACCTCGGCGAAACAGTTACACAGGCAGTTATCACAGTTCCTGCATACTTCACAGACGCACAGCGTCAGGCTACAAAGGATGCCGGTAAGATTGCAGGTCTTGATGTTAAGAGAATCATCAACGAGCCTACAGCAGCCGCTCTTTCATACGGTGTAGATAAGGAAAAAGACCAGAAGGTTATGGTATATGACCTCGGCGGCGGTACATTCGATGTATCTATCATCGAAATGGGCGACGGTGTTCAGGAAGTACTTGCAACAGCAGGTAACAACCGTCTCGGCGGTGATGACTTCGATAAGAGAATCATCGACTGGATGGTTGCATCATTCAAGACAGAAACAGGCATTGACCTTTCACAGGATAAGGTTGCAATGCAGAGATTAAAAGAGGCTGCCGAGAAGTCAAAGATTGAACTTTCAGGTGTTACAACTTCTAACATCAACCTCCCGTTTATCACAGCAGACCAGACAGGTCCTAAGCACCTTGACCTTACTCTTACAAGAGCAAAGTTTGACGAACTCACATCAGACCTCGTAGAAGCTACAATGGGTCCTGTAAGATCGGCTCTTCAGGATTCAGGTCTTCAGATCGGCCAGATTGACAAGGTTCTTATGGTCGGCGGTTCTTCCAGAATCCCTGCTGTTCAGGACGCTGTTAAGAAGCTTATCGGCAAAGAGCCGTTCAAGGGCATCAACCCTGATGAATGTGTTGCTATCGGCGCAGCTATTCAGGCAGGCGTACTCGGCGGTGAAGTTGAAGGACTTCTCCTCCTCGATGTAACTCCGCTTTCACTCGGTGTTGAAACAATGGGCGGTGTTATGACAAAGATTATCGACAGAAACACAACAATCCCAACAAAGAAGAGCCAGATTTTCTCAACTGCTGCTGATAATCAGACACAGGTTGAAATCAATGTTCTTCAGGGTGAGCGTGAATTTGCCCGTGACAACAAGCAGCTCGGTCTTTTCGCTCTCACAGGCATTGCTCCTGCAATGCGTGGTATTCCGCAGATTGAAGTAACATTTGATATTGATGCCAACGGTATCGTTAATGTATCTGCAAAAGACCTCGGTACAGGCAAAGAGCAGAAGATTACAATCAGTAACTCAACTTCAATGAGCAAGGAAGATATCGACAAGGCTGTTAAGGAAGCTGAACAGTTTGCCGCAGAGGACAAAAAGCGCCGTGAGGCAGTTGACGCTAAGAACGAAGCTGAAAACATTGTTTATCAGGCAGAAAAGCTCGTCAGCGAAAGCGGTGACAAGATTCCCGAGGCTGACAAGAACGCAATCAACACAAAGGTTGCAGCTCTTAAAGAGGCTATCTCAAAGGACGATGCCGCACTCATCGGCACAGCTAAGGAAGACCTCCAGAAGACTCTTAACGATGCTGCCGCTAAGCTTTATCAGCAGGCTGCTCCGCAGGGCGGTGCTCCCGATATGAACGGTGCTCAGCCAAACGGCGGTAATCCTACAGGCAACAACGGCGGAGATCCTAATGTATATGACGCTGATTTCACCGATGTTGACGATAACAAGTAATTTATGTTAGAATAACATATAGTCAAAGGAGCTGTTATATGGCGGCTCCTTTTGGCTGTATAAGACGATAACCGGCTTGCAATATTGCGTGATTTCGGTATTTTGACAAAGGTGAGAGTAATATGGCAGACAAAAGAGACTACTACGAGGTGCTTGGCGTTCAAAAGGGCGCAAGCGACGATGAAATAAAAAAGGCATACAGAGCCTGTGCCAAAAAATATCACCCGGATTTGCATCCCGGCGATAAAGAATGCGAGGAAAAATTCAAGGAAGTAAACGAGGCTTATGAAGTTCTTTCCGACTCCGATAAAAAGGCTCGTTACGACCAGTTCGGTCACGCAGGCGTTGATTCCAACTACGGTGCAGGTGCAGGCGGAGCAGGAAGTCCGTTCGGTCAGGGTATTGATATTGACGACATCTTCTCCAGCTTTTTCGGCGGATTCGGCGGCAGACGCTCCAACAATGCAAACGCTCCTATGCGTGGCAGTGATATTGAAACTACGGTTTACATTTCATTTGAAGAGGCGGCAAAGGGCTGCAAGCAGACAATCAACTATTCATGCGTAACAACCTGTGACGACTGTCACGGAACAGGCGCTCAGCCCGGCACAAGCCCCAAGACCTGTTCGTCATGCGGCGGTTCGGGCAGGGTAACAATCAACCAGAGAACGCCTTTCGGTGTTGTCCAGACCCAGCGTACCTGTGATGCCTGTCACGGCAGAGGTAAGATTGTTGACAATCCTTGTAAAAAGTGCGGCGGTTCGGGCAAACAGCGCAAGAACAAGACTGTTGATGTAACAATTCCGGCAGGTATCAAGGATCAGCAGATTCTTAATGTCAGCGGCAGAGGTAACTCAGGTACAAACGGCGGTCCTGCAGGCGACCTTCATGTTTATGTAAATGTTCGTCCGCACCCTGTTTTTGAACGCAGAGGTGACGATGTGTGGTGCGAAGTTCCGATAACCTTTACACAGGCGGCTCTCGGAGCAGATGTTGTTGTTCCTACTCTTGACGGCAAGGTTTCCTACACGGTTCGTGAGGGTACACAGCCGGGTGATGTTTTCAGACTCAAGGGCAAGGGTATTCAGCGACTCGGTGGCAGAGGCAGAGGCGACCAGTATGTAAGAGTTACCGTTGAAGTTCCGAAGAATCTTAACGGCAAGCAGAAAGAGCTTATCAAACAGCTTGACGGCGCAACAGGCGACAAGAACTACGCAAAACGCAGAAACTTCTTTGATAAAATCAAGAAGATGTTCAACGAGTAACACAGAATAAATAAGATTTGTGGGGCATTTGTCCCCACAAATTTTTTATACGGCGTGCCGCCGTTCCAAATTCGTGAAGATAAGCAGTATTGTTATTATTTGCACAATTTCGTAGTGGCGGATAATATCCGCCACTGCATTACAAACAAAAATATCGGCATAAAATGCCCGTGAATCAGAGGTTAAAATGGAATCCTGGACAGAAATAAAAATATCCGTTGACGCAAAGGATATTGACAGAGCAAGTGATATTGCAAATGTCGTAGTTCCCTACGGCATCTATATTGAAGATTACACAAACCTTGAGCAAGAGGTTGAGGACATTGCCCATATTGACCTTATTGACGAGGATTTGCTTGCAAAGGACAGAAACAAGGCTTTTGTTCACATTTATCTTGAACCCGATGTTTCGCCGTCAGAGGCGGTTGCATTCCTTTCTGAACGCTACAATGCGGAGGGTATAAAGCATTCAATTGAACTTCTTGACTGCCTTGAAGAGGATTGGAGAAACAACTGGAAGAAATATTTCAACCCGATTGAAGTCGGCGAAAAACTTCTTATCCGTCCGAGCTGGCGAGATGATTACGATGCCGGCAACCGCAAAGTTCTCAACATTGATCCGGGCCTTGCGTTCGGCACGGGCGGTCATGAAACCACAAGGCTTTGCCTTGAGATGTGCGAAAAGTACCTTAAAGCTGGCGATTCTGTTCTTGATGTGGGTTGCGGCAGCGGTATTCTCGGTATTGCAACATTGCTTTTGGGTGCAGACCGTGCCGTCGGTGTTGACATTGACGAAACTGCGGTGAGAACTGCGGCTGAAAACGCAGAAATTAACGGCGTTGCTGACCGTTTTACAGCTATCTGCGGCAGCTTTACCGACAAGGTTGAGGGCAAGTATGACATTGTTCTTGCCAATATTGTTGCCGATGCGATTATGTTTCTCTCAAAAGGCATTAAGGACTTTATGAAGGACGATGCCGTTTACATTATGAGCGGTATCATCGACACTCGTGCCGAAGAAGTCAAGGCATCCGTAAGTCAGTATTTTGACATCATCGAAGAACATCTTGACAACGGCTGGGCTTGCTTTGCCGCACGGCGTGCCGCCGTTCCCAATTCGTGAAGATAGTATGATGATGTTAATATATAGATAAGGAAACGGCTTTAGCTGTTCCGCTTTTAAGACAAATTATTTTTGGTAACCGCCTTGTATTCGCAGTACAGGGCGGTTATTTCTTTATGGTAAACACAATAAAAAATGTTTTGCTTGTATTCAAGTGGGCTGCCCTACGGAAAAATTTGTTTGCAGGATTCACTTTACAGTCATTTTGCGTCACTATAATATGGGTGTAAAATGAATTTGGAGGTATATTTTATGGAAATTCTGAAAGTTGAAAATCTTACAAAAACCTACGGAAGCGGTGAAAACCTTGTCCATGCGGTTGATGATGTTTCGTTCTCGGTTGAAAAGGGCGAATTTGTTGCCATTGTCGGTGCAAGCGGCAGCGGCAAGTCAACTCTTCTTCATCTCATCGGCGGTGTTGACCGTCCCACAAGCGGAAAAATTTTTGTTGACGGCAACGATATAAGCAAAATGAATGATGACAAGCTTGCCGTATTCCGCCGCAGACAGGTGGGAATTGTCTATCAGTTCTACAATCTTATCCCGATTCTGACTGTTGAAGAAAACATCACGCTCCCCTGTGACCTTGACGGCAGAGGTGTTGACAGAGAAAGACTTGAGATGATTCTTGATTCGTTCGGACTGCGTGCAAGAAGAAAACACCTTCCAAACCAGCTTTCGGGCGGTCAGCAACAAAGAACATCTATTGCCAGAGCGCTCATTAACAATCCGTCTCTTGTGCTTGCCGATGAACCGACAGGCAACCTTGATTCAAAGTCAAGCGAAGAGGTTATGAGTATTCTCAAAATGTGCAATCAGAGTTACGGACAGACTGTTATAATGATTACGCACAACCTTGACATTGCAAAACAGGCTGACAGAATTATCACAATAAGTGACGGTAAAATCGTTGAGGAGGGTTGATTATGAAACTTCTCAACAAGCTTACGCTTAAAAATCTGCGACTTAACAAGGTGCGTACAATTGTTACAATCGTGGGAATTATGCTCTCGGCGGCACTTATTACGGTTGTTTCGGGAATGGCACTCAGCGGACGACAGACTATGATTGACGCACAAAAAACCTGGTCGGGCGATTATGATGTTTCGCTTGATATTATCGACACCGCAAAAATTGATGAAATCCGACAGAACCGTAATGTTGAAAATGCCTTTTATAAGGAAAGGCTCGGATATGCCAGGACAAAAAATGCTGACGGCGAAATCTGCGATTACAGCGTTCTTGCCATGAGCGAAAATACCTATGGCAACTGTTTTAAGATAGACCTTATAAAGGGCAAGTTCCCCACAAATTCGGGTGAGGCTGTTGTTACAAAAGCGTTTAAAACACAGAACGGAAAAGATGTGAAAATCGGCGACAAAATCACACTTGATGTCGGTGTGCTTACTGACAAGGACAGCAATGTCCTTGATGAGGAAGGCATTCATAATTTGTTGCAAAAAGATTTTAATAAGTGCAGCATTATTGACACGGTAAAAAGAACCTATACCGTAACGGGTATTATTGAAAGACCGAAAACGAGCGAACTCTATGATCCGTCAAATCTTTCTATGATATATACCGTGTCTGATGAAAAAGCACCTGTCGAGGCAATCAGAACAAAGCATATGAATAAGCTGTATATCGCCTATACTCCTCAGAGCGAAAGCAATTATTTTCAGAATACAGCGGATATTTTAGGCTTTAAAGCTGATGATATGAGTAATGTAATCAGCGATGAAATTTCACCCGAAGATCAGCAGACCTCTGGAATAAATGCATACGAATTCAATTCCATACTCCTCAGTATGAAAGGCTACGGTTCAAATGACGCAACAAATACTGTGATTTTCAGCCTTGCTGTTATTATCATTATTATAGTAATGCTTGCGAGCGTGTTTGTAATTCGCAACAGCTTTGCAATTTCAATTACAGAGAAAACGAGTATGTACGGTATGCTTGCCTCTGTAGGTGCAACCAAAAGGCAAATCCGCAGGAATGTGCTTTTTGAGGGATTCATTCTCGGCTTAATCGGTATTCCTCTCGGCATACTTCTCGGACTCGGTGTAAACGCAATTCTTATTACAATACTCAACAGCGTTCTCGGTGATATGCTAAACGGAGCAAAATTTGTCTTTGTAACTCCGACAATTCCGATTATCTGCGCAATTGTTCTTTCGGCTGTTACTATATTCTGTTCATCATTCTTCATTGCACTGCGTGCGTCAAGAATTCCGCCCCTTGTTGCAATCAGAGGCAACAAGGATATCAAGGTAAAGAATAACAAGCCGTACCGCACATCTAAGCTTACCAAAAAACTCTTTGGTGTGGGCGGTGAAATCGCCTCAAAGAGCCTTAAACGCAGTAGGAAAAAGTATCGCACAACGGTTATTTCAATCGTTGTAAGCGTTGCAATGTTCATTGCAGTTTCGGCATTTATGGACTATGGAATGACATATACAGAGCATTACTACGGCAAAACAGACTACAGCTATATGGTTTCCGGAATTGATACAAAGCAGGCTCAGACAATTGAAAAAATGCCTGAAATTGAAAATTATCTGACATTCGGTATGCAGTACGGTTGTGTTTCTGCGGATGTGCCTGTTAACGAATGCGGAGAAAATTTCCTTTATGACAATGCTGACGGTACAAAGTCATTCAGCGTGGAATTTCTTGAGTTTGAACACGATACCTTTGTTCAGATTTGCAGGGAATTAAAACTTGATTACAACAAGGTTAAGGGCGGTGTACTTGCGTATTCAAAGGTGACGCCCGATTACGACGAGGACAGCCGGAGTTATGATGAGCCTGTACCGCTGTACGGCAAAGACGCCCCAACAAAGTTTATCGTTTACGGAAATGACGAAGAAGGAAACGCGCTGAAAACAGGCGAGTTAAAGGTTTCATCAGTGTTTGATGAAATTCCAAAGTCGGCTGATTCTGTAATCGGCGAAGGAACAATTTTCGGTCAGGGCTTGATAATCGGTGAACAGGGTGTAATTTCATCTCAGGTCGGCAAAGACGGATGTTCCGTTACTCTCTATGCCAATACATCAGATCACACTTCGCTTACAAACCGCATTGAGTCTATGGAAGGTGCAGACGACAGCATTTACATTGTTGACTATGAAGAAAACGTAAGACAGTTTAATGCCGTTATGCTGATTGTCGGAATATTTGTTTACGGCTTTATCGGCGTTATCTCGCTTATCGGAATGACGAATATCTTCAATACGATTTCAACCAATATGCAGTTGAGGAGCAAGGAATTTGCATCGCTTAAATCTATCGGTATGACAAAGAAAGAATTTAACCGTATGATTCGCCTTGAAAGCCTTATGTACGGCATAAAATCTTTGATTATCGGTATCCCTCTCGGCGTTCTCGGTGTATTTGCAATCTTCTCCGCATTTTCAATCGGAAGTGTTCCAATGAGCTTTGTATTCCCGTGGAAAGCGATTTTGATTAGTATTGCGGCTGTATTTATTGTGGTATGGCTGATTATGAAATACTCAATCTCAAAGGTTAATAAGCAAAATATTATTGAAACAATCAGAAATGACAATATCTGAGCATCATATTCAGCCGACAGACTGTATTTTGTTGAAATTTGTTGACAATAGTTTTACACTCTGTTATAATGTAGTTGTAACAACAGATACCACAATATTTTGTATGTTTTCATTGCTGACGGGCGGATTATTGATTTAATCCGCCCGAATTTCATTTTGGGAGGACTTGTTGTGAAAATTCTTCTTATTGAGGACAACCGTGCAATTTCAAAAGGACTTGTTTACACTCTTGAACAAAACGGCTTTGAGGTTGCGTTGTGCGAAAATGCCGAATCAACCCTTAACTCTCTCGGCGGTGACTTTGACCTTTTTATTGTTGATGTGTCACTTCCCGACGGCAACGGTTTTGAACTTTGTGACGAGATAAAAAGAGTGTGCGAAACTCCCGTGATTTTTCTCACCGCACTTGACGATGAGGACAGCATTGTAAAAGGCTTTGACCTCGGAGCGGAGGATTACATAACAAAACCGTTTTCAAGCCGTGAGCTACTCGCAAGAATTAAACGAATTACCAAAAAGCTCGACAAAACTATGGCTATGAATTTTGGCGACATCAGCATTGACTTTGACAAAAAACAGGTTTGCAAAAACGGCAGTCCCGTTGTGCTTACGGCGCTTGAGTACCGCCTGTTTGCAATGCTTGCCAAAAACAGCGGCAAGGTGCTGACCCGTGAACAGATTCTTGAACGCATATGGGATTTGTCGGGGAATTATGTTGAGGACAACACGCTGACCGTGTACATAAAAAGACTTCGCAAAAAACTTGATACAAATATGATTAAAACCGTAAAGGGCCTTGGTTACAGGCTGGAGGTATAATGAAAAACACATCAAAATTTCTTGCGGTAATGCTTGCGATAACGGGACTTTTCTGTTGTGCTGTTGCAGTAGGCGTCGGTGCAGGCTTTAACGCTGTTCGTGAAAGCACGGATAAAAAGATAATTGCCGTTGCGGAAAAGGTTAGGGAACAATATCCCGACATTTCGGAAAAGGAGCTTGCTCAAATTTTAAACAGCGATACAGAGGATATAAAGGACGACTTTGCCAAGTACGGAATAAAATTCGACAGCGGCTGGGTTGACATTCAGAGCGGAAGTTATGCAACGATTACAATTGTGATTGCAACCGCAGGTGTTTGTGTGTTCGGAATTTTGCTCTGCGTTATGTTCATAAGATACTGTAAAATGCAGAAGCGACAGCGACTTGAAATTGTAAAATGTCTTGAAAAAATAAACAACCGAGAGTACGACCTCGACCTTGACGGCTCATCCGATGACGATATGTCGCTGTTAAAGCAGGAAATTCAAAAAACAACGGTAATGCTTCGTGAGTATGCCGACAATTCAATGCGAGAGAAAGAAATCCTCAAAAATTCGCTTGCCGACATTTCACATCAGCTTAAAACACCGCTGACTTCAATTTTGATTACAACCGAAAATATCCTTGATGACGATGATATGCCCGTTAAAATCAGACGGGATTTTGTTATGGATATAGCGCATAATGCCCATTCGATAAATTTCCTTGTAAAAAGTCTGCTCACGCTCTCAATGCTTGATTCGGGAACTGTTGAATTGAAGTTCAAAAAAGAGTCGGTGAACAAAATTATTGACGAGTGCATTTCACGCACAGAGGTTCTTGCCGATATCCGTGATGTGAGAATTGAAAAAACCGTCAAAAATGATTTCAGCCTTGACTGCGATTTTCGCTGGATTTGCGAGGCAGTTTCAAATATCGTTAAGAACTGCATTGAGCATACCGACGGCGGCGGTTATGTCAGAATTTCAGCCGAAAGGAACAGCGTGTATTCGGAAATCATCATAAGCGACAACGGATGCGGAATCAGCCCGAAGGATTTGCCCCACATTTTTGAGAGGTTCTATAAAGCACAAAATTCATCCCCGTCAAGCGTCGGCATAGGTCTGTCGCTTGCAAAATCAATTGTTGAAAAAACAGGCGGATATATTACCGCAGATTCCAAACTCGGCGTCGGCTCAACCTTTAAACTCAGATTTTTGAATGTAAGACTCAGATAAGATAAAAATTAAAAAGCGAAAATTGCGGTCGGGAATAAAGTTTTGTTAAGTACAAATCTTATTATTCCCGACCGTATTTATGTAATTTTCGGCAGGGGGCAATTGAAACTGTCTTTATAAATAAAAACAGAAGAGCGACAAGGGTAATTTTGCATAAAATTCCAGTGCAAAGATTGTGTAACTTGCTATTTTTACAAAATAAAAGGATTATGTGTAGTTTTTGTGAGAGTTTTGTGATAAAATCAAATTGTCTAGGGATGTTTGACCCTACGTTTTAAAAGCTTTGAAAGGAGTAATCAAACAATGAAAAAAAGAAGTATGAAGAGAGCACTCAGTGCCGTTTTGACACTTTGTATGGCTCTCCCCGGTGCTTCCGTAGCATTTGGTTCGGTAAGTGCTGCAACAGTTTCTGATGACAGCAGCACATCTGCATCATCAACTGCCGCAGGTTCACTTGTTGAAGATGACGGCTTTACATGGGATAATGCCAATGTGTATTTCCTGCTTACCGACCGTTTTAAGAACGGAAACACCGCAAATGACCATTCATACGGCAGAACACTTGACAAGGACGGCAAACCGCTTGACGGCTGGGATACAAACCCCGGTACATTCCACGGCGGCGACTTTGCAGGTGTTACTCAGTCAATTGAAGAGGGTTATTTTGATAACCTCGGTGTAAACGCAATTTGGATCTCAGCTCCGTATGAGCAGATTCACGGCTATTGTGATTCAGGTAAGGGCTTTGCTCACTACTCATATCACGGCTACTATGTTCTTGACTATACCGAAACCGATGCAAACTTCGGTACAAAAGAGGAGTTCAAAACTCTTGTTGACACAGCGCATGAGCACGGTATCAGAGTTATCATGGATATCGTAATGAACCACACAGGCTACAACACCGTTGCAGATATGGAGCAGTTCGGCTTCGGTACTCTCCTTGACGGTGCATCAGACTACAAATACAAGCTCACAGATGTAAGTGATGTAAACGACCACATTGACTATAAAACATCAGCAGAAGACTGGGGCAAATGGTGGAGCAATGACTGGATCCGCAGCGGTCTTCCCGGATATACAGAGGGTGCCGGCGGTGATCTTACAATGTCACTCAGCGGACTTCCCGACTTCAGAACAGAGCAGACAAAGGATGTTACAATTCCTCCGATCCTCGAAACAAAGTGGAAGCAGGAAGGTACATATGCTCAGAAGCTCGCAAAATACGGTAATTCAAACACAGTAACAGGCTACCTTTCAACCTGGCTTTCAGAGTGGGTTAAGGAGTACGGTGTTGACGGTTTCCGTTGCGATACTGCAAAGCATGTTGATAAGGCTTCTTGGAACCAGCTCAAGCAGGCTTGTGTTTCTGCTCTCAGAGAGTGGAGATCCAACAACAAGGGCAAAGTAGGTGCTGACTGGAAAGAAGATTTCTGGATGACAGGCGAGCATTGGGATCACGGTGTAGGCTACGACACATACTATTCCGAGGGCGGCTTCGACTCAATGATTAACTTCGCAGTTACAGGCGGCGGTGCTCTTGCAAGCGGTAGTGTTGCAAACACATATCAGGGCTATGCAGACCAGATCAACACAAAGGAAGGCTTCAACGTTCTTTCATTTATGTCATCACACGATGAAACACTTACCCGTGGCGATGAGAACACAATGCTTTACAATGCGGCTGCATTCCTCCTTCTCCCGGGCGGAATTCAGATTTTCTACGGTGACGAAACCAACCGTCCTCTCTATCCCGGCGTTGCATTTGACGGTTACGGCGGATCGGGTCACGCACTCAGAAGTGATATGAACTGGAACGACATGGACAAAACTCTTCTTGCTCAGTGGCAGAAGGTTGGTCAGTTCCGTAACAAGCACGTATCTATCGGTGCCGGCGCAAATGTTAAGCTCTCAGCTACAAGCGGTGTTGCTTTCGGCCGTACATACGATAAGAACGGCGTAACAGATCAGGCAGCTGCAGTAATCGGCTGTAACAAAAATTCAAGCGTAACTGTTGATGTTTCAACTCTTTGGGAAGACGGCAGCTATGTAATCAATACTTATGACAACTCATCTTCAGTTGTTACTGACGGTAAGGTAACTTTCAACAGCGGTGCAAACGGCACAATCCTTATGGAAAATGCTGACGGTCAGCCGCTTGTATCAATCACAGGCGAGCCGAAGTTCTACGGCACAGAGCAGGTTACTGTTTCTCTCAAGGAATGCGACAGCGCAAAGGTTTCTGTTGACGGCGGTAACAAGTTTGTTGTTAAGGACGGCGACACATTCACAATCGGTCAGACAGCTTACAAGAACGATACAATCGAAGTAACTGTTGAGGCTACAAACGACAAGGCAAGCTCAGAGGCTAAGTTCACATTCCTCAAGATCGGCGAAAACGACGAAAGACCTACAACCAGCCCGACACAGAGCACAACTGTTCCCGGTCCGACAGCAAGTCAGACATCAAAGCTTACAATCAAGAGCACAGCAGGCGCTCCGAATGTTTACGCTTGGACAGGTGCAAGCACAGCACTCAACGGTGCATGGCCGGGTCAAAAGGCAGCAGCCGTTTCAGGTCAGGCAAACACATATGAACTCACACTTCCTGTTTCAGCCGACAAGCCATTCAGCGTTGTTCTCAACAACGGCAGCGGCACACAGTCAGGCGATATCACAGGTCTTTATGACGGTGCTGTTCTCGAAATCCAGAACGGCAACTACACATCAGTTAAGACAGTAACCAACGGTAATCAGCAGGCAGGCGGCGATCCAGAGCCTGCAGAGGGTTCTGTTTCCGTAACAATCAAGCCTTACAGCCCATCTGCAAGCTACAAAATCTATGCTTGGAATGATACACAGAAGCTCACAGGCGCATGGCCGGGCGTTGCTCTTACAGAAAAAGATTCTGACGGCAACTATGTTGTTAAGTTCGATAATGTTGACGAAGTAAACATTATTCTCAGCAGCGGTTCAGGTCAGACAGCAGATATCACAGGCGTTAGAGACGGCGCTACAATCGAAATTACAAACGAAGGTTGTACAACATACAAGCTTACATCAAAGCCAATCGTTGTTTCACCTTATGAATCACTCAAGAAAGAAGCAAGAAAGATTCTTGCTATGACAGCATCAGACTACACAGCAGAGAGCTGGGCAAATGCTCAGAAGGTTCTCAAGTCAGCCGAGGCTATGATTAAAGCAGGCGAAGACGCTACAACAGCTGAAGCTATGAATGCTATGATTGCAGACCTCAAGTCAGCTCAGAAGGCACTTGTACTTGCTCCTGCAACACTTACATATGCCGTTGCAGGCAAGAGCGTTGTATCAGGTGTTACAGCCAGCGCTGCAAAGGTAACTGTTACAGTTGACGGTAAGACATATACTGCTACTGCAGACGATGTAACAGGTGCATTCACAGTTGCAACATCAGCTCTCAAGTCAACAAGCACAATCAAGGTTGACGCAACAAGAAACGGCGTAAACGGCACATACTCATATGCTATGAAGAACGGCGACATCAAGAGCGGCATTGTTCCGACAAGTCCGATCCCACCGACACAGCCGACAACTTCAGCTCAGCCAACAACAACACAGCCGGCTACAAAGCCAACAACACAGCCGGCTACACAGCCGACAACTCAGCCTGCGACAGAGCCTACAACTGCTCCTTCACAGACACTCACAGTAAATGCAACATCTAACTACTTCGGTTCTGCTACAAAGACCGACGGAAAAGTAGGCGACAAGATAACTGTTCTCTATAAGCTCAATGCTAATATGGGTATTGTTGACGGTCAGTGGACTGTTAAGTATGACACAAGCAAGCTTAAGTTCGATAGGGCAGACAACAAGGTTAACGGCAGCCAGACAATTATGCCAAGCCAGTCAAATCTTGTTTACAACGCTTACAGCAATGTAATTAAGGGTAACTTTACTAACCCGCAGAATCCTACAAAGTACGATGGTGGTACATACATTTCACTTACCTTCCAGGTTATCGGTGCAGGCAGTGCAAGCGTATATCTTGACACAGAGTATCTTACAGTAGGTTATGTTACAAACAACAAGCTTAATCAGCAGTCAGTTGTTGATAACAGCAAGGTTCGTGATATATCAGGCTTTGCAGGCTTTAAGAATGTTAAGCTGAGTGCAACAACTTCATTTGCAAGTGATGTCCGCCTCGGTGATGTTGATATGGACGGCAAGATTACCGCTATCGATGTAACACTTGTTCAGAAGCATATCACAGAGCATATTCCATTCACAGAACAGCAGCTCACAGCAGCAGATGTTGATAAGAACAATATAATTTCAGTTAAGGATGCTACTCTCATCCAGAAGTATGTAGTTCATCTTATCAGCAACTTTTAATTAAGCTGAATAAAATTTGATATATCGTTCCGCTTAGTCGATATTACAGGAAAAGCCCCTCGCGTTTTGCGAGGGGCTTTTTTAAGTGTATTTACATAAAAAAGTCAGACAACCGTGCGATTGTCTGACTGATTCCGCATATAAAATTTTAAGACGCAGATTATTCTTTTACGAGAACCTTTGTGATTTCGCTGATGTACATTTTATGAAAGTCGTTATTATACCACTTGTCAACGCTTTCACAGTCGGTAATGCTTTCGGCATTGAGGCTTTGGGCATACATTTTTTTACATTCAAGTACAAGCTTTGCCTCTTCAAAATATACAGAGCCGTTTTCCGTGAACGCAGGAGTAAGACCTGTTTCCTTTACCTTGTTATAATCCCTGCCGCTCTTTGAACCGCAGAATTTGAGGGCATCTCTGTACTTTTCGTCAAAAAAGCTCATTGTATAGCGGTCGCCGTTCTCCATAAAAGCAAATGTGTACCTCTGCGGACGAATAAAGGTGAATACAACGGGCTTACCCCACATAATACCTACACCGCCCCAGCTTATTGTCATTGTGTTGAATTTTTCCCTGTCGCCGGCTGTGACAAGCGCCCAGTCGTCACCGATAAGCTTAAACGGACTTTCAACGATTTCTTTCGGATTTATCTCTTTGAATGCTGACATATAAATCTTCCTTTCAAAATTGTGTTTTATATAATATGATATGCTTTCAAAATTCTATTTTGAATAAACTGCATCATTTCTTGACAGAAGATAGACACAGTATTGATTCATACTTACGCCCTCTTTCTTTGAATGTTCGGCAAGTGAGCGGTGCAGACTTTTCGGGATTCTCAGTTTGAATTGTCCCGAATATTCTTCAAGGCTGTCGGGTTCGTGAATTACAATTCCGCTCTCAAAGGCGGCTTCAAACCAGGCTTTTTTAGCGTTCTCTGCATTTGCAACAGCCGATTCAATCGTATCACCGCAGGTTATGCAGCCGGGAAGCTCGGGAAATGATACAACAAAACCGCCCCCGTCCTTGTCCTCAACAATTTCCATACGATATGACATCGCAAGATAATCGTTAAGAGTTTTCATCATCTTCCGCCTCGCTTTCTGCAATTTATCTTAGAGCCTGTTTTCGTATTTTTTAATAATATTATATATGGTATCGCATATGGTGTCAACAGGTTTTAAAGTAAATTTAGCGGCTTTTACAAAATGAAAAATATGCAAAATGGTTGTATATATATGTATGAATATGCAAAAACAAATGAATAAAGTGAATATTCATTTTTTGTGAATATATGCATTCTTCTGAAAATGAATGCCGAAAGCTACACGGTAATCGCCAAAAATACCGATAATACAGCGATAAAGCGACAGATTTCGGTCAAATTGCACCCCAAAATACAAATTTGAAAAAACATTGAATATTTATTCAAAAAACACTTGATTTTTTGAAAACAGAGTGTATAATGTAAGAGTAATAAAAATTAAAGCAAAGGAAACACCGACAAAATGTGTTCCCAAATTCTGGAGGAATTAAAAATGGCTGACAATAAGATTAAAAAGGTAGTTCTTGCATATTCAGGCGGTCTTGATACTTCAATCATCATTCCGTGGCTTAAAGAAAACTACGACAACTGCGAGGTTATCGCTGTTTCGGGTGATGTTGGACAGGGTACAGAGCTTGACGGTCTTGAAGAAAAGGCTATCAAAACAGGTGCATCAAAGCTTTACATTGAAGACCTCAACAAGGAATTTGTTGACGAATATATCATTCCTACAGTAAAAGCAGGTGCTGTTTACGAGGGCAAGTACCTCCTCGGCACATCCTTTGCCCGTCCTATCATCGCAAAAAGACTCGTTGAAATTGCAAAGGCAGAAGGCGCTGACGCAATTTGTCACGGCTGTACAGGCAAGGGTAACGATCAGGTTCGTTTTGAGCTTGCCATCAAGGCTTACGCTCCCGATATGAAGATTATCGCTCCTTGGAGAACATGGGAATTCAAGAGCCGTGAGGATGAGATTGAGTATGCTGAAAAGCACAATATTCCGCTCAAGATTAACCGTGAAACAAACTATTCAAAGGATAAAAATCTCTGGCACTTGAGCCATGAAGGTCTTGACCTTGAAAATCCTGCAAACGAGCCGATGTACAATAAGGAAGGCTTCCTTGAACTCGGCGTTTCACCTGAGCAGGCTCCCGATAAGGCAGAATATGTAACTCTTACATTTGAAAAGGGTGTTCCCACAAAGCTTAACGGCGAGGCTATCGACAGCGTTGAACTCATTAAGGAACTCAACAAAATCGGCGGCAGAAACGGCGTCGGTATCACAGATATCGTTGAGAACCGTCTTGTTGGTATGAAGGCTCGCGGCGTTTATGAAACTCCCGGCGGTACAATCCTCTATGCTGCTCATGCAAAGCTTGAGGAAATCTGCCTTGACAAGGACACACTCCACTACAAGCAAAATGTTGCAAATGCTTTTGCAGAGCTCGTTTATGACGGCAAGTGGTACACACCTCTCCGTGAGGCTCTCTCAGCTTTCGTTGACAGCACTCAGGAGTATGTAACAGGTGATGTAAAACTTAAACTCTATAAGGGCAATATCATTGACGCAGGAGTTACAAGCCCGTATTCACTCTATGACGAGGAAATCGCTACTTTTGACGAGGATCAGGTTTATGACCAGAACGACAGCGCAGGCTTCATCAACCTCTTTGGCCTTCCAATCAAGGTTCGTGCAAAGAAAGGCCTTATCAAATAATTAAATCTTTGATTTGCATACATAATCAGGGGCAGGGAATTTCTCTGCCCCGATAAGTGTTTATTACACCTTTTTATTTTTTACGGTATTTGTCGGTTGAAAAATATTCTGCGATTACTTGCGGGCGTCTAATGAACGCCCCTACAGGTTAATCCAACATTAACAACAAGGTGTAAATAAATATTTAAAACCAAAAGCAACAAAGTGCTTTACAACGGCTAAACATAATGTAAGGAGAAATAATAATGCAGCTTTGGAAAGGACGCTTCAAAAAGGAGCTTTCAAAAACCACTAACGATTTTAACAGCTCGATTTCATTCGACAGCAGAATGTATAAAGAAGACATCGAGGGCAGCATTGCCCACGCAACAATGCTTGGCAGATGCGGCATTATTAAAGAAGAAGAGGCAAACGATATCGTAAAAGGTCTTAAAGGCATTCTTGCTGATATCGAAAACGGTACTCTGCACATTGATATGGAGGCTGAGGACATTCACACCTTTATCGAGGGTGAGCTTACCAAAAGAATCGGCGACAACGGCAAAAGGCTTCACACTTCAAGAAGCCGTAACGATCAGGTTGCAGTTGACATCAAGCTTTACCTCAAAAAAGAGGTTGTCAATGTAAAAAATCTCGTTGTAGGTCTTATCAAGGTTATTGCCGACAAGGCTGAAAAGTACAGCGAAACCGTTATGCCCGGTTACACTCACCTCCAGAGAGCACAGCCGATTACCTTCGGACATCATCTCCTTGCTTACGGTGAAATGCTTTTGAGAGATGTTTCAAGACTTGAAGACTGCCTTAAAAGAATGGATGAAATGCCACTCGGTTCATGTGCACTTGCAGGCACAACATATCCGATTGACAGAACAATCACAGCCGAACTCCTCGGCTTTGACAGAATTACAAACAACTCTCTTGACGGTGTTTCCGACAGAGATTACTGCATCGAATTTGCGTCGGTGCTTTCGATAATAATGGTTCACCTCTCAAGATTTTCAGAGGAAATCATTATGTGGTGCAGTTGGGAATTTAAATTCATTGAACTTGATGACGCTTTTTCAACAGGATCATCAATTATGCCGCAGAAAAAGAACCCCGATATTGCAGAGCTTGTTCGTGGTAAGAGCGGCAGAGTTTTCGGTGACAATATGACGCTCCTCACAATTATGAAGGGTACTGCACTTGCATACAACAAGGATATGCAGGAGGACAAGGAGGCTATCTTTGACGCACTCGACACGGTTAAAATGTGCCTCACAGCCTTTACTCCCATGCTCGACACAATGCGTGTCATTCCCGAAAATATGAGAAAAGCTGCAGCAGGCGGTTTCATCAACGCAACAGACTGTGCCGACTGGCTCACAAAGAACGGCGTTCCGTTCAGAGATGCCTACAAGGCAACAGGCGAACTCGTTGCAAGATGTATTGAACTCGGTACAGACCTCGAAAGTCTTCCAATGGACGAATACAAAAAGGTTTGCGATGTGTTCAACGATGATGTTTACAGCGCAATTTCACTTGAACGCTGTACAAACGAGCGTACAGTATTCGGCGGCCCTGCATCGGCAAATGTAAAGGCTCAGGCTAAGCGTGTTGCAGAAATCGCAGAAAAACTGTAATTGCAAATCCGTAGGGGCGGATGGGAACATATGCTTTGTGCAAAAAGTGAACTGCCGTATTCAACACATACAGGCAAAGATTGATATAAATTTACAATAGATTAGGTGATAGCAATGAAAATAAAAGCAGGTATTGTCGGTGCAACCGGCTATGCAGGTGCAGAGCTTGTAAGACTTCTTACCGCTCATCCTGAGGCTGAACTTTCGGCAATCAGCTCTGTTTCCTTTGAGGGTGACAAGCTGAGCGATGTTTATCCGTCTTATACATTTTTGAACGATATGGTTTGTGAAAATCAGGACGCCGTTGTTGAAAAGAGCGATGTTATCTTTGCCGCTCTTCCACACGGTCTTTCACAGGAGCTTGCCGCAAAGTGCATTGATGCGGGCAAGGCATTTATTGACCTCGGCGCTGACTTCCGCCTTGAAAGCGAAGAAGAATACACCGAATGGTATGGCGGAACTTTTCTTGACAAAAAACTTCACGAACAGGCAGTTTACGGACTTCCTGAATTTTTCAGAGATAAAATCAAGGGCAAAAAGCTTGTTGCGAATCCGGGTTGTTACACAACCTGTTCACCGCTCGCAATTGCTCCTGCAATTGTAAACGGACTTGTCAGCACAAAGGGCATCATTTGCGACTGCAAAAGCGGTGTTACGGGTGCCGGCAGAAAGCCAAATCAAGGCAACCACTATCCCGAACTTAACGAAGGATTCCACGCTTATAAGGTTGCAAGCCACCGCCACACTCCAGAAATTGAGCAGACTCTTTCAAAGCTTTCGGGCGAAAAGGTTATTATCACCTTTGTTCCGCACCTTCTCCCCGTAAACCGTGGCATTCTCGCAACTGTTTATGCCGACATCAAGGACGGTGTAACCTTTGAGCAGATCAGAAAGGCTTATGAGGACTTTTACAAGGACGAATTTTTTGTAAGACTTCTTGATGACGGCAAATGTGCCGACATTCACAATATCAAATATTCTAACTTCTGTGATGTTTCAATTCATCACGATAAGAGAGCCAACAAGCTCGTTGCCTGTGCCGCAATCGACAACATGGTCAAGGGTGCCGCAGGTCAGGCTATTCAGAATATGAACATCATCTTCGGACTTGACGAAAAAACAGGTTTGGTAATCGTTCCGCCTGCATTTTAAGGGTGAATATCTATGGAAATCAAGTATATTGAAAACGGCTCGGTCACTTCCGCAAAGGGCTTTACAGCCAACGGAATTTGTGCCGGAGTCAAAGCATCTAACACAACTAAAAAAGACCTTGCGCTCATTTACTGCGACAAGGTTTGCAACAGTGCGGCTATCTTTACAAAGAACCTTGTAAAGTCCGACACTATATATGTTACTAAAAAACACCTTGAAAACGGTACGGCTCAGGCTGTTGTCGTAAATTCAGGCAATGCAAATGCCTGTAACCCTGACGGCTATGAAAAGGCTGAGAAAATGTGCAGTCTTGCCGCAGACGCTCTCGGTGTTGACGAAAACGATGTAATCGTTGCATCAACAGGTGTCATCGGTCAGCCTCTCCCGATTGAACCAATTGCAAGCGGAATTGAAAAGCTCAAAGGCACGCTTTCAAAGGACGGCGGAACCTCCGCCGCAGAGGCAATTATGACAACCGACACCATGAAAAAGCAGTGGGCTGTTGAAACGGTTCTTGACGGCAAAAAGGTTACAATCGGCGGTATTGCAAAGGGCAGCGGTATGATTCATATTAACATGGGTACAACTCTTTCCTTTGTAACAACCGATGCGGCAATTTCTTCCGAAATGCTCAAATCCGCACTTATCGAAGCCGCTGATGTCAGCTATAATATGGTAAGCGTTGACGGTGACACCTCAACAAACGATACCCTTGCAATTATGGCATCGGGTTATGCAGGCAACAAGGAAATCACAGAGAAGAACGACGATTACAAAACCTTTACAGCCGTTCTTACAGACGCATTCAAAAAGGTTGCAAAGAAGCTTGCAAAAGACGGCGAAGGTGCAACAAAGCTCCTTATCTGCAAGGTTGACGGTGCAAAAGACGATAAGAGTGCAAAGATTATTTCAAAGAGCATCATCTGTTCAAGTCTTGTAAAGGCGGCAATGTTCGGGGCTGACGCAAACTGCGGAAGAATCCTCTGCGCAATCGGCTACAGCGGTGCCGAAACAGATGTTAAAAAAATTGATGTTTCATATAAATCCGCAAAGGGTGAAATCCTTGTTTGCAAGGACGGCAACGGTCTTGTGTTTGATGAGGACAAGGCTAAGGAAATTTTGCTTGAGGATGAAATTGAAATTCTCGTAAAATTAGGTGACGGCAATGCATCTGCCGAGGCTTACGGTTGCGACCTTACCTATGATTATGTAAAAATCAACGGTGACTACCGCACATAATATGCGATTTGATTGTGTGAGCGGAAATCAACTACATAAAGGATTGAAGAAAATGGATGTTTCAAAGAGAGCCAAGGTACTTATACAGGCAATGCCCTATATCAAGAAATATTCGGGCGAAACAATTGTTGTAAAATACGGCGGAAACGCTATGATAAACGAAGAACTTAAAGCGGCAGTTATGAGCGACCTTGTTCTTATGCAGCTTGTCGGAGTCAATGTTGTGCTTGTTCACGGCGGCGGACCCGAAATCAATGCAATGCTCAAAGCCGTTGGCAAGGAAAGCAAGTTTATCAACGGTATGAGAGTGACCGACAAGGAAACTATCGACATTGTTCAGATGGTGCTTGCAGGCAAGGTCAACAAGAGCCTTGTTCAGCTCCTCGGCAGTCACGGCGGTAAGGCTATGGGTCTTTGCGGTCTTGACGGCAGAATGCTTATGGCTGAAAAGCTTGTTACAGGCGCAGACCTCGGCTATGTGGGCGAGATTAAGGAGGTTAACCCCGAACCGCTCAACAACGCTCTTGCAAGCGGTTATATTCCGATTGTTTCAACCGTTGCAGGCGGTTATGACGGCAATGTATACAATATTAACGCAGACATTGCGGCATCGCAGATTGCCGCTAAAATCGGCGCAAAAAAGCTCATTCTTATGACAGATATCAGAGGACTTCTCCGTGATGTTCACGATGAGGATTCACTCATCCCCGTTGTCAATGTCAGCGAAGTTCCTATGCTCAAGCGTGACGGCATCATCAGCGGCGGTATGATTCCCAAGATTGATTGCTGTGTTGAGGCAGTCCGCAGCGGTGTAAACCGTGCCCATATCATTGACGGCAGAATCGAACATTCAATCCTGCTCGAGCTTTTCAGCGATGAAGGCATCGGTACAATGTTTTATTGATTAGCATTGCTGTTTTGCTGATTTGTAAAAACAGTAGAGGCGGTCATTGGTCGCTCGCTAAATTAAACTTTCTGTTTAACTTAAAATTTTTATTTGATAAAAGCAGTGTATTGTTTGTAGGGGAGTACCATGTGCTCTCGCAGGCGAACGCGGTTCGCCCCTACAGATTAGATTTTGGAGGGTGCAATGATTATACGAGAAATGACAATTGACGACTATGACGAGGTTTATAGGATGTGGCAGATTACCACAAAGCGTGCCCTCTCTAAGGCTGATGAAAGAGATCAGATGGAGCGTTATCTCAAGCACAATGCAGGTATGAGTCAGGTTGCCGTGGTTGACGGAAAAATTGTCGGAACCGTGCTTGCAGGTCATGACGGCAGACGGGGATTTATCCACCATATGGCTGTTCTGCCCGAATTCAGACGAAAGAAAATCGGTCACGCTCTTGCACAGACCGCTATCCAAAAAATCCGTGAACAAGGCATCGACAAAACTCACATTTTCTGTTATCAGAACAACGAAACAGGTCAGAGCTTCTGGCGTGATTTCGGCTTTGAAAAGCGTGAGGATGTTTTTGTTTACTCCTTCAGCAACGATAAAATATGAAAGGGTGTGGCTAACTTGACTACAAAAGAGAAAGATTTAAAATATATTATGCACACATACGGTCGCTACGATGTTGCTCTCAAAAGTGCAAAAGGCGTTACCGCATATGACGAAAATGGCAAAAAGTACATTGATGTTTCATCGGGTATCGGTGTAAACAGCCTTGGCTATTGTAATGACGGCTGGGTTGAGGCTGTTTCAAAGCAGGCAGGCACAATTCAGCATATGTCAAACTATTTTTACTGTTCACAGGCAAGTGACCTTGCCGAAAAGCTTTGCACACTTACAGGTCTTTCAAAGGTCTGCTTTGGCAACAGCGGTGCAGAGGCTAACGAATGCGCAATCAAAATTGCCCGTAAGTACAGCTTTGACAAGTACGGCGAGGGCAGAAATGAAATCGTAACGCTTAACAATTCCTTTCACGGCAGAACTGTTACAACTCTTGCCGCAACAGGTCAGGATGTTTTTCATAACTATTTCTTCCCGTTTACAGAGGGCTTTAAGTATGCAGACGCAGACGATATGGACGCTCTGAAAGCAGTTGTTTCGGACAAAACCTGTGCAGTAATGCTTGAACTCATTCAGGGCGAGGGTGGTGTAAATATCCTCGATCCCGAATATGTAAAAGAACTTGTTAAGTATTGCAACGATAACGATATTCTCGTTATTGTCGATGAGGTTCAGACAGGCGTAGGCAGAACAGGCAAACTGTTTGCTCATCAGAATTACGGTATCCTCCCCGACCTTATGACGGTTGCAAAGGGTCTTGGCGGCGGACTTCCTATCGGTGTTTGTATGTGCGGTGAAAAGCTCAAGGATGTTATGTCACCGTCAACTCACGGCACAACATTCGGCGCAAATCCTGTTGTTTGTGCAGGTGCAAACTATGTTCTTGACACAGTTGCAAATGACGAATTTCTTGCCGAGGTTGAGAAAAAAGGTCAGTATTTTGAGGACAAGCTCACAAAAATTGACGGCGTAAAGAGCGTTCGCAGAATGGGACTTATGATTGGTATTGAGCTTGAAAAGGGCGATGCACACGACATTGCAATCAAATGCGTTGAAAACGGCTTGCTTATTATCACGGCAAAAGATTTGCTCCGTATGCTCCCACCGCTTGTTATTGATTACAATGAAATTGACGAGGCGATTAATATACTCGAAAAAACAATAAAGGAGAACAACTAATGAAACACTTACTTAAACTTGAGGATTGGTCAACAGAAGAAATTATCAACACACTTAACCTTGCCGATCAGCTTAAATACGAGCAGAAACACGGCATTGAGCATAAAATTCTTAAGGGCAAATCTCTTGGTATGATTTTTGAAAAGTCAAGCACCCGTACCCGTGTTTCATTTGAGGTTGGTATGACACAGCTCGGCGGTTATCCGCTTTTCCTCTCATCAAATGACCTTCAGATTGGCAGAGGTGAGCCTGTTGAGGATACAGCCCGTGTTCTTTCCCGTTTTCTTGACGGTATTATGATTCGTACCTTTGAGCAGAAAGAGGTTGAGGCTCTTGCAGAGTACGGTTCAATCCCGATTATCAACGGTCTTACAGACTATTGTCATCCATGTCAGGTTCTCGCAGACCTTATGACAATTCGTGAATTCAAGGGCAAGCTTGAAGGACTCAAGATGTGCTTTATCGGTGACGGCAACAACATGATGAACTCGCTCATCGTCGGCGCACTCAGCACAGGCATGAGCTTCTCTGCCGCCTGTCCAAAGGATTATATGCCGCCTAAGCACATTATCGAGTTCGGTGAAAAGTACGGTAACGGCAAGTTTGAAATCGTAACAGATCCGCTTGAGGCCGCTAAGAATGCCGATATTGTTTATACAGATGTATGGGCATCAATGGGACAGGAAGAAGAAAAGAAAATCCGTGAGGCAGCATTCGCAGGCTATCAGGTCAACAAAGAGCTTATGGCTGTCACAAACAAGGATTGTATGGTTCTCCACTGCCTACCTGCTCACCGTGGCGAAGAGATTACTGCAGATGTATTTGAAGAACACGCAAACGAAATTTTTGAGGAGGCAGAAAACCGTCTTCACGCTCAGAAGGCTGTTCTTGTTGAATGTATGGCAGATGAAATGCCTGAAAAAGTTTGATGACAGTTTGATTCTTTAAAACTTCATAAAAAGCAAAAAAGTCACATTGTACAACAGTAAGACAGCTGTTTTGTGCAATGTGACTTAATTTTTATTGCAAAACGGAGTATAATTCCATTGGGGGATAATAGCAAAATCAGAATTGCAGGTGTATAATTATGTTAAACAATTACACGTTTTATGGCGAAAAAGGAAGTCTTTAAAATGACAAGAGAACAAAAACAGCATATCCTGCATTTTGCGGTCAGCTCTCTGGGCGGATTTATGGGCGGATATGCAATTTACAATCACTGTGATGTGTTCGGTAACGCACAGACAGCAAATATGATTCACCTTGTCAGCAAGATTTTTACGGGTGATTTTGAGGGCGTTGTGTTTATCGTCATCGCTCTCCTTACATATATTCTCGGCAATGTTTTCTTTGTAATTGCCGACCGTTTCATTAAGCTTGAAACCAAAACCGTCAGTCTTATTGCAAGTGCGGCTGCACTTCTGATTATCGGAATTTTCCCGAATATTTCAAACAACTACCTTGCAATTCTGCCGATTCTGTTTGTAACCCCTATTTTGTGGAACTCCTTCAGAACAGCCGGAAGTTATGTTACATCTCCGATTTTCTCGACAAACAACCTCCGTGTTGCAACGGTTTCAACATTCACGGGTATTATTGACAAGGACAAGGATATGCAGAAAAAGGCTAAATTTTATTGGCTTACGCTTGCAAGCTATCATATAGGTGTTGTCCTTGCCTGCGTTCCGAGTGCTTTTATGGGTGTGAACAGCATTTGGTTCGGTTTGGTAAGCATTGCCCTTTCAACAGTTTCATATATGTGGCTCTGCGGAGTGTTCGACAGAAAAGAATCTTTTGCAACATCCGAAAGCTTAGCCGCACAGTCGGAATGAGTTTGTCGAATTGAAAATTGACGGCGAGCCGCGGTTATCTCCTAATGAAATCCCAAAAAAGAACCCCCGAAGGTCGCCGCCTTCGGGGGTTTTACTTGC
Source organism: Ruminococcus bromii (assembly GCF_002834225.1). GTDB lineage: Bacteria > Bacillota > Clostridia > Oscillospirales > Acutalibacteraceae > Ruminococcoides > Ruminococcoides bromii. The sequence continues at coordinate 19,352 of NZ_NNSR01000023.1, read as the reverse complement.
GTGAACCTGTTTACATAGTTTCTCTTTAGCTGTCTTGATTGCAGCACATAGGTTATTTGCTTGCAAGTGGTTTTATAATAATTTATTCGATACTATTATAATGCAATAAGTATATGAATATGTAAAGGTAAGAAAACTCACTCTTTCAATTTGTTAAGCTTTTCGATATGCTTCATGCGCTTGTAGCGATAGAGAATATTCTCCGCCCATTCACGGTCAATTTTGAGGAAGCCTTTGAGCTTTTTATCCTTATATGCAAGCGAATCGACAATTTTCTTCGATTTTACATAGATTTCAAGCCTTGCTGTCTGAACATACGGTGTATGCTTTTCACCTGTAAAATATGTAAATCCCATTGTGTTGCGTTCGCGGTCGTACATTGAAAGGTAGCCGTCATGGATTTCTGCACCGCCGAGTTTTTTCGAAACGGTTTGGCTGATTGCAAGCTTTGTAAGCTCAACCGACATATCGTCAAGTCCTGATTCAAAGATGAAAATTTTTTCCTTGAACGAATTGAATGACGGAACAATACGCTTGCTGATGTTGCGAAGATTGCTGTATTTTTCTTCAAGCTCATTGTCACAAAGCTGAAAATGATCAATTTTCGGAATGAAATATACCATAAAACGATTCTTCATATCATTGTAAAGAATCGGATATGTGAGCCTTGCAGAGTATCCGCATGACGGACATTTCCACGCAAAAAGCTCACCGTCAAGCGCCCTTCTGCGCACACCCTTTGTTACGGACGGGTTGATGCTGGTATAAACATCAGCCTTGCTCATTTCACCGCACATAGGGCAGACGATTGCCTTGGTAATTTTCTTTTCAGGCATCCAAACCACCTCTTTAACACTCTATGAAACTAATTATAGCAATTGACTGTGATTTTAACAAGTAAATTTTAAAAAAATGTTGATTTTATCAAAAAAATCTGTCATAATAATGTAAATAGGTATAATATTATTCGCCGCTTCGGGATGTGTTGCTGCGTTTGCACAGGCGGCGATTTTAAAGGAGAGTTTGCTATGACAATACTTGACAGTGTAAAAGGAACAGTAAATACAGCCGTTGACACAATCTCAACGGTAGCTCAGACAATAGTTGAAAAGAACAGAACAAATGCAAAGCTCAACAGATTAAGACTTGTTATGAAGAGCGAGAGCGAGCTTATGAACAGAGCTTATATTGCTCTCGGAAAGGTTATGTATGACAGCAGGAAGAAAGGCACGGACATTGATGATGCCGAGTGTGAAAAGCTTTTGAAGGTTATTGACTCTTCAAAGGCAAAAATCGCAAAGGCAAGAGAATGCTACAGACAGATTGTTGACAGTTCAAACGATATTTTCTACGGCAATCCTGATGTTGTTCCCGAAGTTAAAAAGGACGATATTGTTGATATTACGGTGGCCTGCTCAAATGAGAACGAGTACAAATCTTCTCCCTTCAAAGAGGAAAAGCCGGCTGAGGAGTCTGCAAAAGAAGAGGCTGACGCTTTGCAGGAGAAAGCAGAGCCTGAGCATGTTACGAAGATTTGCGACCTCAAAGCAGAGCTCGAAGCTAAGCGTGAGGAAGGGTTTGCGGAGTCAGCCGATACAGAAGAGGATGACGACAGCGAATCGCCCCACGGTGAACTTTTTTAATACACAATATTAAAATTTTAAAGCTGACAACCTGCCAATTTCGGCAGGTTTTTCTGCATTTTTAAAGTATAATTATACATTATGCCCCTTATGTGTATTGAATTTTTGTTGCAAAAATGGTAAAATTCATCAAAGAAGAAAATATTCCAAATTAGAATTATTTTCTTAGCAAAAAATACTATAATTAATTAGATATGCACAATGAGATTACTATGTATTGATTTCGGAGGCACAAGTTGAAATTAGGATTGGATATTGGCTCAACAACAATAAAATGTGTTGTGCTTGACGATGAAAACAAATTGATATACAGCACATACGAAAGGCACTATTCCCGTATTACCGAAAAGATTGCCGAAATTCTTGCGCTTGTACGAACTAAGATTGACGGCGTTGAAAATGCCGCAGTTGCTCTTTCGGGTTCTGCCGGAATGGGTGTTGCCGAGTCTGTCGGCATCGACTTTATTCAGGAGGTTTACGCAACAAGAGTTGCCGCTAATACTTTTATTCCCGGTACTGATGTTGTAATCGAACTCGGCGGTGAGGACGCAAAAATTTTGTTCCTAACAAATGGACTTGAGGTAAGAATGAACGGCACCTGCGCCGGCGGCACGGGTGCGTTTATTGACCAGATGGCAACGCTTCTCAATGTTAAGCTTGAGGATATGGACGAGCTTGCCAAGCAGCACGAAAAAACATATACAATAGCTTCAAGGTGCGGTGTGTTTGCAAAGACCGATATCCAGCCCCTTCTCAATCAGGGAGCAAGAAAGAGCGACATTGCAGAGAGCATTTTCAATGCGGTTGTAAGCCAGACCGTTGCAGGTCTTGCACAGGGCAGAGAGATTGAAGGTCAGATTGTATATCTCGGCGGACCTCTTACATTTATGAGCGAACTGCGAAACTGCTTTGACCGCACACTCGGAACAAAGGGAATCTGCCCCGAAAATTCGCTTTACTATGTTGCAAGCGGTGCGGCTTTGTGCGCCGAAAAAGCTATAGATTTTGACAAGGTTATCGAAAAAGTAAAGAACTACCGCGGCAGCGGCAACTTTGCCTTCAATCAGCCGCTTTTTAACAATGAAGAGGAGTACAGGAAATTCTGTGACCGTCACGCAAGGGCGGATGTTAAGCAGAAAGAACTCAAGGGCTACAAGGGCAAAGCCTATATCGGTATGGACGCCGGCTCAACAACCGTAAAGGGTGTTGTTCTCAACGATGACGGCGAGCTGCTGTATTCAAAATATCTCCCCTCAAAGGGAAGCCCTGTTGAAATTATGAAGGGATTCCTTGACGAGATTTACGAAATCAATCCCGAAATAAATGTTGTTTCTTCTGCCGTAACAGGTTACGGTGAGGATATTATAAAAAATGCATTTGCGGTTGATTACGGTGTGGTTGAAACAATTGCCCACTTTACCGCCGCAAAATACTTTATGCCCGATGTTGAATTTATCATTGACATCGGCGGTCAGGATATCAAGTGCTTTAAGATACATAACGGTGCAATTGACAACATTTTCCTTAACGAGGCTTGTTCATCGGGCTGCGGAAGCTTTTTGCAGACCTTTGCAAACGCTCTCGGCTATGAGATTGCCGACTTTGCAAAGCTCGGACTTTTTGCAAAGCGACCCGTTGACCTCGGTTCACGCTGTACCGTATTTATGAATTCAAGCGTTAAGCAGGCTCAGAAGGACGGTGCTACAATTGAGGATATCTCGGCAGGTCTTTCACTCAGCGTTGTAAAGAATGCCCTTTACAAGGTTATTCGTGCGTCAAGCCCCGACGAACTCGGCAGGCGTGTTGTGGTTCAGGGCGGTACTTTCCTGAACGATGCCGTTTTGCGTGCATTTGAACAGGAAATGGGCGTTGAAGTTGTCCGTCCTAACATTGCAGGACTTATGGGCGCTTACGGTGCGGCTCTTTACGCAAAGAAAAAGTCAAAAGGCATTGGCAGGAGTACGATTACCGATAAAAAGGGTCTTGATGAATTTGTTCACGAAATCAAGGTTGCAAACTGCGGTATGTGCAACAACAACTGCCGTCTTACAATAAATTCATTCGGCAAGGGCAGAAAGTTCATTGCAGGAAACCGTTGTGAAAGACCAATCACAAAGAAAGCTCCTGCAAACGATATGAATATGTATGCCTACAAGCTGAATCTTATTGATTCCTACAAGCCTGTTGAGGGCTTGAGAGGCAAGCTCGGGATTCCTATGGCGCTCAATATGTACGAGCTTTATCCGTTCTGGTACAGATTCTTTACAGAGCTTAAATTTGAGGTATTCCACTCACCGTATTCGACAAGAAAGCTTTATCAGAGAGGTCAGCAGACAATTCCGAGCGATACTGTTTGTTTCCCTGCAAAGCTTGTTCATGGACATATTCAGACTCTTATTGATATGGGTGCAGAAACAATTTTCTACCCGTGTCTTTCCTATAACTTTGACGAGCATCTCGGTGACAATCATTACAACTGTCCTGTTGTAGCCTATTATCCCGAGGTTATAAAGAACAATATGAAGGACATTCGCAAGGTGCATTTTATCAAGGAATATTTTGGTATTCACCGCCCGAATGATTTTCCGAAAAAGGCTTACGAAAGGCTTTCTTTCCATTTTCCCGACATTACTCTCAATGAAATCAGAAATGCGGCAAAGCTTGCATATCAGGAGCAGGAAAATTACAGAAAAAAGGTTATTGACAAGGGCAATGAGATTATTGCCAAGGCTGAAAAAGAGGGCAAAAAGATTTTTGTTCTTGCAGGCAGACCATATCATATTGATCCCGAAATTAACCACGGAATCGACAGACTTATCTCAGGCTTTGATGTTGCAATCGTCAGCGAGGATGTTATTTCCCCGAGAGTTGAACATTTCCGGACTCATGTTCTCAACCAGTGGACATACCACGCGAGACTTTATGCGGCGGCAAAATATGTTACAACAAGAAAGGACATGGAGCTTGTTCAGCTTGTATCCTTCGGCTGCGGTGTTGATGCGATTACAACCGATGAGGTAAGAGAAATTCTTGAAAGCAAAAATAAGATTTACACTCAGATTAAGATAGATGAAATTACGAACCTCGGAGCAGTTAAAATCCGAATCCGCAGTTTGCTTGCTGCACTTGAAAACGATTGATGAAAGGAAATTCTGTTATGGCAGAGTTGAAGTATGACAAAAAAACAGGTCGTTTGCTGTTTACAAAGCAGATGAAAAAGGAATATACAATCCTTATGCCCAATATGGCGCCTATTCATTTTAAAATACTTGAAAAGGTGTTCAACTACTATGGCTATAAGTCTGATTTGCTCAACACAACAGGTCCGGAGATTGCACAGACAGGTCTTAAATATGTTCACAACGACACCTGTTATCCGGCTTTGCTGGTTATCGGTCAGTTCATCAATGCTTTGCAGAGCGGAAAGTATGATGTTCACAAGGTTGCCCTGATGATTACTCAGACGGGCGGCGGATGTCGTGCCTCTAACTACATTTTCCTTTTGAGAAAGGCTCTCAAAAAGGCAGGCTTTGAGTTTGTTCCCGTAATTTCGCTTTCGTTCGGTATGGAACACAACAGCGGCTTTTCACTCACACTTCCGCTTATCCGCAGATTTGTCGGCGGTCTTGTGTACGGCGACCAGTTAATGTTGCTTTCAAACCAGACAAAGCCCTATGAGGTGAACAAGGGCGAGAGTATGGCTCTTGTAGATGAGTGGACGGATAAGATTTCCGATATGCTCATTCAGGGCAAGGGCTACACGCTTGAAGAAATTGACGAAACCCTTGATAAAATTACAAAGTCATTCACAAAAATTGAGCTTAACAAAGTGCCGAAGGTTAAAGTCGGCATAGTTGGTGAGATTTATGTAAAATATTCAAAAATGGCTAACAACGGCCTTGAGGACTTTCTTGCAGAACAGGATTGCGAGGTTTGCGTACCCGGTCTTATGGGTTTTGCATCATTTAAGGTTGATAACCGTATTGAGGATTATAAGATGTTCGGAGGAAGCAGAGTTAAATACAAATTCTGTTCGATGCTTCTTAATTACCTCACAAAGCTTGAGGGACTTATGGTTGATGCCGCTGAAAAGTACAGCTTTGTTCCGCCACACAGATACGCTCACACAAAGGAGCTTGTAAAAGGTGTTATCGGCTACGGCAGTAAGATGGGCGAGGGCTGGCTTCTTACAGCCGAGATGATTGAGCTTGCCGATACAGGCTATGAGAATATCGTATGCACACAGCCCTTCGGATGTCTGCCAAATCATATCAACGGCAAGGGCGCAATCAGAAAAATTAAAGAAATCAGACCGAATGCCAATATCGTTACCATCGACTATGATCCGGGTGCGCCGAAAGTAAATCAGGAGAACCGTATCAAGCTGATGCTTGCTGTCGGCAAAGAGGAACTCAAGAAAAAGCTTGAGGCTGAAAAAAATGCCGAAAAATCCGAATCGTCAGAGAAGTCAGAGAAAAAGTAATTTAATATCAATGCTTATGAGTCATCGCAGAATTGCGGTAATATCAGGAAGAAAAAACTAATACAATTTTACAGGGGTTTATATTATTAAAAAGGGAAAAATAAGTGTAAAAATCGGGGGATATTATGAAAAAACGACTTAAAGGCTTTTTTCAAAGGCTTGCACGGTGGCTGAATGTGCGTGAAATGCGACAGCACAAGGTCAAGGCAGGTGTTTATATAGTGATACGGCTCATACTCGCGTTATTGATTATCTCCGGCATATTAAACGGTAAATGGGAAAATGTCATGACCTGTGCGCTGACGCTCGGTCTGTTGACTCTGCCGTTGTTTGTTGACAGAAAATTGTCGGTGGCTTTGCCGAGTGTGCTTGAAATAATCGTTGTACTGTTTGTATTTGCGGCAAATGTTATGGGCGAACTCGGTGCGTTCTACGAGAAAATCCCGATATGGGATTCGATTCTTCATGCCGTGAACGGGTTTATCTGTGCAGGCGTCGGATTCGGCTTGACTGATATTCTCAACAGAAGTGAGCGGGTGAAATTGAGCCTTTCGCCTATGTTTGTATGCCTGTTTTCGTTCTGCTTTTCAATGACAGTCGGTGTTGTGTGGGAGTTTTTTGAGTTTGGTGCGGATATGCTTTTCGGAAAAGATATGCAAAAGGACACCGTGGTTACGGTGATACATTCGGGCTTGATTTCAGGCAAGCCGAATGTGATAATGCACATCAGAGATATAACTTCAACCGTTGTAAACGGTGAAAATCTCGGCGTCAACGGTTATCTTGACATCGGCTTGATTGACACAATGAAAGACCTGCTCGTGAATTTTGCGGGTGCAATAGTTTTTGACACCGTAGGCTGGTTCTGTCTAAAGGGCAGAAGCGCAGGCTTTTTGCGGAATTTCATACCGGTCAAAAAGCAATGAAGCGTATGAATTGCTTTTTTGACCGTATAATCTCCGCTCCGTCAATCAAAACGGTTGTAAAATCAGCTTTCATTGTTTTGCAACGAAAAAGGGCTGTCACAGAATTTTTCCATTCTGCGACAGCCCTAACTATACTGTGTCACAAATTATTTACATATATAACATTACTTTTTAAAAGCCTTGAAATCCTTGATAACCTGATCGCGGTGCTTGTAGTTATCCTTTGTTTTATCGGGATTTGTCTTATCAATTGAAGCGTCAGTATAAATCATAAGATAGTTCCCGTTGTCAGAAAGGTAGGCTGTAACGCTCGGAAGTCCGTAGATACTGAATGTACCGTCAGCCTTAACAGAGTTGAGAATCTTATTAGCAGTATCGTTAGTAGCTTTTGTATCGTAACGGTAAAGTTCAATTATGATATTAGTACCCGAATACTTAGCGGCAAACTTTTTGCCCTCTGCAGCGCCGATAGCAGACGCGTCCATCTTAATGCTGTTATCCTTATTGTCAATGTACTGCTTTGCAACAAAATAATCAACAAGACCGTCAAGGTTATCGCTGTACTTTTGGTCGCTGACCGATGATGTCGTTGGCTGAGTGCTGTCCTCGCCATTCTGCGAAGAACTGTTACTGTCTTTATAAAGTGCGTCATTATAGCTGCAGCCTGCTGCAGTAACCGCAAGAATACCTGCACATAAAATTGCTGTAAGAATTCTCTTCATAATATTTTTCCTTTCGGTTCATTCTTTCGTTCTGTCATAAGTACAGTATATTATACCGCATATTTTCCGATAAATCAATATATAAATCAAAAACAATAGGGACTGTGAAGAAACAGCCTAACAAAAACAGGAAGGCACATAACCGAAAGCAATGACGGTTATGTACCTTTTGAGGTATTTATAAATGTACGTTGCAAACCTTTTTCACGAAAATGTCTGCACAAGTCAAAAATTAACCTACTATATACACATTGACATTTCGTCTGCCAAAGTTGACGCATTCATTATATGTGTTGTAGAAGCAGTCAACAATTGCAGTTCCTGCCATAAGCGCACCGCCTGTGTCAACGGCTGTTGCGTAGCCGTAAACAAAGCTGCCGTCTGTTGAAACAATGTAAAGCTTTGAACCGTACGGTATAATGTTCGGGTTTACCGCAACACCGCCGTGATATGCTGTTACACCTGTGGCTGTAAGTGAACCCGCAGGAGCGGTATATGCCGTCCCTGAGCCTGTTACAACAGAGGAGTAAGCAACCGTGTTGCCGTTATTATCAGTAAATGTGCCTGCCGGATTGCTGACATTAGAACCTTTTGTTCCCATAAGCACAACCCTGTCAACAGGTTTTTTTGTGATTTTTTTATCGACCGTTTCGGATGACACCTTTTTGCCGTCAATATATTTGCATTTTTCCGTTACAAGAGCCTCACCCTTTTTGCCCTCGGTCTGAACCTTTGTTTTGCCAAGGTCAACATCCTTTGAATTTTTTTTGACTGTTTTAAAGTCAACCGATTGAGTTTTGGTTTCATTCTTGTAAATCACGCGTTTGATAACAATTTTGTCGGCATCTTCAATGCTGCTGTTTCTGTCAACATTAAGAATGTCATCATCAGAAAGCGTGTAGCCGAGCTCGGCAAGAACAGCACAAACATTGCCGTTTGGAGCATATACGCTGTCCGTTCTGCCATCGGCAGTAACCGAAAGCTTTTTGCCCTTGTAAATCTTAACAGTAAGATTCTTTGCAATCGGTGTTGAAAGCGCAGGCTCAACCACTTCGTCATGCGCAGGCTTGATTCCTGTTCTCTCAAGCACATCGGCAACTGTGCCTTTTGCAAGACTTACATTGCGGCGTTTGCCGTTGCAGTCAATTTTGATTTCAACAGCCTTGAGCATTCTGCTTGTAAAACCTGTTTCATCAAGTCCTGCATAAATAATGTCGCCGTTCGCAAGCTCCACACCTTCCGATGTTACAGCCTGCTTTGCGTCTGCACTAAAATCAGCGGCAGCAGCCACCGAATAAATTGAGCCTGTAATAATTGCAGCTGCAAGTGCAAAAGTCGTTACAGAACGCAGGGGACGAAAGTTTTCTTTCTTTTTCTGCATAATAAATTTCTCCTGACTTGCAATTTTCTTAGGTTGATTTTGCATGAAAATTGCATATTTTATTCATAAACCTTCACTAAAGAGCCGACCTGCTCTTTACAGGCACACATTATAAAACTGTGTTTTGTGAATGTCAAACTGTATAGTAAGAGAAATTTTGTGCAACTTCACGATATTTTCGCCTTTATTTTCTGTATTTGCAATATAACCTTGTTTCTTCACGGGAATTATCCTGCAAATTTATATGCAATTTGCAAGAAATTCACTTTTACCGTTTCGTTACCACTTTGTAACCGTTTTGTAACTGTATTTGCATAGAGAAAAACAGCAGGCAAAACAGGCATTTTTAATACTCATAACGCAAAGAAAGCGAGAACATAAACGCCCCCACTTTCTTTAAAGATAACGCATACCATATATGATACACAAAAAATTATTACACATATATTTTGCCGCAATCGGCAAAAAGCTTCTTGTTCAATCAACATTATCGCTTAAATGCTTTTTACGGTATTCTGTAGGGGTAATGCCGTTGATTTTTTTGAACACCTTTGAAAAGTATAGCTGGTCGGAAAATCCCACTGACAGAGCGACATCTTTAACCTGAGCCGTAGTGCTGCTGAGCATAGTGCAGGCTCTTCTTATTCGGCATTGATTTATGTACCCGATTACCGATGTGCCTGTTTCTTCCTTAAAAAGGCGGTAAAGATAGGTGCGGTCAATCTGAATTTTTTCGGCAACGCTTTTTACGGTGCAGTCTGTTTCACGAAATTTTCTGTCTATATAATCTCTTGCCTGCATAACATAATTTGTTTCGGTTGATTTTCGGCTCGGATAATACTGCAGATAGTACGACAGTAATATCAGCACCTTGCCGTTGGTTCGGCAGATCGAATAGGCAGTTTCGCTTGATGAATCGCTGACATCAAAATATTGAAGAAAATTATCAACAGGCAGTTCGGGAGCAATGGGACGGTTTTTTGAAAAATTGGTGCGGCTTATCATTACGGCTATTTCAAATCCCGTAATTTCAACCCATTTGTACTCAAAAATATTGTTCGGATAAGCAACGATTTTTACGCTTGTAAACGGAAAAAGCATTACGGAATTTCCTCTTTTCACAGGATATTTTACACCGTCAATAATAAAAATTCCCTTGCCTGCCGTCACAAGGATTATCACATAGGTTTCGCGCATTGCAGGCTCAATTTCAAAGCTGTCCTTTGAAAATCGCCTACCGCTTGAAACGCATATATTTGACAGTGCCTTATAATTGTCGCTTTTTTTCACAAAACCACCTCAAATACAACATTTGTCCATAATTGCATAACATATTTATATAGATTTTCGAACATCTTCGCGTTATAATTATGTTATTATACAACAATTTCACATTTTTGACAACAGGAAATTCGGAGTGAAACATATTGAATTATAAGTACGAAATAATAAATTATGACCAAAACACACCTGCCAAGGTCATGTATCTTAACCTTTCTTCGGAAACACATAAAACCGAGCTGCATTGGCACAGAGAGCCTGAGCTTGTTTATGTTATCGAAGGTCAGGCGGAATGTCCGAGAAACGGTGAAACAACCATTGTAAACGAGGGGGATTTTATCCTCTTCAACAGCGAAGATGTTCACCTTGTTCGCCCTGTGGCAGGAACAAGAGTGCGTCTTGTATGTATTCAGCTTTCGTTTGAATATATGCGAATGTTTTGCAAGTCGATTGACAGCATTATATTCGATGTTTCGATATCTCCCGAAACAAAGCAGGAGCTTATAGATGTTCTTGATGAAATTGCGGATACAAACAAAAATGACGAGTACAGCACTCTGCTTCAGATTGCCCATGTCAACAAGATTTATTACCTGCTTTTGAAGCATTGCACCTGCTTTAAGAGAGCAAGCAACAATCCGATTATCCCGCGCAGGGATTTTTCGTATGCTAAGACAGCAATCGCATATATAAATGAAAACTACAAGCGAGAGATTCCGCTTAACGAGATTTCATCGGTAGTCAATCTTTCACCGTCATATTTTTCAAAGTATTTCAAAAGCATCACCAGAGTCAGTTTTTCGGAATATCTTGCAAACCTTCGTCTTGAAAATGCAATCAACGATATGCTTGACAAAAATTCAACCGTTTCTGCCGCTGCACTTGAAAACGGTTTTGCAAATGTAAAGTCGTTCATTACACAGTGCAAGAAGGTATACGGACGTACACCGGCGCAGTATAAAAAGAAGCTTCTCAACAGATAAAATTTTAAAGGCTCAGAACTTTGTACAGGTTCTGAGCCTTTTTGCATACGGCATACAGCCGTTTCTTATTGATAAAGTTTATCATTGAAAAATTTCGCCACCATATCCCACAGCTTTTCCTGTGCAAAAAATATGTCGGCGTGTTCCGCTCCGTTAATTGCAACCAATGTGACATCGCAACCGTTTTTCTCAAGCAAATCGTGCAATTCGGCACTTTGCGAAAAAGGAACGGTGGAATCGTCTGTTCCGTGAAAAATCATAAACGGCGGTGCTGACGGGGTTACATACGAAACGGGACAACACTTCATTGCCTTTTCCTTATTGAGTGCAACATTCATTCCGAGCATGAGCGACTCCATACTTGCCGCCGAAGTTAACGGCGATTCATATGGAAATGCCGAAACATCAGTCGGCGGATAAAAGGCACAGCAAGCCTGTACCTCGCTTGAACAGTCAAGATAATTTCCGACATCAAGAGCCTTATCATTATCTAAAGCGCACATGGCAGCAAGATAGCCTCCTGCGGATTCGCCTGCAACACCGATTTTGTTTTCATCTATATTATAACGGTCTGCGTGAGCCTTGATGTAGCGAATAGCCGCTTTTACATCCTCCAACGGCATCGGATATGCCCCTTCATTGCTTGTGCGATATTCAACACTTGCAACTGCAAAGCCCTCGAGTGCCAACTTTGCAAGATAAGCAAAATGGGCAGATTTATCCAGTCTTATCCAACCGCCACCGCAAAACCACACAATACACGGGGATTTTTTGTTTTTTAATTTTGGATAAATCAAGTCGAGTTTCAAGTCTCTTGTGGTGTGTCCGAACCATGCGTCAACCTGTGCATAGGTTATGTCGGATACGGTAAAATATCTCGGCTTTTCAATTTTAAGATTCATTTCAAGCTTCATAATATTATCCCTTATCAGTTGTATTTGCGGAGCAAGCCTATATTATATGTCTCAATCTCCGAAAGGTCGCTTTCGCTGAAATAATAGTTTTCATGATACCAGCTTTGGCTCTCATAGTATTTCTGAATTGATTTTGTTTTAAAAACATATCCGTGACGGGCATAGATTTCGTTGATTGCATCCTGAGCAAGCTCTGAACCAAGTCCCATAACCTCGTTGGCGTTCAGCTTTCTGATTGATGAATCAGGCAAAATAAAATCGTTGTCATAGTTGTAATAACGGGCTGTGGGATAACGGTCACGGCTTTCCTGCTTTACCGCCTGCGTCGGAGCTTCCGTTGAAGGCACGGTGGTTTTCTTTTCTGTATCTTTAACGGTAACCGTGCATGTAGCCTTCTTTCCGTTTTCCGTTTCGCAAGTGATTATTGCAACGCCCTCATTTTCGCCGAGTACCATTCCGTTGTTGTCAACACTTGCGGTTTCAGGGTCTGACGAAGACCACACAATGTTGTCCGACGGCGCATCAACAGGCTTCACCTTTGCCTCAAGCTGAATTTTGCTGCCCTTTTTAACGGAGGTTGAACTTTCGCTTACGGTAATGCCTTCAATCTCTTTGTCAAGGATTGTCACATTACACACCCTTTTAAGACCGCTTTCACTCTCTGCGGTTACAACTGCCGTTCCTTTTGCCTTGCCTGTAACCGTTCCGTCGTCAACGGTTACAATTTTGCTGTCTGATGTTGACCAATTGATTGTGCCGGCATCCGCCCCGTCGGGCTTGATTGTAACAGAAATATGTTTTGTATCTCCCACATGAAGCTCAAGCTCTTCGTAACTGAGTGACATACTCTCTACCTGTTTTGCAAAGCACGAACACAATACAAACGGAACTATTATCAGCATTGCCAAAATCGGCATTATTTTTTTCATAAATACTCCCCCTTACATATATATGTAAAATCCGCAACAGATTCTATCAACATTCTAACCTATTTAATTCGTTTTGTAAATAAATAATCAATCTCCCTGCACAATTTTTTTTAACAGTTCTCTGCTCTTTATAAGTATTCTTCGATATTCGGTAGAAATGCACCCTGCCTTTGCAAATCTGCTCAAGGCTTTGCTGACCGTAACCCTTGATACACCTACCGTGTTGGCAATTTCTTCATGTGTAATTGCAACAGAACCGTTATGTTCGCTTTCAAGCAACAGTCCGGCAATGCGTGCGTCCGCCTGCATAAAGGTCATCGAGTCAAGCTGTGACGACAAAAGTCTTATTCTGTTGGCAAGAATTTCAAGCAATTCAAACGCAAGCGTCGGGTGCTGTGCGATAATGTCGGTCAATCGCTTTTTGTCAATCATTATAACCTCTGTGCCTGTAACCGCCTTTGCGGAGCTGACCCTCGGCTTTTTGTCAAAGAAAGCACCCTCGCCGATAATCTCGCCGCGTCTTGCCGTGTTGAGAGTTTTTTCGTTGCCGTCAACGGAGTTCATATACACCTTTACACTGCCTTTTTTAATGTAGCAAAAGCTTTGCGCCGTGTCGCCCTGAAGATAGATTATCTCATCTTTTGCGTATTTTCTCACGCTTCCCGACTGCTCAATCAGCGACTGCATATTTTCGTGAACAGCACTGTTTGTGTGTCCGTAAGCATTTACCCTTTGTTCCATAACTTACCCCCGTCTATCGGTAATAATTTCCTTAATTGTAACATAGTTTACAATCTTTTTGCAAGGTGTATGCAATAATTAACTTAAAGAAAAGGAGTGATTTATTATGGGTATGACTATGTCACAGAAGATTCTTGCGGCTCACGCAGGACTCAGCGAAGTCAAGGCAGGTCAGCTTATTGAGGCAAAGCTTGATATGGTTCTCGGTAACGATGTAACATCTCCCGTAGCCATCAATGTTTTTGAGGAAAACGGTGCTACCTCAGTATTTGACAACACAAAAATCGCAATGATTATGGACCACTTTACACCTAATAAAGATATTAAGGCAGCCACACAGGTTAAACAGGTTCGCACATTTGCAGACAAATATGATATCAAAAACTACAGAGATGTAGGTCAGATGGGCATTGAACACGCACTTCTCCCCGAACAGGGACTTGTAGGACCGGGTTGTCTCTGCATCGGTGCTGACTCACACACCTGCACATACGGCGCACTCGGCGCATTCTCAACAGGCGTCGGCTCAACGGATATGGCTGCCGGCATGATCAGCGGTAAGGCTTGGTTCAAGGTTCCGTCAGCTATCAAATTCAACATCGTAGGCAAGCCACAGGGTTTTGTAAGCGGTAAGGATGTTATTCTCCACATCATCGGCAAAATCGGTGTTGACGGCGCACTTTACAAGTCAATGGAATTTACAGGCGAAGGTCTTAAATACCTCAACATTGACGACAGACTTTGCATTGCAAACATGGCAATTGAGGCAGGCGCAAAGAACGGTATTTTCCCTGTTGACGACATCACCCGTGAATACTGCAACGGCAGATATCAGGGTGCTCCTGTCGAATACACGGCAGACGAGGACGCTGTTTATGACGAGGAGTACACAATCGACCTTTCAACTCTCCGTCCCACAGTTGCATTTCCGCATCTTCCTGAAAATACAAGAACAGTTGATGAAATCGGCGAAAAAGAAGTTAAGATTGACCAGTGCGTAATCGGTTCATGCACAAACGGCAGAATTTCAGACCTGCGTGCCGCCGCAAACATTCTCAAGGGCAAGAAGATTGCAAAGAATGTTCGTTGCATCATCTTCCCCGGCACACAGCAGATTTGGCTTGACGCTATGCACGAAGGCCTTTTTGATATCTTCATTGAGGCAGGCGCAGTTGTTTCAACACCGACCTGCGGTCCGTGTCTTGGCGGTCATATGGGTATTCTTGCCGCAGGCGAAAGAGCAATTTCAACAACCAACCGTAACTTTGTCGGCAGAATGGGTCATGTTGACAGCGAAGTTTATCTTGCAAGTCCGGCTGTTGCCGCCGCAAGTGCTGTCGCAGGCTACATCATTGACCCCGAAAAGGTATAAGAAAGGCAGGTAACAAACAATGAACGCAAAAGGTACTGTACACAAGTTCGGCGACAATGTGGATACCGATGTAATTATCCCTGCTCGCTACCTTAACACCGCATCTCACAAGGAGCTTGCGGCTCACTGCATGGAGGACATTGACGCAGATTTCGTAAATAAGGTTAAAGAGGGCGACATTATGGTTGCCGAAAAGAACTTTGGTTGCGGTTCTTCCCGTGAACACGCGCCAATCGCAATCAAGGCAAGCGGAATTTCATGTGTAATCGCATCAACCTTTGCAAGAATTTTCTATCGTAACTCAATCAACATCGGTCTTCCGATTCTTGAATGTGATGAGGCTGCAAAGGATATCAAAGAGGGCGACACGGTTTCCGTAAACTTTGACACAGGCGTCATCACCAACGAAACAACAGGCAAAACATATCAGGCTGAGCCGTTCCCCGAGTTCATTCAGAACATTATCAAAAAAGGCGGTCTTATCAACTCGATTATGTAATTTGCCGATTTCAATTTTAATTTACGGCAAAACGACAGAATGGCTGTGAAGAACGAAGTCTTAAACTTCAGTTCTTCACAGCCACTTATTTTTCTATATAATATGTATAGCGATTTTATCTGAGCCTTGTTCCGCAGTTGCCGCAGAATTTCATACCGGAACCGCATTTTGTATGGCAATTCGGACAGATGACCGCGTCGGGAGTTTCGCTTGCATCGTCGGCAACAGCCTGTGTGTACGGATTTTCAAACTGAGCAGCTTTCGGTATGTTGTCGGAATGTGTTTCCATTGAACCGAAATCAACGCTCTTCGGTTGAAAATCAATCGGCTGCTGAACAGGCTGACTGTTGTTTGTCGGCATTTCATTTGTTACAGGGGCAACAGGCGGCACAGGAATATTGCTTTGCTCTGCTGTAGGCTCATAAGCCTGAGCTGCACCGAGATTTATACCCATTGTGTATTTCTTAATATACATATGATAGGAAATTGCAAGAGCAGCGAACAGTCCGTAAAAAACAGCAGACAGAACCGAATTGATTATCGTAATAACTGTGGCAGCGGAAACGAACATCGACTTAATGACTGCATTGCCTTCAAACGCATTATTGTAGTGAAAGCTCGGGTACTCGTCAGCAAGGCTGCGAAGAAGCTCTGAAATCTCTTGACCGTACGAATTTATAAATACAGCCATAGCAACCGTTGTTGCAATACTCATAACTGCAAGAAGAATTGAAGTTACACCAAGAAGAACAGAACCTCTGTCGGAAAGATAAACCGTTGTAGCGCCTTTTTTGATTGAGCCGGACCACATAAGCAGAGCAACAGAGTGAAGAAGCGTTACCAGAATAATAGGGGCAATAATTATTAAAAACGGTATAAAGTATCTGAAAGCGTTTTGCACAAAAAGTCCGATGGAAACGGTAAACCCTGTCAATGCAAGCACAGCAATGCTTGCTGCAACAATTCCGATAACAGCATATACCTTTATGAGCGTTACCATACCGCCGAACGGCATCGGATCGTTTGAACGGGATTTAACAAAAAGAAAAATCAGTGCAATACACAGGAGAATAGAAAGAGAGCTTCCGGCACCTGCGGATACAGAAATATTTGTACCGCCCGAGCCGGAGTTGAACTTAACCGTTTCGAACAAGGCAGCAATGCCCGACACGATTCCGCATATCAATGTAAGCGGTTTTGCAAAAAATCCTTTAAGTATCCGAATGTTCTGATGAAAAGGATAGTATGTGTTTTGGTAATTCATAAAATTTCCTCCGAAATGTTAATTTGTACTTTTATTTTATATTATTGAAAGAGAAAATACAATAGATTTTTTTGAAGCGTAGTATCATATATTTTCAGTTCGCACAACATATTGTGGTAAAAGGAAGAATTTTGTTTGAAAATCCACAAGGCAAAAAGTTTTTTGAAAAAAATTGATTTTTTTTGGAAAAAGGGGTTGACTTTTCTTGAAAAAGGTATATAATAGAGAATGTTCCGCGAAGGAAAACAACAAATCCTCTTAAAACAAAAGAGAGAATCAAGTTTTTCTTGTGCAAAGTGAACATAGGACCTTGAAAATTGAACAACGAGATATAGTAAAGAAACCCGTAATGACTTTGAGGAAAGCTCAAAGAATTACAGTGAGATGTACACTAAAAAGCATCAGGAATTACGGATATAGTCAGTGACATATTCGTCAATGAGCGATTAAAGCTCTGAAATTGATTTGAACAGCTGAAAGGCTGTTGAGATACAAATTTTAGAGAGTTTGATCCTGGCTCAGGACGAACGCTGGCGGCGTGCCTAACACATGCAAGTCGAACGGAACTGTTTTGAAAGATTTCTTCGGAATGAATTTGATTTAGTTTAGTGGCGGACGGGTGAGTAACGCGTGAGTAACCTGCCTTCAAGAGGGGGATAACATTCTGAAAAGAATGCTAATACCGCATGACATATCGGAACCACATGGTTCTGATATCAAAGATTTTATCGCTTGAAGATGGACTCGCGTCCGATTAGTTAGTTGGTGAGGTAACGGCTCACCAAGACCGCGATCGGTAGCCGGACTGAGAGGTTGAACGGCCACATTGGGACTGAGACACGGCCCAGACTCCTACGGGAGGCAGCAGTGGGGGATATTGCGCAATGGGGGCAACCCTGACGCAGCAACGCCGCGTGAAGGATGAAGGTTTTCGGATTGTAAACTTCTTTTATTAAGGACGAAAAATGACGGTACTTAATGAATAAGCTCCGGCTAACTACGTGCCAGCAGCCGCGGTAATACGTAGGGAGCAAGCGTTGTCCGGATTTACTGGGTGTAAAGGGTGCGTAGGCGGCTTTGCAAGTCAGATGTGAAATCTATGGGCTCAACCCATAAACTGCATTTGAAACTGTAGAGCTTGAGTGAAGTAGAGGCAGGCGGAATTCCCCGTGTAGCGGTGAAATGCGTAGAGATGGGGAGGAACACCAGTGGCGAAGGCGGCCTGCTGGGCTTTAACTGACGCTGAGGCACGAAAGCGTGGGTAGCAAACAGGATTAGATACCCTGGTAGTCCACGCTGTAAACGATGATTACTAGGTGTGGGGGGTCTGACCCCTTCCGTGCCGGAGTTAACACAATAAGTAATCCACCTGGGGAGTACGGCCGCAAGGTTGAAACTCAAAGGAATTGACGGGGGCCCGCACAAGCAGTGGAGTATGTGGTTTAATTCGAAGCAACGCGAAGAACCTTACCAGGTCTTGACATCCAACTAACGAAGTAGAGATACATTAGGTGCCCTTCGGGGAAAGTTGAGACAGGTGGTGCATGGTTGTCGTCAGCTCGTGTCGTGAGATGTTGGGTTAAGTCCCGCAACGAGCGCAACCCTTGCTATTAGTTGCTACGCAAGAGCACTCTAATAGGACTGCCGTTGACAAAACGGAGGAAGGTGGGGACGACGTCAAATCATCATGCCCCTTATGACCTGGGCTACACACGTACTACAATGGATGTTAACAGAGGGAAGCAAGACAGTGATGTGGAGCAAACCCCTAAAAACATTCTCAGTTCAGATTGCAGGCTGCAACCCGCCTGCATGAAGATGGAATTGCTAGTAATCGCGGATCAGAATGCCGCGGTGAATACGTTCCCGGGCCTTGTACACACCGCCCGTCACACCATGGGAGCCGGTAATACCCGAAGTCAGTAGTCCAACCTCGTGAGGACGCTGCCGAAGGTAGGATTGGCGACTGGGGTGAAGTCGTAACAAGGTAGCCGTATCGGAAGGTGCGGCTGGATCACCTCCTTTCTATGGAGACCAAATCAGATGAAACAAGCTGGTTTAAATTCCAAGGTCAGCATTACGAAAGATTTCTTTTCAAAACTCGTTGTTTAATTTTCAGGGTCCTGCCCGAGATATACGGGGGTATAGCTCAGCTGGGAGAGCACCTGCTTTGCAAGCAGGGGGTCAGCGGTTCGATCCCGCTTATCTCCACCA
>NZ_NNSR01000022.1 GCF_002834225.1 Ruminococcus bromii | reverse complement strand
ACTTCTAAACTACAAAATATAGCTCCAAAAGAATCTGCCACCTTATTCCAAGTGTTGTAGTCTTGTTTTTTTGTAGAAGGTGTCGTATAAGAACTAATAACGAAACTGTGTGAGGTATTCGAGGGAGCATTTGATCCGTAACCCTTACAAACATTACAAAAACCCGGGACACCCGGAACTGATTCTTTAATCTTCCAAGTATGTCCAATGTATGTCCCTGCCGATGTGTAATTAGGAACTTTGCAGGCGCCTAATGGATCAACATTGAGAACTGGATTATTACCACAATAAGCAAATGTATTAGCATCCAAAATAGAGGTTCCTGATTGGAAATAACCGTCGGCATTTATAAAGCGGTGGGTTATTGGGTCGTAGTAACGGCTCATAAGGTAGTAAAGACCTGTTTCTGTGTCCTGATAATAACCTCTGTAACGGAACGGATTCAAATTACCGATATGGTTCGGGTTTGTGATTGCATTTCCGTTATTATCGGTTATAGAAATCACATTACCCCAAGCGTCATATTCATAGTGCGCTTTGAGTTCACCCACTCCGTTATAAATTCCGACAATATCGCCACGGGAATTGTGGGTGTAATAATACGAATATTCGGTACCGCCGTCAGTCAAGGTGTATCTGACATTATACAAAATTCCGTTTGCATCGTATGAATAATAGAACTTTGCATCACCACGGGTTTCATACAATAACTGACCGTTAAGATAAGCATATGTGTATTTTACTCCGTTTAGTTGTACGAACACTGTCACTGTCATAGCCATAGCTTATGCTTGTATCACCATTTGTGAGTGTTGCA
>NZ_NNSR01000021.1 GCF_002834225.1 Ruminococcus bromii | reverse complement strand
AGGGAGAGCGTTGATGAGAGTTAGGGTTACGCACCGCAAGCAGTTGGCGAGGTAGAACTTTTCGCATCAAACAATCCCCGTCATCCGCTCCATAAAATCAGTACATTTGGTGTACTGTTTTTTTTATTTTACAGATTTTTTTGCCAACCAAGGGGCTCGAAGGTGTAGCCTTGCGACCGCCGCCAGTGGCGGAAAGAGGGAGCAAAGCGACGTCTGAAATAAGGAACAAAAGGAAGCATATTTATGTGCAACGCATTGCGACTGTATTTCAGACGGTAAACCTTAAAATTAAGAGCGTTGATGAGGGTTAGGGTTACGCACCGCAAGCAGTTGGCGAGGCAGAAATTTTCGCATCAAACAATCCCCGTCATCCGCTCCATTAAATCAGTACAGTTGATGTACTGATTTTTTTATTTTACATAATTTTTTGACGAACAAGGGGCTCGAAGGTGTAGCCTTGCGACTGCCGCCGGTGGCGGAAAGAGGGAGCAAAGCGCTGTCTGAAATAAGGAGCAAAAGGAAGCACATTTATGTGCAACGCATTGCGACTGTATTTCAGACGGTAAACCTTAAA
>NZ_NNSR01000020.1 GCF_002834225.1 Ruminococcus bromii | reverse complement strand
TTATGACAGTCTTAACGAGCTTAAAGAAGAATATGATTATGTAAATAAGTTCTACATTAACTATTCTTATGACGGAGCAGGAAACCTGCAAAATAAATATGAACAGGTTCTTGATCCAAACTACGGTTATCCTACAGGAACACAGCATGGTAATACATATGAGTACACCGATACAAGCTGGAAAGACAAACTGACAAAAATCAATGGTGACAATATTACCTACGATGCAAACGGCAATCCGCTTTCATACCGTGACGGAATGAGTTTTGAATGGGAGAACGGAAGAATTCTCAAGAAAATCAACACTTCCGATAGTTCTATTCAAATGAGTTATGACTCAAACGGTATGAGAACACAGAAAACCGTTGACGGAGTTAAGACCAACTATTACTACGACAGCAACAAAAACCTTATTGCCCTTGTAAAGGGTAATGATACTCTGTTGTTCTACTACGACAGTGACGGAAGTGCAACATCATTCTCATATAACGGTACAATGTACTTTTATGTGAAGAACTTGCAGGGTGATGTAATCAGAATTATTGACCTCGCAGGTACAGAAGTTGCAAGCTATGTTTATGACTCTTGGGGTAACATAAAAGATACCAAAGGTGACACGACAGTCCGTGAACTGAACCCAATTCGTTACCGTGGCTATGTTTATGATACCGAAACTTCACTCTATTATCTCCAAAGCCGCTACTATGATCCATTCACAGGCAGATTTTTGAATGCGGATATATATTGCGATACTGGTACAGACACTACATTAAGCACTAATATGTTTGCTTATTGTGAAAATAATCCGATTATTCATGTGGATAAAACAGGAAAATTTGGAACTCCTTTACAATGGGCAATGGCAGCAATAGGCGGTATTGCAGGATGGTTTTTAGGTGATTATGTTGCTAAAAAATTAGGATATAAAAGTGGATGGAAATACTGGGCTATAAGAGCGGGAGTTACCATTGGTGGAGCAGTTATTGGTTGGTTTGCTGGAACTGCTATGCTAAAAATAATTACAAAATTTTTATTGTCACACCCATCAGTTATGCGACGAATGCCTAGAATAGTTTTATGGTTTTTAGGTATGGGTGGTTCGTCTGGTCAAATAGCAAATCAACTTTTTGCTAAATATGCGAGACACATTTTTTCTAAAAAACACATTAAGGGTGGAATAATGAAATTAGGAACTTCACAAAGGTCCATTTTTAATAAAGTGTTTAGAATTATGAGTTCTAAAATTGTCAAAGCACAAAATGGCTCAAATGAAATACACACCATCATACGTGGAATAAAGGTAACTATTAGATTTTATTTTAAAGATGGTAAAGTGTTAAGTTTGGATGCCTTCGTGGGATGGGCAAAAAGTGTTGTTGGAAAATTATTAAAGTGATTTATATTTGTTATAAGTTTGCTTTAAGTATCTATTTTTTGTATAGTAAATGTAAGGGAGAATGTTGATGTTTCAAAAATTTGATTTGATAAAGCCATATGATAACGATGAAGGTTATTTTGATTATCAGGATAAATTGTTACAAAATATTAGTAATAATGCTGAGAATGCATTGAGATTAGCTATATTGCAAACTCTTGCTCCCGTAGAAAATTATGAGTCAGCAATATGTTTGTTACAATATGAACAGGATATTTTTGATGATAAAAGAATTAGTTTAATTGGTTTTTACCTTTCGATAGTTTGGAATGGTGAACCAAAAAAATTTATAAATAAAATGCTGTCCTATTCTCAAAAAGCAAGTAATGAATATAAATCTATGGTTGATTATTTGTTAGCATTACAATCGCTCTACAAAGAACAAGAAGATGAGATGATAGCTTTTTTAAAAAAATCTATTGCCTTATATGAATTTCATGTTAATAATTTTTTATTACTATCTAAATATAGTAATAAAAAAGATTCTAAACTTTATATAAAAAAGGCGCGTGAGAATATTATAAATATGACTGATAATGAAACAATAGAGTATTTTACTGATCCGAATAATTTTATCGGAGAATTTATAAGTGGATGTTTAATGCCTATTGAAACTTTTGAAGAATTGATTAGTTAGTTTAAAAAAACGGAAAACGGTGTCATGTCTAACTGTTTTCCGTTTTTTACTATATTATGGGGTTTGAAATTCAATGTCAATACCTCCAAAATCAGCAAGAAAGTTTGTCAATAAGTCCCGAAAATAGTGGCGAAAGAGTAGATTGTGTTGCATTTGTATTTATGCATGGTTATAATGAAAGTGGAATGCCAGTGTAACAATTCAAGCATAATGATTTCGGTAGAACTACACAGGTCAGAACTGTCCGCAGTGATGGTACTCTTGTATTTAATACAGACTATGAGTACGCAAACGGCAAGGCTGAAAATTCAACTACTAACCTTGTCAGCAAGTACAGTCAGTCATACGGCAGTGATAGCGTTTTGTCATACGATTATTCTTATGATGCATTAGACCAAGAGAGGGTATTAGATATTGGAGATCTCAAGTTAAAAAATATAAATAGTGTGGTGCTTTTTTTGAAAAGAAAATGTCCTTGTTGTGGTTGTAAAACACTAAATACAGAGAACAATTCTTTGTATGAAATATGTCCTGTTTGTTTTTGGGAATATGATCCAATACAGAATGATAATCCGAATTATTCAGGTGGAGCTAATTCTATTAGTCTGTTTGATGCGATACACAACTATCAAAAATACGGTGCGATTTCTAAAGAATATATTTCTTTTGTTAGGAAACCATACAAATTTGAAAAGTAAATTGTAGAATTAGTTGAGATAATAATAGGCATAAGACAAAAAAGTTCTTGTATTTTATTTTAAGTTTTGTAAAAACAAAGTCATCAAAACAAGAGGCATACCGTGCGGTATGCCTCTTTCTCGTGCCTGAATTAGTTTTAACATTTTAAAGATGAGAGATTTATGTTTATTTTTGAAATTTCGCCTTTGT
>NZ_NNSR01000019.1 GCF_002834225.1 Ruminococcus bromii | reverse complement strand
TATTAATGGGTTTACCCAGTGCCACGCTTGCGTGGCACAAACAACCACCCGCTATGCGGGTGTGCATAAAAAGTTATACAAAAAAATCACCAATCGTATTACAATAAGAATGTTCAAGTCTATTGTAAAAAAAGAAAGGTGATTTTAATGGCAAATAAAACAAATAGTTTATCCCACACAAAATGGATGTGCAAATACCATGTAGTGTTTGTGCCAAAGTATAGAAGAAAAATAATATAAGCACAGTATCGACAGAGTTTGCAAGACATAATAAGATTGTTATGTCAGTACAAAGGAGTGGAGATACTAGAGGGGCATATGATGATAGATCATGTACACTTGCTCTTAAGTATACCACCGAAGATGAGTGTGTCAAGTTTTATGGGATATTTAAAAGGAAAAAGTGCGTTAATGATGTTTGAGAAACACGCAAATCTGAAGTATAAGTTTGGAAATAGGCACTTTTGGGCAGAAGGATATTATGTGAGTACAGTAGGTCTAAATGAAGCAACCATAAGGAAATACATAGAAGACCAAGAAAAGCATGATATAGCACTAGATAAATTAAGTGTACGAGAATATGAAGACCCTTTTAAGGGTGGCGAGTAATACAAACACCCTTTAAGGGGTGGCGAAAGAGGCAAAGGCAATAGGCTTGAACCAAGTGAAAGCCAGCGTCTTGAGACGCTGGCCGGTAGCATGGGCTTATAGCCCTAGAGCAAACCACCCGTTGGACGGGTGGTTTTGATTGGCATAATATTCTGTTTTGGTTTATGAATTTACGCTTACAATTCTATCTACGATTGCTATAATTTCATTTGCTTCAAGGGGTTCATCACAGGTGATTGAGTATGTTCCGTCGTCGCCCGTAAAGTATGCCGAAATGAATTTGCCGTCCTTGAGTCTGACATTCACATCTACTCCGTCAGTTGAATGGAGCTGCATTTCTTTGCCGTCATACACACCGCTGATGTCCTTTTCTCCTGCGCTCTTGCGGATTGTGATATTGCTTGTTTCGTTAAGCGGATACTGAACCTCAACAAAGCTGTTCTTTACTGCATAAATTGTGCACTGTGAATATTCGGGAAGCTTGATGTTTACCTGTGCAATTTTTGCAGCCTCTTCAAGAGTGTTACATTCGATAAAGGGATTTGGCATTCCTGTGCTTGCGGAAGTGTAATCTTCCTTTGCCTTTGTTCCTTCGTCAATAAACTGCTGAAGCATCGCCTTTACCTCGCTGAGCTTGAACTCCTCGTCACAGCTGATTGAGATTGTGCCGTCCTCGCCTGTGAAGTATGCCGCATAGATTTTGCCGTTCTCCGTTTTAAGCGTTACCTCGCAGTCACCGATGTTGATTTTCTTAAGCTGATAATCTCCGAAGAGTCCTGTGTTGTCACCCTCGGCTGCGCTCTTGCGGATTGTGATTGTATGAATTTCATCCTTTGCAATCTGAATTTCAATCATTCCCTCGCAAGCAAGAATTGTGCTTTGTGAATACTCGGGAACTGCAAACTTGATACCTGAAATCCTCTGTGCCTCTTCAATCGTCTTGCACTCCGTAAACGGGTTCGGCATTCCGTCGATGAAACCGATATGCTCGGAAGCGAATGCTATTGTATCAGGTGTTGATGTGCTTGGACTTTCCAGCGCCGAGCAGGTGAAACATACTGTTGTTGCGATTGACGCTGTAACTACTGCTGTTGTGATGATTGCGATTACTCTGTTCTTTGTGTTCTTTGTGTTTTTCATTTTTGATTGCTCCTTTAAATTTAAAAAATTTTTGTTTTGCCGTTTGGCTTTGTGAAACTTGTTTTCTTACTTCACTGTCTGTACTATATCATACCGACTGTGACAACATACTGACAAATTTCAAGGTTTTTATTTTTTTTTACTCGTCTTGGGTTTGTTTCCTTGACTTTCATTACTTGGAGTATATCAAACAGAGTATGACAAAACAGGGACAAAAATCTGAACTTTTTTGAATTTCTAAACTTTTTTAAATTCGTGCTGTAAAAAATATCAAACAAAAAGGAGAAGTCCTCACAAACTTCTCCTTTTGCAATTTTAATTATAAATTTTTCGTTATCCTATCGGGAAGATGAAATAAGGCTCTCGATAATTTGTGTTGTAGAAGTATGCAGCCTCGTCACCGCGCCAGTAAGAATGTGATTCTCCGTAAAGAGCCGCCTGCAGCACAATATAATTGTTCTTCATTGAATCGCTTTCAAGGTCATAAACGGTTGCGTCATATTCCTTGTGTATATGGAAGTAATCCTTGGACGCCTTACTGTCATAGTCTGATGAATTCGGATTAATTAGACTGTATTCCTTACCCGGAGTAAAATAGTATCCTCCGCCGTATTTAGACCACTCTCTGTTTGATACAAGCTTAGCCTCGCGCAAGCCTATGGCTAAACCATCTTTATTACACTTTAATGTGCGTGAGCCGTCAAGGGGAAGCTCCTTTTCCAGAACGCCCGAGGTCAATATTTTTGTCGGTTTTACAGTATAACCGTTTACCGCATCTTTAGCGTCAACCTGATGAACCATATATTTTGACGGAGCATTTATCAATTTACCGTTTGTCATATACTCGCCAAAGCTCATATCCTTGTAGGATGCAAACCTGTTGTTTGACTTAAGACTGTTAAAGCGTGCTTTTATAATTTTTAAATCCTTTGATGAGAGTATATTATTTGAAAGCAGATTTGTTTTATCCTCGCTGTCTGTACTGCGATTAATAAGGAAGTAAACACCTTTAGGCATTTGAGATACAGTACGCATATGTGTAACAGGGTCTTCATACACAGATTCCTTACCGTCATGGTAAAGGGAGTAATAAACATAAGCGTCTGTTCCGTCATCTTCATAGCCATCATATATCCAACGTGTTAACTTCCTTCCACTGTTATATCTGGTTTTGATTCTCATATCGTAACGGGTTCCGCTTACACGCAAGGTAATGGGTCTGTTTACAACATAGCAATATGAGTATCCCTCGGGTTCGTCATATAAACCGCTATGATTTTTTATGTAATCAATCGCCTTGTGATTAGCCTCGGTTATATCTTTGTTGTCCGTTGATGTATCATATTTTTCCACAAAGCTTGCTGTAATGCCGTAATTGTAAAGCATTACTACAAGGGATTTTCTTATGTTTTCTATATCCTGCTTTGCTTCCGACTGGAAATTATACTTATACTTCATCATTTCATCGAAGGTATTAAGTATAGCTTGTCCCTCGTAAATCTGCTTGCAGAAGTTTACATAATCATTTCTGATGTTGTTCATAAAATCGTTTGTAAGATTTTTGAATGACATCTGCATATAAATATAGCCGTAGAGTATATCTCCTGTTTTTTCGGTATATTCAATGGATTTATCTCCGTTTTCATTCATCTTCTTAACCGCATTGCCAAGGTCTGTCTTGAGTGCCTTACAAGCTCGTCGCTGTATTTAAATCCCTTTTTGCCGAATACATCATCACAGGCTTGGAAGGTGTCATCATCAAGCTTGATTGTCACTGTTTTGCTAATCTTCTTGGCGTCCACACTGTAGGCTGAATTGTTTTTATCGGGTATAGCTAATTTGCCGTCCTTGTCATAATAGAGCTTTAGCTCATCTCCATGGCCGGAGCGGATATAATCCACCAAGGACCTGCGGCAATTTGAAATGTATGAATTAACGGTTTTGTCAAGCTTTTCAACATAATTTGTATTGAAAGCACTCCACTTGCTTTCCAACGCAATCAGAGTGTTTTTCTTTGATTCGGATATTATATCATCGCCGTATTCCTCAACTGTGCTTTTTAAATCCTTTATCTCGCAGTCGAGGTTATTAACCATTGTCTTGATGTCGGTGACGATTGACAGAATCTGTGCAGTTTCTCCGTCAGAGCCTGAATCAACACCCAAAAGTGAGAAAATCGCCCCGACAAAGTCGCCGGAATAAAACTCGGAAAGCGTGACAGACTGAATAATTGTAGCAACATTGACAATATCATTGATTAAATCTTCGGACGAATAATTCGAGAATTTTTCTACAAGATTATCAATAGCATTTCCGTCAGCCTTGCTCGTTTCAAAGGCATAGGAAAGCCCTGCGCTGTTATTGTCGGACTTTGTGCCCCACAAATCAACAAGCTTGCCCTCTGAAATCTCTGCATAGCCATTAAATATAGTCCTGTTCTTGTCTGCGGAGAATGTAAATTCAATGTCACAGCCGTTGTCTGTATTTTTAACAGAGGTCACCTCTGCACCCTCAAAATCACCGCTGAATTTTATATCAGACTTCGACAGCTTCTTAAGCTCGCCGTTGCGTGCAAAAAGCTGTGCGGTCGCCTTGAATTTGTCCGAGTCGCCCTCCGGCTTATCAAGTGATTTTATTACGCCGCCGAGTGATGAACAGCTTGCCGTAATCTCAACATATATTCCGTCGCCGCCGACTGCCTTTGAGTCGATTTCGAGCGCTTTGCCGTTTAGAGCACTTACTGCATCATCAATGCTTGATTTATCCGTCTTTACATAAAGCCTGAATGAGGTTTTGTCATCACTGATTTTTACGCTGTCAACCTTATAACCCTCAAGCGTTACAAGAGGTGCAAGCTCATCGTTTGAAATTTCAAGCGTTTTGCCGTAAACATCTACATCAAAGCTCAGAAGTCCGTTTTCAAGTGCAAAGGATTTCGCATCAATATATGCGTCAAGATTGTCAACCTCGAGCATTGCAAGAATTTTTGCTCCTGCATCTGTAGCATTCTCCGAAAGCTGAACATATCCGTATGCGGCGGAGGTTGCCTCAACCTCGCCCTCGGTCTTGATTGTAATAGTGTCCCCGTCTGATGTTACAGCGGTTGCTTTCAGATTTTCAAATGCACCTGATAAGGTAATATCTTCGGGTTTTATTTTTTCAGAAGCTTTTGCATTTGTAAGCTTTAATTCCAAGGTCGGGTTTTCCTGACCGTTTTTAAGGTTTGTCGTTATTTTTGCCTCGGGCGTGGTGCTTTCTTCAAGACAGATGTTGTCAAATCCCAAGACAAACGCCTTACCGTCAACCGCCTCCTTATGCACATAGTACAGATACATACAGTAGTAATCGTACTCAGGCTCTTTAAAGCTAAGCTCAAGCGTTTTGTCGTCCTTGCGCTGGGTGGTAACGCCCTCAACAAGGGTTTCCTTGAAAAGCTCTTTACTGCTTTGTGCAGTATCATTAGTACTTAGTGACTTAATGCTTGCCTTTGAAACAGGATAGGCAACCACACGAACACTGTCGCTTTTGACCTCTGATTTGTAACTTATATCTTCAGCGGAAAGAGTTACATATCTTGTTCCGTCATTTTCAGTGGATATTACTTTTGCAATCTTCATATTTTCATAGTCAGCGTCTGTAATCTCCCATTTTCCATCCCACGACGGAGCATTTGAACACGCCGCTACGCTAAGGCAGATTATCACAGCAAGCAACAGCGCCACCATTCTTTTCAAATTTGTTTTCATTTTAAATCCTCCTTTTTATGCTTTATTGTCAAAGCTGTATTAAAACTTTTTCTTGAGAGTTGAAGTCTGCGCAATTAACACCACTGCAGCTACTGCAATCAGAAGCCAGCTTGGAAGCAGTGTGGGCAGACTGAAACCGAAATTCTGCGAATTAATGTAGCTTACTGCAAACGGTGCGGCGGCAGTTAATATTCCGCCCAGTATGTAAATTACAGAAGATATAACGGCAAATCTGCCTGCACTTTCTCCTGTGTATTGGTCGATTTTCATAATACCGATACACCTTTTTGCACCAAGCTGAGCAATACCCAGTATCACGCCCAACACGCCTACGACTGCAATAATATAATCGTATGCCGGAATTGTTTCAAAAATGTTCATAATAATTTCCTCCGTTAATGAATTTAATTTAAGTTTGTGTACTGATGATAACATACCCACTATGACAAAATACGGACAAATGTTCAATATTCATAAAATTTCGGGTATATATCATCTGTTTTTTCTTATTTTAACATACAGGGCGTGACAAATGCGTGACACTTTCGGGCGTTTTTTAATAAAAAATAAAAATTTTTCAATTTTCTGCAAATAAAAACGGTTGAGCTTTTGCCCAACCGTGTTCAATAATTTTTCAGTTGTTATTTTGCATCAGACCTGCGCAGGTTGATTCTGCCCAGCTGTACTGCATCATATACTCGCCGTGAAACCTTGGCTCCCCTGTTTGCAGATAACTGAAATAATCGCAGTCAATTAGCTCAGTATTAAGGAAATAGTTGTAGCCGTTTTGCTGCAGAACCTCCTCTGCATCAGCATAACGAAGAGCATTTCGCAAATCAAAAAACAACTGGCGTACATATGTCATATGCTTACTGTCATCTTCAATACCGCTCCACATTATAGAACAGATTTGCTTTGCCGTCATTCCTGCTCCTCTGCGGTCAACAAGAATTGCAAGTAGCTCTTTTGACTTTAATCGCTTAAAGTTAAGAATTTTTCCCTGTGCATACACCTCAAAATTTCCGAAGCATTTAACCGTCAACAGCTTGTATGTGGTTTTCTCCTTGGCTTTTTCCTGCTTTATGTGGTCAATTTCAGCCTGTACCGCCTTTGCCGTAATCGGTTTTAAAAGGTATCCTGAAACATGAATTTTAAATGCCTCAACCGCATACTCCGAAAAGCCTGTACAGAAAACAATCTTGCAGTTTGGCTGAATTTCAAGCAATCTTTCTGCAAGTGCAAGTCCGCCCATTCCGCGCATACTTATATCGAGAAACGCAATATCAATCGGATTGGTTTTTGCCCACTCAAGAGTTGCCGTGCAGGATGTAAACTGTGCAACAGACGATATATCGGGCGACTCCTTTACAGCCGAAGTCAATGCATTAAGCATAATCTGCTCGTCGTCCACAGTCAATGCTCTCATATAGCTTCCTCCTTTGGAATAGTGATGACGGCAGTTGTGCCTTTGCCTAAAACACTGTCAACCGTCAGAGTGCCGCCGCACATAGCAGTAATTCTTTCACGGATATTCTCAATACCGATATGCTTATTTTTATCATAAACGGCTGATTTGTCAAAGCCTACTCCGTTATCCTTTACACACACGCAGTAATCTGTATCGGTTTCATAAGTAGATACGGTTATTTTACCGCCGCTTTCAAGTCCCATAAGTCCGTGCTTTACGGCGTTTTCAACAAGTGGCTGAACCGAAAGCGCAGGCAGATTAAAATCTTCAGCTTTCAAATCGTATTCTGTCTGAATGTCGGGAAAACGAACCTGCTCTATGCTCATATAGCATTTTATATGATTCATCTCCTGCGAAAAACGAATAGGCACGCTGTTGTTAAGCTCGCTGAAATTTCCTCGCAGATATTGAGAAAAGCTGTGTGTTAATTCCGCCGCCTTTTCGGGCTGTTCAAGGCACAGCTGATGTATTGTTCCGAGGGTGTTATATATAAAATGTGGCTGTATCTGACTTATCATTGTTGAAATGCGGTTTTCGGTAATCTGCCGTTCCTTTTGCGCAAGCTCCCTGTTTTTTTCAACAAGCTGAATTTCCTTTTCCGAAAGCTGTCGTGTCAGCTCTCCTCGGAACAGCATATAAATCAAAAGCAAAGAAACCGTAGTTGCCATATACAGAGGAGTCGGGTCCCAGTATGAAAGCAACGGCATTGTAAGCAATGGCAGTACGCTGAACGAAAGAAGATAAACAGTGCCTTTTAGTGTGAGTATTTTCCAGAATCTGATTACCATAAAAATTTCAAGCAATATGATAATGAAATCAAGAAATCTCACTATAAAGTAATACTCTCCGTCAACATAATATCCGTTTGAGTCAAAGTCAAACAGCATTCCGTTAAACAGGGAAATTACAACAATACAAAGATAAACTGCGCCGATAACTGCAATTACTTTCGCATATTTCCACGATATTTTCTGCCGTTCTCTGACAAAGCCTATCAGGCAATAAGCATACAAAACTTCGAGTATTGCCCCTAAACCAAATGAAATAAACGCACATAATTTTAAAATTGGAATAT
The DNA here is from genome assembly GCF_002834225.1 of Ruminococcus bromii. Taxonomy (GTDB): domain Bacteria; phylum Bacillota; class Clostridia; order Oscillospirales; family Acutalibacteraceae; genus Ruminococcoides; species Ruminococcoides bromii. The sequence goes on along the minus strand of NZ_NNSR01000019.1, from coordinate 10,657 downwards.
TGTCCGGTGAACCGCCAAAAATCCACAATCCGCTTTCGCCGAGAAGCATAAGAATATTTGTCGCAAGCAAGGCTGTAAAGCACCTCATAAACGGTCTGCTCCGTGTTTTGTCAGTCACCACTCCCAAAAACATAAACAGCGTAATTACAGCCGAAAACCAGAGCAACCCGATATTAAGTTCAATGTTATTATTGAGATTTTCCACATATCTGCCCCCTGTTTTCCGAATAATTGTTTTTGAGATAATCGCAGTAATTTTTGTCATCTGAAATCAGCAGATAATTTTCAAGAGCTTTTTCATCATCGGAAGGAAAACATATATTCAACCCCGAGATGTTACTTTTTGTTTCGGATTTCACAGCTTTTATTATTCTGCTGAAATCATAACTAATATTAAAGTAATCTGCAATATCGCCGAAATCATATAAATATCCAATTGACGAACCGAAGCTTTCACACTCCTGAACTGCCTTTGACATAATAAGCCTGTTGTTACTTCTTTCGGCTTTGTCAATACATTGTGATAAGACAGCTTTTACCTTATCAAACTCAGTAAGCTTGATTGCCGAAAGAGTGTAATCATCACTGTCATGATGAGACTTTTCGTAGCTGTTCAGAATAACATCATAAAAACTTTTTGTACCGAGAGCTTCTGCAACAGCCTTGTAGTCCCAGCCGCCTGTCGGCTCATCATCCTCTGATGCTATCATATAATCAGCATATTTTGATACCGTCAGCGCTGTTTCGTAATTCGCCATAAGACAGCAATCAAATCCTATAAATTCAAAGCTTCCGGAAAAAGTGCTTTCTGAAAGTGCCTCATCAAACTCCTGCACCGTCAGCCAGTCATTATTGTACATCTCATCTTTGCAAATACCTTTGAGGAATCCTCCGCCGTGGTCCCATAAAATCAGTGCAGTCCTTTCAGACGGAAATTCTTTTATCCCCCAGTCAATGAAGTCCTTAAGCGTTGAGGAGTCACCCATACAGCATAGTTTACTCTCCTCAAGAAGTACAAGCTTATTGTCAGACACCTCATACCTCTGCAGTTTATCGCTCGAAATACCGTGTTTTTTCCATCTCAAAGAGCCGCCTGTTTCAAGCACAACATTAACTTTATCGGGAATTTCTGCACTTAACAGCTCGGAAATATCGTCTGATGCAGAGCCGTTCTTACTCTCAAGAGAGCTTCCGCACATATAAATAAGAAGAGTAAAATCATCATTATCAGTTTTTTCAGTCGTACTTTGTTTCTCGGAGGCAGGCTTTGTTTTTGCTTTATCCTCAGAACAACCAAATAGAAAAACGCAAAAGATTAAAATTGTCAATAAGCATATTAACTTGATATCTTTAAAGCCTCTGTTCATATACGCACCACCTTTATAAATTTTATCACAAGAAATTTCAAAGTTCAATAATGAGGATTTATTTTTAGAAAATCAACACTACCGAATACAGTAACAGCAATGAGATGAATTAAAGTCCTGAATTTTTTAATTCGCAAAATTTCGCAGATTTTTAAATATTCGCAAATATTTTTAAAATTCCCTGTTTTTTTGTCAGTATCTTGTCACAGTCGCCCTGTTATACTGTAGTCACAAGATAAGGAACAGACAAAAGCTCCTTAGAAAAACAAACAAACCAAAACAACTTAAATAACTAGGTGGTATAATTATGAAAAAGCAGACAGGAACAATCAAAAGAAGACTTATCGCAATTGCTCTTACGGCTGTAGCACTCACATCGTTCACAACAATGACAATTATCTCAGCGTCGGCGGCAACAGCCCAGACAACAGTCAGTGCAAGCCTGCACAAAAATACAAACAACGCACTGAATGCGGCGCAGGCAAATAATGAAAAAACAGTTACAGGTCTTGTGAATGCGACAATAAGCGTCGCTCAGGGCGACTTTGTAACGGCAGTTAAAACATCTCTTGGTCTTATTCCATACGGAAAATGCATAGCTTCATTGTTTGAATTCGGTATGGGACTTATCTCAGACATATTAAATGAGCAGGATCCAAGCGGAGCAGTAAAATCTCCCTCAATAGAGGAAATAAAGGTTCAGCTTGATAAGGTGAGAGAACAGCTCAATGCAATTGAAGGTCTGGTTAAGGAATTAAAGAACGAGGACTTCAACAAGAGCATCAACACGCTTATCCGTATGTACGATAAGCACAATGCAAAAATAACAAATTTAGCAAATGCAAGATATGAACTGGCAAAGGCCAAGAAAGACGGCGCAGACTCAGCTGAAATTGAGAAGAAACAGCAGGCGGCAGACAAGGCTCTCAGGGCAATCATGGATATTGATGACAGGGATGTACAGGACCTCAGAAAAGGAATCGAAAAATGCACCCAAGTTGTATTATGGGTGCATTTAGTTTTGTTTGGTGCCACAGATAGTTCTTACTTCACTATTTGCATAGCTCATTTCTAAAAAAGCTTAGTTGCTTTGAATGAGTCTTTCTAACTATTGCAATTCGCAAAATGGTTAAGAACACATTCATACTTTTTTTTACCGAATTTATCAATAATATTATATCTTGCTTCATTAGATGTTTCAGAAATTAACATTTCCACTTTTTTATAGTCAGTTATATGTTTGTTAATACTGCTATGATTTTTTATTACATTGCTGATAAATTTCCAATTTTGCGGCTGATTCAAGACATCAACCGATAAAAGATATTCCTTTAGAAAGTCCTGATAATTGTATATATTATTAGACAAGTATTCTTTATCTCCGAGATAATCATAACTAATTTTGTAACCACAGGAAGATAAGGCATATATCTGTCTGAGTACAGTAAAAAATTCTTTATCAAAACAGTATTCAAAAGTGCTTTTAAAATCAGTGTCAAAATCGAACCTATGACTCATTTCATGACAAAGCAGACTAATAAAATTATTGATTGTAGTTGTATCTTCTATATTCTGAGAAAATAAATCTTCTATTTCGGAATGATTTATATAAATAATCTGCCCTGATAAGCCTGAATGAGATATATTTTCGTTAAAAACAAAAATATATGTAACATCATCTACGCCGGAAAATTCACATAAATATCTTTTTAAATTTACACATTCGTTAAGATAAGCTTGCGCATTTAACTTAACTGCATTTAAATCATTGAAATCATTTTTATTAAAAACAAATTTAATTTCTTGATTTTTATCACACAAAACCTTAATCGCATCACATTCTTCCGCATCATATATTTTCATTGATTTAAGCCTAATAATGCCATAAAACAAATTTTTTTCAGTGCCAACGCTAACTGTAAATCCTGTTTCACCATTTTTATCGGCTGCAAAAATATGATGGATTATATAAGTATTATCGTGTTTTTCCGGAACAGAATATGTATATTTTCCGTTGATATCAAAATTCTCTTTGGTATTTACTGTAATTGCAATATCATCATCATTTTGAAAATGAGAATCATTCAATATTGTAAATTCAAATTCAATGTCATACAGCTTGTCGGCTTCTATACCGCTGACAGAATAGTCCAAAACTGTTTTTCCGCCATTTTTGGGCGAAAATTCAAAATTATTGTCTTCAATTTTAAGTTCCTCTGTGTTTTGAGAGTTACAGGAAACTAAACCTGCACTATCATGGGAACTGCAAGAAGAAAATAAGAATACCGCCGTAAAAGACATAATTATTACAGGTATAAATATTTCAAAAAATCTTCTCATACTATTTACATTTTCTTAATGCTAAAAATACAAAAACGTCAAAGGCAGACAAAAATACAATAAAGAAAATATTAATACGATTAGTATAATCATTATAAATATCAGAGTAATTATTCGGATTGAATCTTACAGTTATTATATTTCCTTCACTTACATTATGAAAATTTCCTAATCGGTATTTAGAACTATATTTCTTTGCCTCAATAGTATATTCAACAATTGCATATTTCGCAGATGAATTGCTTTTACTGCCTTTACCTGAAAAAGTATCTGTATAAACTTTAGAAACTTCAGCTTCTACACTTATATAATCTTTATGTGCAATAACATTAACAATCATAATTGTTATCAAAACCAATATAGTTGCCATCACAACACTAAACACTATTCTTAACATCTTTTTAGGTACTTTAACAATCATTTTTTCTTTTCCTTTTAAAACGGCTGTATCACAATGTAATACAGCCGTTTAATCATTATGCTCTTGCCAAATCTTTAAAATTTAGCCGGCGTTAGCATAAGAGAATTCATTCACATAAACAAACTCTTGAGTATATGAATTATAATCAAATACATGCCAAAGAGTTCCACCTCTGTTTTCCGGAATATTGAATGTAGCAACCAACTGGCTTCCCGAGAATAGTTTTACCTGAGCTCCGGAATTTGACATTGCTGTACTTGAGTCACTGTCTTTGTTTGTATAATCATGAACATAAAAACTATACACGCCGTTTTCTGCAACCTGATATACTGTAGATGTTTCAGGACCATAACTAGTAGTATCATCTAAGTCAAGATTTGCAACAAGTGTTTCGCCTTCACGATAATCCTTATTATAATAACATGTATGGAAGTTACCTCCGTCATCGTCAAAATAATACAGATGCGAATCGAGGTCTGATGGATATTCACCCCATGTAAGCACTACACGGAAGCTTGAATCATCTATAGAAATATCAGATGTAGGTGCTAAAGCAACATTCTTTACGGTATTTTCATCTGCGGTTATTGTTACGCTGATAAGCTCGTCAACATATCCATCCTTTTTGAAAAGAACAGAATAGTAACCGGGAACAAGTTCAATAGAATAGCTGTTGCTTGCCGTACCGGAAGCAATAACATCTCCAACTTTTGTATTAAGTCCGCTTCTCACCTCATACTGAACATTCTCAACAGAAGAACCTGTGAGCGCATTTGTAAACGAACCCGATACAGTACCCAAACCATCAAGATGATCTCTGTCGATCATAAGTGTTGCTTCACATACAACTCTCTGACCACTTACAACATCAACATCTACGCTTGCTTTCTTGTAGCCTGTAGCTTTCACATCAAACTGATAAGAACCGGCTGAAAGATTCTGTACAAAAAATTCGCCTATCAATACTGTGTTATTATCAGCTAAAGTAGTATCTGTAGTTCTTGTATATCCGGATTTAACAAGATTACCTGTAGCCTTGTTATAAATCTTGACTTGAGCACCGCTTATCTTTGCACCTGTTTGTCCATCTTTAACAACACCTAACAGGCTTCCTTTTCCGTATGTACACTCATCTACAAATTTTAAGTTTTCGATATGTATGCCTTTCTTTAGCGGTGAACTGTCTTCATCAAATATATCCCAGTATAGTTCTATGTTGAATACCTTATCCAACAAATCACCGACTATAGTATCCTTGTCTAATTCCAAAGTCAAGTACATGTAAACTGTTCCATCTCCGCAAAACAAATCAGGCTCGCAATCCAAATGAGCAGTAAACTTAATTGTCAAGCCAATTCCGCCATGAATATCAACTCCTACAATGTCAAATACTGAAAACAGTGTCAGTCTGACTGCCATTCCAACTCCTAATTTTGCACTGCCGTTAGCTTCAATTGCTGTAAACTCAGAACTGTATTCTTTAATATTTCTGAATACTCCATCCTTATACTGTATGCCAGTTGTTCTGTCAATTGAATAAGAAATTGAGAGCTGACCGCTTACATCAAGATTAATAAAGAACACCAGGTCAACGGTAAAGCCTGTAGTACCAAGTGCAAACGGCACTCTTCCGATTTCAGTTTTTCCTGAGCCGAATTTAGGTTTACCTGTAGTTACATCATAGCTACTTTCCGGAATTCCAAAATCGTATGTAAGATTACCGGAAAATTTAACTTGATCAGTTACGGTTAAGGTTAACTCATCAAGTGACAAGCCGCCAAATATTTTACCTTTTGCTTTTGCTGTAACATCCGGAATTGAAATATCAATCTTACCGCTTGCCTTCAAGCCTGACTTTATTTCTTTTTCTGTTAAGGTGTAAGATAAGGTGCCTGCCGAAACCGAACCGCCAATATCAAAAGCATTAACATCTTCGTCAGAATTTACAACTCCATTAGGATCATACTCAACATCAACATCTTCAGTTGTTTCTGCTTTATTTACAAGTGCAACACCATGTCCGGCATAATCAAAGTCCTGAATTGTTTCTTCTATTTTAGCTTCCTCGCATATAAGAACTACCTTGCCGTCAATAGTTTTTACTTCATTCACCTTAACAGCAAGACCGCCAATATACTCATCGTTTGGGGAAAGAACAATTACATCGCCTGCAGTCAATGATGCATCAGCATCTGTATTTGAAGCCAACTCGACAGTATATATGCCTTCTTCTGATTCTGTTGCGGTGTAATCAACATCAAGGGTAACAACACCCTCATGATAATCTATAATGTCTTTTTCCTGTCCTTCTTTAACTTCAAGAGAATCATTAAAGTAATCGATTCTGTTAAGAATCATATTTGCGTCAGCACCTGTTATCGCATTATTTGGTGCAAACTTTGAATCTATTAGATCCATAAATTTTTGATTTACAACAACAGCAACCTCATTGACATACTGTATAGTATCCAGATCTGTAGCTTCAAGGCTGTATTCACCTTCAAAGCCCATAGTCTTTGCAACAGTATAAGCAACAAATTCTCTTGTAGCCGGCTTATCAGCCTCAAACAAAGGCACATCCTGTTCAGGATCTACATATCCCGGAGAATCAGGAGCAGGTAGCAAACCATAAGCCTGAGCTGTTTCTACAACAGCACCATAATCAGATTCAGCTGAATCACCGTAAAAATAATCAAATCCCTCAGGGAATTCGCCGATTTCAATATCAAATTTATCAATGATTATTGAAACCCACTCCCCTTTGGTAAATGTTTTTTCATCATCATAATACTTCTCATTATAATCTTCTTCATAGCTTGGCAAAGAATATTTTACAGTTGATGTAAGTTTTACAATATTATCTCCTACATTAACATTCTGCTCTAATTCCACTTTAGAAGTTGTAACAGAATTATCGGATTGAGCTTGTTTGTCATCTTCTGCAGCATAAAACACAGGTATTGCACCTAAAACAAGTGCAAAGCAAAGGAAAATACTTGTCAATTTGTAAAATTTCTTTTTGTTCTTCACAATGCAAAAAATCCCCAAACTGATTGCAGCACAAACAAATACTATCAATAAAGTTGTATTTTCAAAACCTGTTTGAACAGCTCCAGAGGCATTTGTATTAACTTGCGTGTTTTCGCCTACTGTGCTTGTAGCGTCAGCGCCTACTGCGCTTGTAGCGTCAGTAAGATTTAGTTCAGTGAGATTACCGGTAGTATTCGGCACTGTAGGAGCAGTAGTTGAATTTTCCACAGTATTCTTTACGGTAAACTTAGTTTGTAATTCTACTACTTGATTGGGATGAATAACATCAATTTTCTGCTTTTCTAAACTTGAATCAACAAATTCATATCCGTCAGGAACAGCATTTACCCATTCAATATCTGTAATATCCTCGGTTCCGTTATTAGCGATTTTAAGAACGGCGGTAATGGTTTCATTTTCAGAGTAAGAGTCTTTTGTTGTTTCAAAATAAAAATCAATGTTATCTTGAGTTACACTTGCGGCAAAGGTATGTATAGAAGCTAAGCAGAGCAACGTAATGCATACCAAAATTATTGCGCAATACTTTTTAATTGTTTTCAAAAAAATCACTCCTGTTTTTTTAATTTTAGATTAATTATGTACCTTGTACCCTATTTTATTAAATCAAACAACCCCCCTCTTTTATGACAAATTTGTCAAAGAATGGAATAAATATATAAAATCATAGTCATTATATCACTTTTTCTATAATATGTCAATAAGAAATTTGGTTTTCCGTTTAATTTCAGTTAATCAGCACGAGTATTTAGCATTCAGAGAATGGAACTACCTAGTAAACCAACTTTAAATAGTATATACTATTTCACCCATCAATCTCTGTACCATCATTGAAATCAAATACCAAAACTCCGTCACTTTGAACCGTAACCTTATCAGCTACCGTCAGCCAAAGGCAATTATCAAATTCGGTGAGCAGTTCGTCACGCTTTAAAAGGTCGGAAATGAAGCGGTCTATTGCTTTTCTTTTTGAAAGCTTGTTTTCCTTCTGATGTTCAAGCTCATCATATCTTGATTTTGCTTTTTTCATAGCGGTCAACATAGTTGTTGTATCTCTCGGTATATTTTTTCTGGTCCTGTGCCGATGATGAATTTTCGGCTATGCACTTTTTAATTAGTTTGGTAACGACTTCAAGCTCACGGAGAAGTTCTGACATTTCTCTGTCAATCTCCTCAGTATCGGTCAGAACATCTCTTGTAAGTTTGCAAGCCTTTATGAACGGCTCTTTGTCGGAAATCAGTCCGTTATATACCTTGAGAAATCGTGCCTTTATTTCATCTTCGGTAATATGCGGTGTTTTGCAACAGGTATTGTCCTTGAATTTTCTGTTGCACTGCCATATTACCGTTTTGTATTTATCCGTTGAATGCCAGGTTTTAGAACCGTAAAAGCCACCGCAGTCACCGCAAACGATTTTTGCACCGAATACGCTTTTACCACTATACGCTCTGCCTATGGATTTTCTGCGTTTAAATTCGTCCTGAACCGCTTCCCACTCCATCGGGTCAATGATGGCTTTGTGTGAGTTTTCAATGTAGTATTGCGGAACTTCGCCCTCATTTATCTTCATTTTTTTAGAAAGAAAATCCACGGTAAACTTCTTTTGCAGTCTTGCCGCACCTTTATATTTTTCATTCTTTAGAATACTCTCAATGGTTGTCGGCTGCCATACTTGCTTTCCGGACGGGGTTGGAATATTCTTTGCTGTAAGTATTCTTGCAATACCGCCTGTGGTTTTTCCGCTCATAAAAAGGTGGTATATCCGTCTGACAAGCTTTGCCTGTTCCTCATTAACAACAGGTGGATCACCCTTGTTTTCACCACGCTCATATCCGAGAAAGTGCTTGTACGGCAAACTGACCTTGCCATCGGAGAACCTTTTTCTCTGTCCCCAGGTTACATTTTCCGAAATACTGCGGCTCTCCTCCTGTGCAAGTGATGACATAATGGTAAGCAGCAATTCTCCCTTGCTGTCAAATGTCCATATGTTCTCTTTTTCAAAATAAACCTCAACGCCCTTATCTTTCAGCTTGCTAATTGTAACAAGGCTGTCTACCGTGTTTCTTGCAAAACGGCTTACTGATTTTGTTATAATGAGGTCTATTTTTCCTGCAAGTGCATCGGAAATCATCTCGTTAAATCCATCACGCTTTTTTGTGTTAAGACCGCTTATGCCCTCATCGGTATATACTTTTACGAACTCCCAATCGCTGTGGTTTTTAATAAAGCTTGTATAATAGTCAATCTGTGCCTCATATGAAGTAAACTGCTTGTCCTTGTCAGTCGAAACGCGAGCATAACCGGCTGTTCGTCTTTTCTTAACCGTTGTATTTGAAATTCTTGTCAGCGGATTTATTGTGGGCGGAATAACCGTAACCTTTCTTGTTGCCATTATACTATCCCCTTTTGATTAAGTGCTCTTTGCCTTGCACATTCTCGCATTTTATCAGTCCAGCTATTCTTTCTTGTGCGTGGAACCCAGTTCTTTGAAACTTCTGTTCCATCCGTAAAGTAAAATAATAATGTGCAGTTATTTTTTGCTCTGATGTTTTTGATTTTGCTATGTAAAATATCCTCGTCAAATTCATCAAGCTTTAAAACTTCAGTGGCAAGCCTGTAAATCTCTTCTTCTGGTATCTGCCGTGACGGGCAGAACGCTTTTCCCTGTGTCAGAAATGTTTGACATTGCCAAGCGTGTTTTCCCTTTGATGTGGTTCTCTTGTACTTTGCACCACAGTTATCACAGACAATCATACCCGAAAAAGCAGAAAGCGTAGGTTTTTTCAAAGTTTCTCTTCTTGTTGCTAACTCGTTAAGTATCCCTTGGGCTTTGGCAAACAATTCTTCGTCAACAATGGCATCGTGTGTTCCTTCGGCATAGTATTTAGGCAACTGACAGTCATTGTGAATCAGTTTCTTTTCCAGTTGATTATTACGGTATTTCTTTTGCAAAAGCGCATTGCCGAGATATTTTTCATTCGAAAGCAAATCCCTTATTCGTTGTGAATTCCATTTCCCACCCAAGCAACGAGTGATACTTCTGTTGTTCAAATCTTTTGCTATAGCAGTAAAACTCTCACCATTAACGGCTCTCTCAAAAACTTCACGCACTATGTCAGCTTGTGCCCGGTCAATCTCTATTTTGGTTCATCACGATTTTTTGTGGGATGGTGAACGGACATAAGGAATAGAAAGATAGCGAATCAAGGTAAAAAAGAAGTCATCATCACGGTAACCGTAGCCGATTCTTTTAGCGACCTTGATCTTGTTGTTGAAGCCTTCGAGCTTGCCGGTGCTGATTGAGTAGATGGCATGGGCAGCTAAGTCGATGAGCCGTTTTTCTTTTTTGAACTGCAAACCGTACCAATGCGGGAATCTCACTTTTTTCGCCGCCTGAAACCATTTTGTCCATCGCTACCGCCGCAATAAGGACACCGGACTGTCTGCATTGACCTTACGCTCTCCAAAAACAGTACGCTT
>NZ_NNSR01000018.1 GCF_002834225.1 Ruminococcus bromii | reverse complement strand
ACCGTTACTTGAAGATAAGATTGGAAATAAACCACCTCATGTATAATAATTATCGGAGGTGGTCTAAATGACTGAAAATACACAATTCAAGACGCTTGTAAATACTTGGTTAATAGAAAAGAAACCAATGATTACACCGTCAACACATGCAAACTTTGTTCTTATTTCAGAGAACCATTTGATTCCATACTTTGGAAGAAAGAAGATTGGCAGTTTCACTGAGACCGACATACAAGAATTTATTTCTTACTTGTACAATAACGGTCGTCTTGATGATACCGGGGGCTTGACTGTAAAATCTATACGAGATGTAATACTTGTTTTACGGTTATCTCTCAATTATGCTTATAAAGAGCGAATTATTCCTTTGCTTAATTGGGATTTGATTGAGTATCCGAAAGATACAAGTGTTAAGAAAGTCATATCTTTGTCAAAGGAACAGGAACTCGCACTGATTCAATGCATTTATATGGATATGAATCGTAAAACAGCCGGTATCTTAATTGCCTTGTTCACCGGGTTGCGAATAGGTGAATTATGCGGTATCCAGATGAAAGATATTTCTTTGCTTGACAAAACAATAATTGTTAATAAAACAGTACAAAGAATATATGATAAAAAGAAAGGCACTACATATCTGAATATAGGTCCACCAAAGACCAAAACATCAGCAAGGGTGATCCCTATTCCGTCATTATTAATGAATATTATCAAAAAATTTTATACCGAAAGTCCAAATCACTATTTTTTAACAGGAAAGGTTAAACCTACCGAGCCGAGAACCTACAGACAATTCTTTTCTCGATTCTTGAAACGAAAAGGTCTGCAACAGGTAAAATTTCATGAAATACGTCATACCTTTGCGGTCAGGGCGATAGAAATTCCGGAGTTTGATATCAAATCTCTTTCTGAAATTTTAGGACATAAAAATGTATCCTTTACGCTGAATGTTTACGGAAGTGCTAATATGCAGCAGAAAGTGAAATGTATGAATCTGCTAAATGATTTATTATGATTTTTGCTGGACTTCTGAAAACAGTTGTGATATTGTTGCTTGCTGAAAGGCGGTGCGACAATGAACACACTTGAAGATTTATATTACGGAAACTTATTCCCTCAAGAAAAATGTGCGAAGCTTGATGATGAGGTCAAGGAGCTATTGAAACTGCTCAACAGGAATGAAGAAAAGCTTACGGTAACTCTGACTGAATCGCAGAAAGAAACCTTTGAAAAATACAAGGATTGCAAACGTGAAATTTCTGAAATCAGTGAGCGTGAATCTTTTATTAAAGGATTCCAATTAGGAGCAAGGATAATCATTGAATCGATAAGTTGAGAATAGAAATATTTTCCAAATCATATTACACCCAAAAACAGACAGGAACACATCAAAGGTGGTGCTCCTGTCTGTTTGCTTGTGTGCTCGGCACGCATTATTACTTGGTGGTGAAAGTCCACTACAGACTTGGCAGTAGGAACTGTTAGCCGAAGGCAAGGGCGTCCATCGTGAGGTGGAGTCTGAAGGAAGCCGGATTGAAGGATGAAAAGTTCCCAATGGGCAAAACCTCGGTCTGACGAACAGAAACTACATATAAGGCATACTTGAAACGGACGAGTTTCCCAATCAAAACGAAGTCCAATACTGCCCGAAATTTCAAGGTGTAAATGTAGCAGATATACGAGGCGAAGGTGGTAATGCTTACCCGAGGAGGTCTTGCAGGCGGAATAATCTTTCCGTAGTAACAACTAACTGCAAGAAGTCAGCCGAAGCCATAGTACCAAGGGAAAAAACTTGGGAAGGGCTGAACAATCATAAGTCTTTAGTAAACAGCCAAAGGAGGTTGGTATGATGAAAACAGAATACACCGAAAACGATGGCTTCCTGCAAAGGGATAGTGTGGAACACAAAGAGTATGCAGATAAGGAATACCAATATGCGGTATGCCTTGATTTATCGAAATACTTTGACACCCTTAACCACGAACTTCTGATGAATATGTTAAGACAGGATATTCACGACAAGAGATTGATTGACCTAATCAAGAAATATCTCAAAAGCGGAGTAATGGAAAATGGTGTAAGACACAAAACAGAAGAAGGCTCACCACAGGGCGGAAATCTGTTGCAGGAAGCGGAATATTAAACCACACCATTACAAACGAAAGACTTGCACGCAGGGGATATTATGACATATCCGAAGCGTACAAGTCTATGCACTCAATATGATTGAACCGCCGTGTACGGAACCGTACGCACGGTGTGTGTGAGGTGCTACTCAACTAATGGGTAGCCTCTACTCGATTATGATGTTTTTTGTGAATTTCAAAACTTGAAAAAATTACAAATAATA
>NZ_NNSR01000017.1 GCF_002834225.1 Ruminococcus bromii | reverse complement strand
CCTTTTGGTGACTCGTGCGGGAATCGAACCCGCGTTGCCGGCGTGAGAGGCCGGAGTCTTAACCGCTTGACCAACGAGCCTTGTCTTTCGTCACAAAGGCTAATGGTCTTTGCTCTCATTAGCCCCTGCAACTTCTCTTGGTGCACCATCAGGGGCTCGAACCCGGGACACCCTGATTAAGAGTCAGGTGCTCTACCAACTGAGCTAATGGTGCATCTCTGTGTTCTTTCAAACACCCTGAAAACTGAATAAAGGA
>NZ_NNSR01000016.1 GCF_002834225.1 Ruminococcus bromii | reverse complement strand
CTTCGGAGCTGATAAGCAATATAAACTTGATTATCTCTTTGAGAACTGAGGAGCTCTACGAGCTGCTTTAAGACCGTATTTCTTACGCTCTTTCATTCTCGGGTCACGAGTTAAGAAGCCTGCCTTCTTGAGCTTGCCACGGAGATTCTCTGTGTCATACTGAAGAAGAGCTCTTGAAATACCGTGACGGATAGCACCGGCCTGGCCTGTTACGCCGCCGCCTGATACTCTGCAAACGATGTCAAACTTCTCGTCTGTTTCTGTAAGAGCGAGAGGCTGTCTTACGATGAGCTTGAGTGTTTCAAGACCAAAGTAATCGTCAATGTCACGATCGTTGATTGTGATTTTGCCTGTGCCCTGATAAAGTCTTACACGAGCAACAGAACTTTTTCTTCTGCCTGTACCGTAAAAATAAGGTGTCTTATCGTACATTATCTTTTGCCTCCTTCAATTAGTCTTCAATCATTGCAGGCTTCTGAGCCTGATGATTATGTTCTGCACCCTCAAAGAGTCTTAATCTTAAAAGAGCTGCTCTGCCGAGTGTATTTTTAGGAAGCATACCCTTAACAGCAAGCTCCATAGCCTTTGTTGGCTTTGTTGCCATAAGTGTATCGTAACGAGTTTCCTTAAGATGGCCGATATAGCCTGTGTGGCGCTGCCACTTCTTCTGTGTGAGCTTGTTACCTGTAAGAACAGCGTCCTTGCAGTTGATGATGATTACATGATCACCACAGTCAACATTGGGAGTAAAAGTAGCCTTGTTCTTACCTCTGAGGAGAGTAGCTGCCTGAGCTGCTACACGACCGAGTGACTTGCCGGCTGCATCAATTACATACCAGTTGCGCTCAACTTCGTTTGGTTTAGCTAAAAAAGTTGACATAACAATATCCTCCTGTATTTTTTCACTGTGAGATTGATTATATTACAATTTATGCCCATTGTCAACACTTTTTTGAAAAAATTTAATTTAGCTTTGAACAATCTCTTAAATACGCTTGTTTACTCTCATATACTCTCGTATACTCACATACTATTTTTAAAATAATTTTCTGAAAATGCTGATAAATACTGAATTTTTTAAATTTTGCGCACATTTATTAAAAAAGCAAAAATTCACAATAAATTCACAATATGAATATTTTTCCGTCAAAAACGCCTGTTATTATATAGGCACAGTAAACGAAGGAGGTGAAAAAATTGAAAAATACAAAGTCGGCAGTTCTTGCCTGCGTCACCAGTCAGTATAACTGTGACAGAATTATCCGAATTGCCAAAGAAATTGCCGACAGCTCTGATTGCGAACTCAGAGTTATGAGCGTTTTAAAACCGATGTCAGACTATTCGGCAGTAAGCGACGAAATTGATTACCTTTACCTTATTGCAAAGGAATCCGGTGCGGATATGACCGTAATGTTTTCGGACGACGCCCCAAAGGTTACTGCAGAATTTGTAAGAGATAACAATGTTGAACGCATTGTAACAGGTATGCACGACGGAAAAGACAACAGCTTTCTTGTAAAGTTTAACGAGCTTTCTCCTGCCACGCCGATAACCATGGTTTCAAAGGACAATATGGTTTACAGTATGGATTTGTGCAGATCCTATTCATAAATTTTTTTGATACAAATTTCCTTTCTCTCCACCAAACATACACAAATATAATTTTATTTACACCGAAGAATCGTATAAATCTTTCTTCTTAAAATATACTCTCTCCGAAAATGACCTGCTGTTTTTCAGTAGGTCATTTTCATATACATCTGCCGTTAGTAGGTTATATTTGCCGTTGGCAAACTATGTTTGCTACGCAAGCTATACAGAAACTGTTTCAACATAAGTTTATGTTCCCACCCAAATTATAAAAGCCTTGCAATTTTTTTACTTGCAAGGCTTTGTTGTGTTTAATTATAATGTAAAAAACATCGGAATACACCCGTCAATATAGTTGTAAGAATCCTTTTACATAAACTCTGTAAATTCACAAAATCCATTTCTTTTGTAAAAGTTTACAGCCTCGGGTACTGAATACAATAAGATATAATCAAAAGAAATTGCTTCTTCGGAAATCTCAATCAATTTTTTCAAAACCTCACACAACATTAAATCGCTGAATTTAAAATCATCGTCATAAGATTTATGCTGATAGGTTTTATCTATTGCAAAATATTTTATTTCTGCTGCAGGATAAGTTATTGAATCATTTTCATAAGCTTTTTTCAGTCCTGATGCACAATAGGTACAATATCCGATTATCTGACCATTTGTTTCATCCAGAAAAACAAATGTAGTTCCTTCGTCATTTTCTTTCATCTGTATAAGCTTTTTGTCAAGTTCTTCTAAACCACAAGAAAATTCCTCAATTAATTCAATGTTAATTGAGGAAATTCTCTTAAATTTATATTTAAACTTTTTTACTTCTTCAAATCCCACTCAACATCACCTTTGTTGTGCTTTTTCAACCTATCCTGAAGAAGATGTTTTCCGGAATGTTCTTTAGCTTTTTTATCGAAATTTTCAACCTTATCGACAGCAACTTCAAATGTTTTATCCATTGGTACTGTAAGAACAGCCATATTAGTTTCCTCCTTCGTATTATTAATAGCACACCACACCCTTTTCTTTAGCATACAAATATCTGTATGCAACAAAAAAGTATTTATACTATCTGCTTTAATTTTAAACTAATAAACATATCTTGTCAATGATATATTCACAAATAATCAAGAAAGACCATCCAAAACGGATGGTCCTTAAACAAAAACAACTATACAATTAAAAAATCACCGAAACGAAAAAAACAGCCCTTATGGCTGTTTTTTGGTGCCGGTGACCGGACTTGAACCGGTACGGTCGCAATGACCGAGGGATTTTAAGTCCCTTGTGTCTGCCTATTCCACCACACCGGCAAATATATTTGGTGACCCGGACGAGAATCGAACTCGTGTTACCGCCGTGAAAGGGCGGTGTCTTAACCGCTTGACCACCGGGCCAAATATGGTAGCGGAAATAGGACTTGAACCTACGACACTTCGGGTATGAACCGAATGCTCTAGCCAGCTGAGCTATTCCGCCATGTAATACATGAATGTTGCCAACCGAAATCAGCAAGATTTATTATAGGGCAAAAAGGACGATTTGTCAACACTTTTTTTAATTTTTTTCAAAAAAGTTTTTCTCGTTTTAAAATCCGCTTTTCGGGCAGAAAAACACATTTTCTGCCCGAAACCACGAAATAAAATTTAACGGTTTGCCAATTACTCAAGAAAAGCCGCACCGATAATGCCTGCATCATTGCCAAGGCTTGCCTTGCAGATGACTGTCTGTTTATCGTTATGCTTTGTATATCTTTCCTTTTCAACAATTGTGCGGAGCGGAGCAAGAAGATTTTCGCCCTGATTTGAAATACCGCCGCCGATACAAAGGATGTCAGGCTGGAAGATATTGATAATGTTTACAAGACCGCAAGCGAGATAACCGATATACTCGTCAATTACGGTTTTGGCATTTGCATCACCTGCAAGAACAGCATCAAACGCAGTCTTGCCTGTAACCTTGTTAATATCACCGTCACATGACTTGAGCATATAGCTGAAGTCGAAGTTCTCCTTGAGGATTTCCTGCTTTGTGAGGTTAATAAGACCTGTTGCAGAAGCGTATGCCTCCCAACAGCCCTTTCTGCCGCACGCACATTCCTTACCGTCTTTAACGATAACCATATGTCCAAGCTCAGCGCCTGCATAGTTAGAACCGCTGTAAATCTTGCCGTTAATAATGATACCGCCGCCGATACCTGTGCCGAGTGTTATTGCAATCGCATTCTTTGCACCCTTTGCACTGCCTGCAAGATACTCGCCGAGGGCAGCAGCGTTTGCATCGTTTTCAACGCAAATCTTTGTATTGAGCCTTTCCTCCATCATCTTGACAACCTGCCAGTTATGGAAGAAAAGATTAGCCGAATACTCTATAACGCCTGTTTTCGGATTAACCGCACCGGGTACGCCGATACCGATTGACTCAATATCATCAATTGTGAGTTTTGCTTTTTCAATTGCCTTTAATGCAACATCTGCCATACTGTCGCAGATTTCGCTTTCGGGACGGGGCACATTTGTTTTACAGCTTGCCTTTGCGATAATTTCGTAATTTTCGTCAACGACACCGGCTACAATGTTTGTTCCGCCCAGATCAATTCCGAGTCTGTACATAAACTGTCGGCACATCCTTTTCTTTTATTTTATACAAATATTTATGATTTATCAATTATGAATGATAAGAGTAGTTCGGAGCTTCTTTTGTAATCTGAATATCATGCGGATGGCTTTCGCGAAGACCTGCGCCTGAAATCTGAACAAATCTTGCCTTCTCGTGAAGATCCTTGATTGTTGCACAGCCTGTGTAGCCCATACCTGCACGAAGTCCGCCGAGCATCTGATAAATTGTGTCTGAGAGCGGTCCCTTGTAAGGTACACGACCTTCAACACCTTCGGGAACAAACTTGTTGTTACTTGCCTGGAAGTATCTGTCTGCACTGCCTTTGCCCATTGCTCCAAGACTGCCCATGCCTCTGTAAACCTTGAACTGTCTGCCCTGATAGATTTCGTTGTCTCCGGGGCTTTCGGCACAACCTGCAACAAGTGATCCGACCATTACAACACTGCCGCCTGCGGCAAGTGCCTTAACGATATCACCGCTGTACTTGATACCGCCGTCTGCGATTACAGGGATACCGTACTTTGACGCTTCACAAGCGGCATCATAGATAGCTGTAATCTGAGGAACACCGATACCTGCAACGATTCTTGTTGTACAGATAGAACCCGGACCGATACCAACCTTAATAGCGTCTGCGCCGGCATCAATAAGAGCCTTTGCTGCCTCTGCCGTAGCAATGTTACCTGCGATAAGAGGAAGGTTCGGATATGCTTTCTTAACCTTTGCAACAGACTGAACAACATTTGAGTTGTGACCGTGTGCAGAGTCAAGAACAACAACATCAACCTGTGATTCAACAAGAGCCGCAACTCTGTCAAGAACATCCTTTGTGGCACCGATAGCGGCACCGCAGATGAGTCTGCCCTTGTCATCACGGGCAGAGTTGGGATACTGAACGCTTTTTTCAATATCCTTAATTGTGATAAGTCCCTTAAGACTGCCATCCTTGCCGACAATCGGGAGCTTTTCGATTCTGTGCTCACGGAGAATCTGCTGAGCCTGCTTAAGAGTTGTGCCTACAGGAGCGGTAACAAGGTTTTCGTGCGTCATAACAGCAGAAATCGGCTGTGCAAAATCGGCGCCTGTCATAAAACGCATATCACGGTTTGTAATAATGCCGACAAGCTTGCCGTCACGGCAAATCGGAACACCCGAAATTTTGTACTTACCCATAAGTTCATCTGCATCTCTTACCGTGTTCTCGGGAGAAAGGAAGAACGGATTAACGATAACACCGTTTTCACTTCTCTTTACTCTGTCAACCTGATCTGCCTGCTTTTCAATTGACATATTCTTATGAATAATACCAACGCCGCCCTCACGAGCCATAGCAATTGCCATATCTGTTTCGGTAACGGTATCCATAGCGGCAGTCATAAGCGGAGTATTAAGCTTGATTGTTTTGGTAAGATGAGTTGACACATCAACATTCTTTGGCTCAACATCTGATTCGCCCGGAATAAGGAGAACATCGTCGAATGTAAGACCCTTCTTGCCAAATTTTTCGTCATAACTTGTATTCAGCATATTATTCCTCCATACTACAAAATTCGATTTTTATTGTTACCTATTATTATAACAAATCGACCTGTGATTATCAAGACGGAAAAAGTTATTTTAAACGAAAATTTTTTCAAACATTTCAATTGAGCGTTCAAGGATTCCACGCATATAGGCTATGGCGATTCCGTAGTTTGTGAACGGAACTCCGCTTTCAACCGAACGGTTCATTCGGCTGATTATCTCTCTTGAATTGAGCATACACGCACCGCAATGGATTGCAAGTGAAAATTCCGACAAATTATTCGGGAAGTCTTTGCCTGAGCTTGTCACGATTTCAAAATTTTTACCCGTGTAATTTTTCAGCAATCGGGGAAGTTTTACCGTGCCGATGTCATCGCATTGCCTGCGATGAGTGCAACCCTCGCTGATGAGAATTTTGTCACCGTCACTAAGCGACTCAATTGCCCTTGCACCGTTTACGGCAGTTTTCAGAAATCCCTTGTACCTCGCCATAAGAATTGAAAACGAGGTCAGTTTGATATCGTTCGGCACAATCTCTGAAACAGGCTTAAACACCTGACTGTCGGTTATGACGAGCTTTGGTTTTGTACCGAGATTTTTCAGAGTATCGGCAAGTTCGCTTTCACGCACACAAACAGGGATTGCTCCGCTGTCGAGCAAATCACGGATAACCTGCTGCTGCGGAAGAATTATTCTGCCCTTGGGGGCGGCGGAGTCAATCGGGATTACAAGCACAACAAAGTCATTTTTATTAACAAGGTCGCCGCAAAGCCTTTTATCGGATTTTTGTGCGTTTACAACTTTTGCGATTTTATCCTTTAAAAGTTCGATATTCGTGTTGTTTTTTGCACTTACAAAGATTTTACCGTCAGTTGTATTGTCAAGCAAATCGCATTTATTGAACACAATAAGATACGGAATTTTCTTCTCCTCAAAAAGCGATACAAGTTCGTTTTCAACCGAGGTCATTCCGATTGTTCCGTCAACCACAAGCACGGCAATGTCAACACGGTTCAGCACGGCTTTTGTGCGTTCAACACGCATTGTGCCGAGAGTTCCTCCGTCATCAAAGCCTGCCGTGTCGATTATCACAACAGGACCGAGCGGAAGAAGCTCCATTGTCTTTTCCACAGGATCGGTTGTTGTGCCTTTTTTGTCCGATACAAGCGACATATTTTGATTTGTGACCGCATTCACAACGCTTGATTTTCCTGCATTTCGTCTGCCGAAAAATCCGATGTGCAGTCGTTCCGACGACGGTGTATCATTCATTCCCATTACGCCCTCCGTCAAAATCTGAAATCTCTTTTATTGTTGTTTCTTATGTCAAAGATATGTTCTTTTGCAATGGTGCGGACTTTTTCGTTGGGGATTTTTTCGAGTTCCTGTTCAATGAGTTTTTGACCGACATTCCTTGTATCATCGCTTGCATAATCAACAAGATATTCTTCAAGCGTCATAAGGGCATTGGGGTGGCAACAGTTCTGAATCTGACCGCTCTTGCAAAGCGACATAAAGCGGTCGCCCGTTCTGCCCTCACGGTAACAGGCGGTACAGAATGACGGAATATAGCCGAGATTCATAAGCCACCTTACAACCTCATCAAGACTGCGGTTGTCGGAAACATCAAACTGAGCCGAATTTTCTTCTTCCGATTCGGGTTCGTCATATCCTCCTACGCTTGTGCGTGAGCCTCCGCTGATCTGAGAAATGCCGAGTTCAAGCACCTTTTTGCGAACGCTTTCGCTCTCTCGGGTTGAAATAATCATACCCGTGTAGGGAACTGCAATTCTGATAATTGCGACTATTTTTGCAAAGGTTTCATCGTCAATTCCGTTGTCAAAATCATCGGGATTTATATCGTCTGCCGCCTTGATTCGGGGAACGCTGATTGTGTGCGGACCAACGCCGTGAACAGCCTCAAGATGTTCTGCGTGCATAAGAAGTCCTGCAAGTTCATAGCGGTAGAGCTCAAGCCCGAAAAGCACACCGATTCCCACATCATCAATACCGCCCTGCATGGCTCTGTCCATTGCCTCTGTGTGGTAATTGTAGTTGTGCTTGGGACCTGTTGGGTGGAGCTGTTCATAACTCTTTTTATTGTAGGTTTCCTGAAAAAGAATGTATGTGCCGATTCCGGCTTCCTTGAGCTTTTTATAATTTTCAACGGTTGTTGCGGCAATGTTCACATTAACCCGTCTGATTGCACCGTTCTTGTGATTGACAGAATAAATGGTCTTTATGCAGTCGAGAATGTACTCAATCGGGTTGTTTACGGGATCTTCGCCTGCCTCAATTGCAAGGCGCTTGTGTCCCATATCCTGAAGTGCGATAACTTCTTTTCTGACCTCATCCTGTGTGAGCTTTTTACGACAGATGTGCTTGTTCTTTGCATGATACGGACAATAGACACAGCCGTTTACACAGTAGTTTGAAAGATAGAGGGGGGCGAACATAACAATTCTGTCACCGTAAAAATCCTTCTTAATCTGACGGGCAAGGTTGTAGATTTCTTTGATTCTCTCTTTATCTTCACAAGCTAAAAGAACGCTTGCCTCACGGTGATTGATACCCTTTTTGAGCCTTGCTTTTTCGATTATTTTATCGACAAGTTCAAGGTTATTTTTATTTTCATCGGCAAATTTCAGGGAATCAAGAATCTCCCCGTCATTGATAAACTCCTCCGCTTTCAGCGAATTTTTATTGTATCTAATCATAATAATCATCATAGCCTTTCAGGCAACAAACAGTTTATTAAAAATCACCTAATTAACCTGCGTTGCCTGAACAGGCGTAAATGATGATTTCAGCCATCTCAAAATTATGCCAAAGGCAAATTTTGAGGGCAATATATTATAATAGTGTGATTTTTCACACTATTTCTCTGTATAATCTCCTCGGTCGGTCACGATTTCAAAGCCGATTTTTTTCATTCTGTCTGCAAGACAGCCGATACACTGCGCCGTTTCATCTCCGGTGCAGATCTTGTTGTCGTAGAGCGAGTAATCCTTTCTGTGCTTAACAGGGGAAAGGTTGGGCATTACAACATTTGCACCGTGAAGAATGCCCTTTTCCCGACCAAGCGGATCGACCGTACCTAAGGCGGTTGTTGCCGGCAAAAGAATATTCGGTTTTAAAAGCCTTATTATTGAAAGCAACATAAGCACAAGGCTTACATCGCCATGATTTTCATTTTTAAATTTTGTGTCTTTGTGCGGTACAAACGGACCTATTCCGCACATTTCTGGACTTAATTTTTCAATAAATTTTAAATCCTTGACAAGCATTTCGGGAGTTTGGAACGGTGAGCCGACCATAAATCCTGCGCCTGTCTGATAACCGATTCTCTTTAAATTATACAGGCATTGCATTCGGTTTTCAAGTGACATTTCGGGCGGATGCAACATGGAATAGTGCTTTTTGTCGGCTGTTTCGTGACGGAGAAGATATCTGTCTGCGCCGCTGTCAAAAAGTCTTTGATAGCTTTCATACGACCTTTCGCCAAGCGAGAGCGTTACGGCACAATCGGGAAATCTATTTTTTATTTCCGACACAATGCCGCACATCACATCATCTGTAAAAAATCCGTCCTCACCGCCCTGCAACACAAATGTGCGGAATCCGAGTTCGTGTCCGTTTTGGCAACATGAGAGAATTTCATCCTTTGAAAGTCGGTAACGCACGGCATTGCCGTTTGAACGGCGAAGTCCGCAGTAGTAGCAATCATTTTTGCATATACTCGAAAATTCAATCAAGCCACGAATATAGATTTTGTTGCCGAAAATTCTGTCGGCAGTATCTCTTGCACATTTGCGAAGATATTCAAAATCTTTTTCGTCGTAAGTTGTAATCAGTTGTAAAAGTTCGCTTTCACAGGCTGTGTGCATGGTATTCAGTTTTTGAATAATTTCAATATTCCTCATAATTTTTTCACATTAAAAGAGGACGGCATTTCTGCCGCCCCCAAACAGAGAATACAGCATTCTCCGTAAAATTCAAATAGTTTTCAGCATTAAAAGCTTCTGCTTCCGCCGCCCGATGAACCGCCGCCACCGGAGGAGCTGCTTGATGAACCACCCGAGCTGTCGGAATCACTCCGGATTCTCGTAACGGAAACATGCTTTGTCAGGAAGATATCCTTCTTGTCGGTAAGCATAGTCTTGCTGTTTTTCTTGAGGTCATAAGTTCCTGCTTTGCCGTTGTGCTTGTAACGGTTTTTCACTACAATAACAACAATAACGGCAACAATGATTGAACCGGCTGCAATGATAATGCCGTAATGCTTTACGACATAGAGGAACTTGTTATCCTCTTTTTCCTGCAAATCAATATTTTCGTTTGACTCGTCATCGTCAATACCCTCGTCATAGTAGTGGTCAACATAATAGAGGAATTGTTCGGCAGCACTGTAATAGTTGCCTTGCTTCATATCACGCTGAACATCATCAAGAAGAGTATTAACACGGCCATCGCCGAAATAATACATTGCATCGCCTTTTGTTCTGAAGTCGATTGCTCTGCCTTCCATATCAATCGTGAGTATAACGCCTGCCGTAGTTTTGCCGTATTTGTCGGCATAATAACGGTTTGCAAACGGTTTGATATTGTCCTCGGTTTTGCCCTCGTTGTTAGTATAGATAACCGCAACCCAGCCGGTTTTTTGAGCAAAAGCGTCAAGTTCCGCCTGAAGCTGTGTTTCTTCCTCCGAGGTAAACAGTTCGGCATCATCACGGAGTTCTGTTTGTCCCGCCGCAAAAACAAAGAGCGGAGTGCAGAAAACCATAATCATTGCCGCAAGTATTGCGGAAAGTCTTTTTGTCACATTCATCATAAGAACAACAGACCTCCCAACAAGCCGAGTGCCATAAGCGCTGCGGCAATAATTGCAGCGAAAGCAAGAAGCTTTCCTGCGGAGGTAGGAAGCTCACCGTAGGTTTTGCCCGTCTGACCGTTAACTGCAAACGGCAGAATTTTACCCCTGTATTTATAGGTTACAACCCAAACGGGCAAGAGGGTATAGTTCCAATTTTCAAGGTCGATTTTATCATTGTAGTTCTGAATCTGAACGGCACTGTATCCGCTTGCCGTGTCTTTCATAAGCTGTTGACAGTAGCCGTTGATTCTTGTTTGAACTGCCTGTGCAACCTCATTTTGCTCAATATCACGCTTTTCTGCCTGAAAACCCGAAAGATAGGACATTGCAAACGGGTGAGCCTCGCCCAAATCGTAAGGGTGTACGCATTGGAGCATATCTCTGTCCTGACCTTTTAACGCTCTTT
Organism: Ruminococcus bromii; assembly: GCF_002834225.1. GTDB lineage: Bacteria > Bacillota > Clostridia > Oscillospirales > Acutalibacteraceae > Ruminococcoides > Ruminococcoides bromii. Next base: position 67,255 of record NZ_NNSR01000016.1, on the reverse strand, counting down.
CAAAAACATTATTTACAATCAGATTGCCTGCTCTGTGGAGCTCAAAAACCTTTGTTTCCGTGTAACGGTCATCTCCGACAGTCCACGAACGAACCTTTTCGCCCTTTGCAACCATCTGTGCGCTACGCTGTTCGTCAACATACCAATACGGAAAATACACACCCGTGAGTTTGTCAAAATGCTTTTCGCTGACAAAATTCTTCGGCAAAAACCATTTCCTTTTGCACATTTCAAGAAACTTGTCAATTGCCTTCTGCTTTGAAAGCTTGAACGGAATCACACGGTCGGGTTTAAATTCACCCGAAAGTCTGCCGCCGAGAACAACAGGATTCTGACAATAGAAGCAGGTTGTTGCCGCAGTTGATGCTGTTGTAACAACCTGAGCACCGCAGCTTGGGCAGTTGTAGATAACAGCCTCTTCCTCAGTTTTGTTTTCTGCCTGTGCGCTGTCATTGCTCTGCGCCTGCTTGGCGGCATTCTCTTTAGCCTTTTCCTGTTCCTTTTTCTCCTGCTTTTCTGCGCTGTTCTCTTTTTGCTCCTTCTTAGCAAAAAAATCCTGAACATACTTTTCCGTAAAATCGGACATACAGTATTCACAACTGAACATCTGCTTATCGGGATTGAATTTCAGCGGAGCGGCGCAGTTCGGACAGGTGTAGTTTACAGTTGCCATAACTTACCCCTTATAATTAAATTCTGAAACATCCCCCTCCGTTTGAGAAGAGGGATTGTTTGTACTTAAAATTCAGATTATTCTGTCTTTGTACCGCACTCGGGACAGAACTTTGCATTTGCAGAAAGCTCATATCCGCAGTTTGTGCAGAAACGCTTTTTGGGAGCCTCGGGCTTCTTTGAACCGCACTCCGAGCAGAACTTGCCTGTGTTTACCGCACCGCATGAGCAAGTCCATGAGCCTGCGGCTGCACCGCCTGCCTGCGGAGCGGGAGTCTGCTGCGGCTGAGCCTGTTGCTGTGGCTGAGTCGGCTGCTGCTGACGGTACTGCGGATTCTGCTGATAACCGCCCATGATATTTCCGCCGGCATTCATACCAATGCCCATGCCCATAAAGCCTGCCATTGCACCGTTTGCATTTGAGCCGGCATCTTTAAGGCCCTCTGAAATATTGGCTGCAACATAGCCCTGCTGAACTGCTGCATCCGAGAGCATTGCGCCCTTGTTGCGCATATTGATGAGTTCCTGACTGTCCTCTGTGTAGGAAACATCCATACCAACGGCAAAGACTTCCATACCACGAGCCTGTGTCCATTCCTCATCAAGCGTCTGTGCCATATACTGACCGATAAGACGCTGTTTTGACTTGATAAAGCTGATTCTCTCACCGTCGGCGGAATACTGGTTGATTGCAGAACCGAGAGCGCCGACGAACTCCTCGTTATACTGTGCTCTTACATCTGCGAAATCAACAGACTTGTTTTCCGTAACAGCCTCTCTCGGAATAACCTCCTGATAGAACTTGAACGGCTCAACAACCTTGATTGAATATGTACCGTGAGCACGGAGCATAAGCTCTGAATTGTAAAAATTGTCAAAATAGTTTACGGGAGTTGATGTTCCGAAAGGAATACCCTTGATTTCCTGAAGATTTATATAGAAAACTCTCTGAGCCTGTGAGGGGATTCCGCCGTACTTAATACGGTTAAATGTTTCCTTGATCGAATCACCGAACTGACCGCAGAAAAGTGACGGCATTGAGCTGTTATTTACCTTAAAATAACCCGGCTCTGCAGTAAAGTCAACAATCTTACCGCCGTCAATAAGAATCATCATCTGGTTATCGTAAACATGAATTACAGAACCGTTTGATACGATGTTTTCAGAACCCTTTTTGTTCTGACTTTTGCCGTTCTGCGAAACAAGCTGACCGGGACAGATGAGGGTGTTGTCGCCCATAGGGGACGGTTCAATGACCTCGAGCCATGAATCCGCGAGTCCGCCTCCGACTGCATTTATCGCTGCTTTAATAATACCCATAATTTAACTCCTTAATTTTTGTAGCTTATAGCTGATTTTTCAGATGTTGCTGTTACACTAATAATAATATGTTTGAAGAAAAATTTCAATACTATTATTAAAAAACAGGCTGAATGGCATATGTTTTTTTATTGTTCCAATGTTTTGCCATCATAAATAATGCAAAAAGACGGTCGGGAAGAGGGCATTTGGCTCTGACAACCCGACCGTCAAACTTTCAGAATTTTCTCTGTTGAAGTGTCTGTTCGTTTACGGAATTAAACTTCCACGAACGAATGTTAATTTCTTTTATTGCAGTTCCGCAGAACTGACAAAATTTTTCTCCCAGCGTTTTTACGGGAGCGCCGCAGTTGGGGCAATTCACTCCGAGAGCGGTTGCTCTGTTATGAAGCCGGTCAGCGTCCTGAACATACATCAACCCAACCTCGTAGATTGTCTGCATTCTGTTCTCTCTGCTGCCGAAGGTCACCTCATTGTTCATATCGGTAACATACGAAAAGTAACCGACAGACGCCTCAAAAAGTATCGTTACCGTTGCACCGTTTTTTATATAGCGGGCAATCTGAACATCGTAAATATTGACATCCTCATAGTGCTGTGTATTCGCAACAGATGAAAGCTGGTCGATAATTCCCTGAACATAGTTTGTAAAATTCGGAGTGACCTCCTCCGCAATAACGCCGAGCCTTTTTGTCTCAACCGCCGAAAAGTAGTTTCGCAAAAGTGAACGGGTTTTGTTCATATACTGCTCAACATCAAGCTCGGGAAAATCCTTTTTTATCATTGGCATATAAACCGAGGTCATTCCGTGAAGCGAACGGGGAGTTTCACGCATTTGCTCCTGATCCTCTTTCACGCCCTGAATGCCCTCTATAAGGGAACTTGTACCGAACAATGTTCTTGAAAGATGTCTTATCTTACTGACAATTACCGTAACTATAATTGCTATTGCAAGTACGACTATCGACACAGAGATGATGGTTGCAATTGTATCCGGACTCATAGATTATACCCTTAATCAGTCTTCTTTGTTGACAACCTTGATTCCGAGAACCTCAAGGCTTTCATCGTCAACTTCTGCCGGACACGCAGACATAAGCTCGCTTGCATTCTGAACCTTCGGGAATGCCGTTACATCACGGAGGCTGTCAGCCTTGCACATAAGCATTGTAACACGGTCAAGACCGATACCCATACCACCGTGCGGCGGTGCGCCGTATTTGTAGGCTTCAACAAGGAATCCGAACTTTGCTTCGATTTCTTCATCGGTGAGCTTCAAAGCCTTGAACATCTTCTGCTGGAGTTCATAGTCTGTGATACGCATTGAACCGCTTGAAAGCTCAACACCGTTGAGTGTGAGGTCATAGGCCTTTGCAATAACCTTTGACGGATCTGTGTCAAGGTACTGCAGGCACTCTTCCTTAGGCATTGTGAACGGATGGTGCATTGCAAGCCATTCGCCGCTTTCCTCGTCATATTCAAAGAACGGGAAGTCAACAATCCAGAGGAACTTGAATACATCGGGAATAATGTCAAGACGCTTTGCAACAACAAGACGGAGTGCGCCGAGTGTTGAAAGAACCGTGCTGTTCTTGTCGGCAACGATGAGGATAACATCGCCCTTTTCAGCGCCGAGTCTTTCGTAGATTGCCGAAAGCTCTTCTTCACTCATAAACTTCTTGAATGATGCGTTAGGCTCGTCAACCCATCTTACATAGGCAAGTCCCTTTGCACCGATGCCCTTTGCATATTCTGTGAGCTTGTCAATTTCTTTTCTTGTGTAAACCGACGACGCATTCTTGGCAACAATTGCCCTTACAGAACCGCCGTTCTCAATTGCACTTGTAAATACGCTGAAACCGCAGTCCTTAACAAGGTCCGAAATGTCCTGAATCTTCATGTCAAAACGGATATCGGGCTTGTCCGAACCGTAGCTTTTCATAGCCTCTTTGTAGGTCATTCTCTGGAAATGCTCCTCAAGGTCAATGTTTAAAACCTCTTTGAAAAGCTTTTTGAAAAAGCCCTCGTTGATTTCGAGGATTTCATCAACATCAACAAATGAAAGCTCCATATCAATCTGTGTAAATTCAGGCTGACGGTCGGCACGAAGATCCTCGTCACGGAAACATCTTGCAAGCTGAATGTAACGGTCAAAGCCCGAAAGCATAAGGAGCTGTTTGTAAATCTGCGGTGACTGAGGGAGAGCATAAAACTTGCCGTTATGGATTCTTGACGGAACAAGATAATCTCTTGCGCCCTCGGGAGTTGACTTGATCATCATAGGAGTTTCAATTTCAACAAAGCCGTTGTCGTGGAAATAATCTCTTGCAACCTTTGCAATCTTACTTCTCATCATAAGATTGTTGAGAAGAGGACGGCGGCGAAGGTCAAGATAACGATATTTAAGTCTTAACTCCTCGTTTGTGTTTGTATCGTCAACAATTTCAAAAGGCGGCGTCTGTGCCTTTGAAAGCACACGCATATCGCTTACAACAACCTCGATATCGCCTGTGGGGATTTCGCTGTTTTTTGAACTTCTTTCGCAAACAACACCCTTTGCGGCAAGAACAAATTCACTTCTGCATGAAAATGCCTTATCAAAAATTTCTTTGTCTGTTTTGTCATTGAATGCAAGCTGAACAATACCTGTGCGGTCACGCAGGTCAATGAAAATGAGCTGACCGAGGTCACGGCAACGCTGTACCCAACCGCAGACAGTTACCTCTCTGCCGACATCACCGATACGCAGATCTCCGCAATAATCGGTACGCTTCATTCCTGTCATAAATTCTGCCATTGTATATGCTCCTTTATATGAATCGGTCGGCATTTTTAATGTGCCTGACCGACCGAAAATTTTCTTTTATTACTTGTTTTTCTGTTCGTCTGAAAGCTGGATTTCAACAAATCTCTCCATGAAATGCCCGTCAAGAGTAACCTCGGCTGTTTCGCCTGTTTCCATATTCTTGACCTTGGCTGTGTTCTGCTCGATTTCGTTGTCGCCCAAAACGATTGAATATCTTGCGTCAATCTTGTCGGCATACTTCATCTGAGCACGAAGTCCTCTGCCGATAACATCGGTTTCGGCAATCATTCCGCAGCTGCGAACCTGTTTGATAAGCTCAAAAGCCTTAACCTTTGCGGCATCGCCCATTGTTGCAATGTAGAGCATACACTCGTCATTGTCGGGAATTTCAATGCCCTGCTTATCCATTACCATGAGAAGTCTTTCCATACCCATTGCGAAACCGAGGGAGGGAAGGTGCTTGCCGCCGAGCTCCTCGATAAGACCGTCATAACGACCGCCGCCGCAAACAGTGCCCTGAGCACCGATACAATCGGTTACAAATTCAAATACTGTCTTTGTATAGTAATCAAGACCTCTTACAATTGTGGGATCAACCGTGTATTCAATGCCTGCGGCATCAAGATATTTCTGAACTGCGTCAAAGTGGTTTCTACACTCGTCACAAAGATAGTCTGTAATCTTAGGTGCGTCCTTTGCAATCTCGGAACAGATAGGACTTTTGCAGTCGAGAATTCTCATCGGGTTTTTGTCAAGACGGGAAAGACAGGTGTCGCACAGCTTGTCCTTATAACCCTCAAAATATGATTTCAACGCCTTGTGATATTCCGCACGGCAGGTCGGACAGCCGATAGAATTAATCTGAAGATGAACGCTGTCAAGCTGAAGTCTGTTAATTACGGAGCTTGCAAGGCTGATAAGCTCTGCATCGGCAACAGGATCCTGTGTGCCGTACTCCTCAATACCGAACTGGTGGAACTCACGAAGTCTGCCTGCCTGTGGCTTTTCATATCGGTAGCATGAAACAAAGTAGCTTGCCTTAATCGGAAGTCCTTCGTTTTCAAGAGCGTGTTCAAGAACAGCTCTTGCCGCACCGGATGTACCCTCGGGGCGAAGTGTTACGCTTTCGCCGCCCTTTGTGTCGAATGTGTACATTTCTTTCTGAACAACATCGGTTGTCTGACCGACACCACGGGCAAAAAGCTCTGTGTGTTCAAACACGGGAGTTCTGATTTCTCTGAAACCGTAGGAGCGAGCCTCCTCACGCATAATCTTTTCAACAAACTGCCATTTGTAGCTTTCCTTCGGAAGAACATCTTCCGTACCCTTGATTTTCTTGGTTATAAGTGCCATTTTTTTCCTCCGAAAATTACAATCTTTTATAGAAAAGGGAAACGAAAAAATTTCCCTAAAAAACACAACAATCGGGCAGTATTACACCACCCGATATGTAAAGCGAAAATAATTAAATTATTTGAGAATATTTCTCCAGTCAAGGTCGCCTCTTTCAAGACCGTGGATAAGCACCTCGGCAGTTGCAATGTTTGTTGCAACCGGAATGTTGTGCATATCGCAAAGACGGAGCATATTCATATCGTTAGGCTCGTTCGGCTTTGGATTGAGCGGATCTCTGAAAAAGAGAAGCATATCAATCTCATTGCACGCAATTCTTGCCGCAATCTGCTGACTTCCGCCCTGAGAGCCTGCAAGGAATTTCTGAATTGTAAGACCTGTTGCCTCTGACACCATTTTGCCTGTTGTGCCGGTGGCGCAAAGGTTGTTGCGGCTGAGAACACCGCAGTAAGCAATGCAGAACTGCACCATCAGTTCCTTTTTTTCATCATGAGCTATAAGGGCTATATTCATATATATTTCCTCCAGACATTTATTTCATTTCAAATCAATTTCAAAACTATAACTAAAAAAGCCGCACACATTACCCCTTGAAGGCAAGCGGAACATGCTTTCCCTCAAGTCTTTGTGCAAGACAGTCAAAAACAGACGCCGCCGCGCTCCAGTTAAGTCCGGCAACACCTCGCTGAACAATCACCGAAATACGGATATCAAACGGCACAAGCGCAATAAGCTGTGTCTGTGTTGCGTCAATAACGCTGTCGAGGTCTTCATAAAAGCCGAGCTGTGTAAACAGCTTGCGGTCAAAGCGGTTGATAACAAGTCGTATGTTTTTCTTTCCCATTGATTCAAGCTTTCTTCTCACCTTAACCGCACCGCGCACACCCGTCGGCTCCGCATTGGTAACAATCAAGGCTCTGTCGGCAGGCGCTGCCGCAGTTTCAAAGCCTGAGCCGATTCCCGCAGGGGAATCAATAAGAACAAAATCAAAGCTGTCTTTAACAGAATCGACAAGCTGAGTAAACACCGAGGGACTGAGTTCGTTTTCGGTGTCAAAGGGAGCCGCCATAAGGTACAGGTTCTCGTTATTTTTACTTTTGTAAATTGCCTCACCGAATGTACAGTTACCGCAAACGGCATCCGACGCATCAAAAATTATGTCCTGCTCCATATCGAGCATAATGTCAAGACCGCGCATACCGCAGTCACAATCAATAAGCAAGACTCTTTTGCCCTGCTTTACAAGAGCAACGGAAAGACAGATACACACAGTTGACTTGCCTGTGCCGCCTTTTCCCGACGCTACAACTATAACATTATCCATAATAAATTCTACCTCTGCTATATTCTATCACAAAATCCGTCAAAGAGCAATAAACGAACAGTAATTTTATCAGCCAAAATTTTTGTTGATATTTTAGTGATAGTTAATAAAATTATTCTTCATTTTTAACGGTTTGCACAATAATTTCATTGATTTTTAATGCTAAAAGCAAAAATAAGTTTTTTATTGTTTAGGCACTCAGCCATATTATGCGGTCAAAAATTCTTGGTTTTGTTTTAACACAGTGTATTTACAACCGTAATTTCAACTTTTATTTAAAATATGCGTCCAGTAAATCCTTTGCAACCTGCATTGAATATCTGCCCTTTGCACCGTGTTCGATTACAACGGCAATTGCGACCTCGGGCTTTTCATACGGAGCATAGCAAATGAAGGTTGTATGGTCGGAACCCGAGTTTTCAGCCGTACCTGTTTTGGCGGCAACCTTAACTTTATAATCACCGAACATATAATTTGCCGTGCCGTTTTCGTTCTGAGTAACGCCGAGCATTGCCTTGCGAACAATATCAAGATTTTTCTTTGAAATTCCGCATTCACCGTAGCTTTCAACATCTGTCGATTTTACGGTTTTCGTCCGCTCATAATTTGTAACCTTATCAACAATGTGTGTTTTGAGCCTCTCACCGTTGTTGGCGATTGTTGCAACATAGGTTGCAAGCTGAACGGGAGTAAATGCATTGTCGGACTGACCGATTGCGGCTGAAACTGTGTTGCCAACCTGCCAATCTGTGCTGTCCCTGCCTGCAAGCGTTCCCTTTGATTCCTCAATTTCAACGCCTGTGTATTCACCGAGCCCGAACTTCTGCGCATACAGATACATCGGTTCAATTCCGAGCCTTCTGCCCGTGTCGGCAAAAAAGTAGTTGCACGATTGTTCAATTGCGCCCGTAACATCAAGACTGCCGTGATAGTGCATACACCTTACCACATTGGTGGGGTAAAAATCATAGTCCTGTTTGCAGTAGATTTTCGTTTTATCGGTTATGATTTTTTCCTCAAGAGCCGCACCCGCAACACACGGCTTGAACACCGAACCGCAGGCGAATGTTCCGACTGTTGCACGGTTATACATCGGAGAATTTTTGTTTTCCGAAAGCTTGACATAGTACGAACCGTATTCGCTGTACCTGTTCAAATCGTATGTAGGATAGCTTGCCGCCGCAAGTACCGAAAAATCCTTGACCGACAACATTACAACTGCACCTGTTTCACAGTCCTCACCGTTATTTTTCTGTCCCAATTCCTTGCCTGCCTGTTTTGCCGCTTTGACATTTTCTTCAAGCGACTTTGCGGCGGTTTTCTGCAATTTTGAATCAATTGTAAGGTAGACCGTGTTACCGGGTTTTGCGCTCTCGGTTTCAATGCTTTCAACAAGAGTTCCGTCGGCATTTCGCTGAATAACCCTTGTTCCGCCCTTGCCTTTGAGGTCATCCTCAAAGGCAAGTTCAATTCCGAATTTGCCTATCTTATCATTATAGGAGTAGTCCTTGCCATCTTTTTTCAGCTCATTGTATTCATCTTCCGACAACGAACCGAGTGCACCCAAAATGTGCGGTGCAAGGTCGGGATCAGATGCACCTCGTGTGAGATAGGTCTGAATTTCAACACCGCTCACACCCTGAGTATTTTCGCTGACGGCATTCACGGCACTTCGGCTGATATTTTTGGCAAAAACATACGGGTTTGAATTTGAATAATTTTCAAGTTCCATATTGTAATGAATTGAAACGAGCGTTGTTTTTTGACTTAGACTCAACCTGTCGGAAATTTTGTAGCGTTTTAAAAGTGCGTCAAAGCAATCATCGGCACTTGTGTTCCTGTCCATATCAAGAAAATCCGATGACAGAAGTTTTTTCGCATCTTCTTCACGGCTTGTTTTATAAACGCAACTGCCGTCCGAGCCGACCGAAATCGGCAATGAATCTGTTCTTGCATCTCCTGTTTTTGTGAGAATATCAGCAAGTTCAAGTAAAATTCCGTCAAGCCTGTCCTCCTCAATATAAAGCTTGTTAAGGACTATTTTATACTTTGTGGTGTTTACAACAAGACCTACACCGTTGCGGTCAACGATTTCGCCCCTTGTTGCGTCGGTTTTTTCGGTATATCCCGTTGATTTTGCGGCAAGGCTCTTGTAGTTTTTTCCCTGCACAAGCTGCCAATCGGCAAGCCTGATTGCAAAGCCTGCAAAAATTGCGGCTGTTATTATTATGCTGACGGTTGTTCTGCTCTTTTTACTTTTTTTGCCGTTTTTTCTGCTTTTGCCGAACCTCATACCGAACCTCCCTTTCACAAAGATTAAAGATTTTTGTTTAAAAATGCCGTAAGAAAATACAGCGGAATTGTCACGGCAAATGTGTAAAGTATTCTTGAAATGTAGTGCCGTACAAACAACAAACAACCGCTGTCAAGCCCTGCAATCAGGACAAACAGCAGATAATAAATCAACATTACCGTCATTACCGCCGCAAATGAAAACACGATAACGGTAACAAATGACGGCACAAAATATTTGCTGAACACAAAGTTTTCCGCATAGCAGACAACCGTAAGTGCAAAGGCAAAATAGCCGATACTGCCGTCAAATGAAATATCCGTCAGCACACCGCACAACGCACCGAAAATTACCGACGGCAAAGTGTTTTCAAAAGAAGCAATGCAGAGTGCAAGTGAAATCAACATAAGCGGTCTGCCGCCGAAAATTTCGGGAATTATAAAACCCGAACCCTGAAAAACATACATAATTATTAACAGCAGGGAATAGCCGAAAAATCGAAAAAAAGTTCTTGAAGCTCTCATCATTTTTTAACCTCGCCCTTGCCGTCAAAATCGGTAATAATTGCGGCAGAAGTCACGGTGCGGATGTCCTCATACGGCTCAACAACAGCATAACGGGTTGTGTCATAGGAATTGAACTTCAGTTCTTTAACCTTGCCGATTATGAGATTTTTCGGATAAACTCCGCCTGTTCCCGAGGTTACAACAATGTCTCCTACTTTGATTTTGTTGTTCTCTGCAATCTTTGTCAGACAGGTGAGATTATCGTCACAATATTCAGCGTTTCCGCTTATGATTCCGTTGTCGGAAGTCTTTTTGTCAATTGCAGACGCTTTGGTGTCGGGCGAAAGAATTGTTCTTACCCGACAGGTCGTGAGTTCAACATCACTCACCCAGCCGATAAGACCGTTTTCCGTGATTACGGGATCATTTTTTTCCACATTGTCTGTTGAACCCTTGTCAAGAGTGAACGAGTAGAAATCATCGTTCGCATCCCTTCTCAGCACACCGGCAGGAAGAATATCGTATGACGGATTTTCCTTTTTCAGCTCATAATATTTCCACAGCTTTGCATTTTCTTCCTTGGTGTCAAGGTAGTCAACAAGCTGTTCACGGAGTTCGGCATTTTCCTTTTTAAGCTGTTCGTTTTCTTTTTCAAGCTCTTCCTTTGATTTGTCGGAAGATGCCGCACCTGCGGTCAGCGTTGAAAGTCCTTTTGTAACCGTGTTTACCGCACCCGAAAAAATGTTACTGCCGTTATGAGAGAAAACACTCATCACAGTTAGTATGACGAGTGTAATTATCAGAATTTTTGAGTTTTTATTATGTAAAAAATTTCTCATATCTCATATTTATATTACAAATATTACAAATACGGTCGGGCGGTAATTTTCAAAATCTGCCCGACCTTACTTTGTCGATTTTTATTATCTATCGTGCTTGTACTGAACACCGAGCGGTTTGCCGAGTCTTTTGCCTGCACCGTCAACAACACAGTCGAGAGGTCTTTCGGCAATGTGAACGGGCATACCCGTCTGTTGCATAACAAGCATATCAAGTCCCTTGAGCAACGCACCGCCACCCGTGAGCATAATACCGTGGTCGATTATGTCGGCTGAAAGCTCAGGCGGAGTTTTTTCAAGAGTTGTCCTTATTGCTTCAATAATTGTTGCAAGCGGATCGGCAAGAGCCTCTCTGACCTCGGCTGAGGAAATTGTAATATCCTTGGGAAGTCCGTCAACAAGATTTCTGCCCTTGACAACAAGGTTTTTTTCTTCCTCACCCGGATATGCGGAGCCGATTTTCATTTTGATATCTTCGGCAGTTCTTTCACCGATGAGAAGATTATATTTTCTTTTGATATAGGTTGAAATCGCCTCGTCAAACTTATCTCCGGCAACTCTTACGGAACAGGCTGTAACAATGTCACCGAGAGAAATTACGGCAACCTCGCTTGTGCCTCCGCCGATGTCAACAACCATACTTCCGCACGGTTCGTCAACGGGCATACCTGCGCCGATTGCGGCAGCCATTGGTTCTTCGATAAGGACAACCGGAGGCTTTGCACCTGCCTGATACGCGGCGTCCTCAACAGCCTTTCTTTCAACCTCGGTAACACCCGAAGGCATACAGATTATAACCCTCGGCTTGCTGAAAATTCCGGGTTTCACCGCCTTTTTGATAAAGTGCTGAAGCATTTTTGCGGTTATTTTAAAATCGGCAATAACTCCGTCCTTGAGCGGACGAACCGCAACTATGGAACCGGGAGTTCTGCCAATCATTTCTTTTGCCTGTGAGCCGACTGCAAGAACCTCGTCGGTACGCATATCAACTGCGACAACGCTCGGTTCACGCAAAATTATTCCCTTTCCTTTAAGACAAACAAGAGTGTTTGCAGTTCCGAGGTCAATTCCTATATCCTTTGAAAATGAAAACATCCCACAGCCTCCTTCTATGCTGTAATACCCAAATGTATTTTACTTAGACAGTATATACTTATCATATATCTTTTCGCAATTAAGGGCAATGATAAATTGTCGAATTTTTTTTATTTTTTGCCTGTTGAGCCAAAACCGCCCTCACCGCGCTCTGTGTCGCCAAGTTCTGTAACTTCTTCAACATCACACGGAACAACGGGAGCGATGACCATCTGACAGATTCTCTCAAACGGCTCAATCTCATAAGGCTTGTCCGAAACATTGCAAAGACCTGCGCAGATTTCTCCGCGGTAGTCGCTGTCAACAACACCCACACCGTTTGAAAGGCAGATGCCGTGCTTGATTCCCAGACCGCTTCTTGCATAGAGAAATGCGGCAACGCTGTTGTCGGGAAGTTCAATTGCTATGCCTGTCGGCACAAGCACAAGCTGACCCGGATTGATTGTAATTTTTTCGTCAATGCAGGCATATAAATCCATACCTGCAGAGCCGTTTGTGGCTCTTTTTGGGATTTTTGCATTGTCTTTTACTTTTTTTATTTTGATTGTCATAGTTACCATCCTTCATTTCCTGCATTTTTTGCAGGAATTATTCATTTGTAATTTTATTTTTCTATTATAAAATTATTTCACGGAAAATAAGATTTTTTTATTTTCGGGAAAGGAAAATTCAGCTTTTCAACAAAACAATAATGATTATTTTAACATTTTCAACATCTTAATTAACACCCCTGCGATATAATCCATATGTTAATTTCTCTTTCAACATTGAAATAAGGCTTGATTCGTTAAGACTTTCAACGGTTTCAACATAGTTTTCAACAGTAAATCTAAAAATGTTAAAAGATGTTGAAAATGTTAAAAATTGTTTATCCGAAACAAAAAGCAAGTCGCAATTCAAAACTTCGGTACAGTTTCCGTCACATTTCAGTAAAAATTGTTTGCCTATTCTATCCTTCATTTTTGACTGATTTTTGCAGGATTTACATTCTATGCCTGCGCCCCTGACAGGGCAGCTTCTGCAAAGCATAAGAGGGAGATAGCCGTAGCTGATAATTCCCCTCGGAATGTTGCCTCCAAGTGCGTTAATACGCTTAAAATCGAGTTCAAAGCTGAGTTCTGCATCCTTGATTCCGTATTCCTCCGCCCACAAAAGGTCAAGGGTATTTACAAAATTCATTCCGAACCCCGAATGAAGTGTGAACCCAAGATTTTTGGCAATGTATAATGCTCCGAGATTGTTGCAAAGCACATCGGATATGCCGATTTCTTTCATCTCGGAAAGCTTTTTTGCAATCGTATCTTCCCGTCCGAACATTCCTCTCGGAATTTCAACACCGATGTTAAAGCCCTCGTTTTTGAGCCTTACAAGCTCCCTTTTGTCGGCAAAAAGCGGAACAAAAACAAGCTCGCATTTCTTAAAAGCATCGGAAAGCTTTGTCTGAGGCACTCTTGCACGGGTGGTTTTTTCCACAGGCGGTGTGAATTTTGGAAAAGCTATTTCGTAATCACGGTTGATTTTGTAGTTGTGAACAACACTTCTCGCCGTGTCGAGTTCATTAAGAACTTCTCTTCGCAAGGAATTGAGAACCGACAGCGGAATTGAAATGTTATCATCAATATTTATGTTCACATCGGTGGGATTATATGCCGTTGAGCCTGTTTTTTTAAGCTGTTTTTCGCATTTTTCTTTGTCAAGAGGTCTGTTGATTGCTTTTTCGGTTACGGTATCTGAAATCTTTTTAACGGTGTGAACTCCGTCAGAAGCGACTAAGACGGGATTTTCGCCGAGTTTTGCCGTAAAATCAAAGGTTATTTCAACATTTCCGATTTCGTCCTTGTAGGAAGAACGGATTGCCGAAAACAGCTTTTCATCGGCAGAAACAACATCCGATTTTGTTCTTGTGCCGAACATATGACTTCCCGTTTTGCCGATGTAATAAGCGTCTGTAAAGCCTGTTCGTGAAAAAACTCCTCTGAGCATTTCCTGAGTTTTGTCGCTGATAAAGCCGAAATCACGCTGTTCAACACACGCCCTTACTGCGGCTGAAACATACTCGGGGCGTTTCATTCTGCCCTCAATTTTAGCCGAGGCAACTCCCATATTTTGAAGCTCGCCGAGGTAATTTACAATGCTGTTGTCTTTAAGACTTAAAGCGTGACCGCCCTTTTGATTGTTTACGGAAAACGGAAGTCGGCACGGCTGTGCGCAGGCGCCGCGGTTTCCGCTTCTTGAGCCTATCATTGCGCTGAGGTAGCATTGTCCCGAAACGCACATACACAATGCACCGTGAACAAAAACTTCGAGTTCAACCGGAATTTCACAGCATTTTTCAATTTCTTTTTTGCTCATTTCACGGGCAAGGACAACACGCTTGAAGCCCATTTCATAAAGTGCCTTTACACCCGATGCAGTGTGAATACTCATCTGGGTTGACGCGTGAAGCGCAAGCTCGGGAACAAGCTCGTGTGCAAGCCTTGCTACGCCAATATTCTGAACAATGAGTGCGTCAACATCAGCCTCTGCGGCTGAAATTATGGCTTTTTTCAGCTTTTCAAGCTCGTCGTCAAACACAATCGTGTTGATTGTGACATACACCTTTACACCGTGAATGTGACAGTATGCCGTCGCTTTCTTTAGTTCTTCATCATCAAAATTTTTCGCTGATGAGCGGGCGGAAAATGACTTTTCACCGAGATAAACCGCATCCGCTCCGCTCCTTACGGCGGCAATAACGCTGTCAAAGCTGCCTGCCGGAGCAAGTATTTCTATCTTTTTCATTTCTTATCTTCATCAAACAGAGAGAACTGCGTCATAGGAACATAACCGAGAAGCTCCTCGTTACGCAATTCCTGTTCTGTTTTTTTAGCCTCGTTTGACAGAACATTTACAGGTATATTATCTGACTGCTCTGTTATGTTATTTTTAGCGCTTGAAATCTTTTTTCCCTTTGGAACTGAATTTGTTTCAGGCTCAGATTTTTTCGACTCGGCTTTTTCTTCGCTTTTCTCAACACTTCCGAGCTTTTCTTTAAGCTGAGAAACCTCATGTCTGAGAACCGCAATTCTCTTTTCAAGTTCTCTGTTATTCATAGTAAGTCTTGTATTATCATTCATCGACTCGGTAAGCTTATCCCTGTATTCCTTGCAAAGTCTGTTGAGTTCATTTGTCTGCTGAATAATTTTGTCAGCCTTTTCAACATAGTCCTTGTTCTTCTTAACAGCCTTGTTGCGGTCGTCACAAAAGTTAAGTGCCGCAAGAATTGCACAGTCGCGGGTATCAAGCTGTTTTGTGCTTTGCGCAACCTTTCTGATGTGGGATACAACCTCATTTGCAACCTTATGAACATACTTTTCATCATCTGTTGTTATAAGCGAATAGTTTCTGCCCTCAATCTGAACGCTTATCTTCTTTTTTTCCATAGGAATACATCTCCCTTAAATAGCTTTTTCGTACTCAATCGACTTTTTTACACAAGTAATCATCATATATTATAATATAAAACAAAAGATAATAAAAGAGCAAAGAGAAGATTGTTTGAATATTTTTTTAATTGCACGGCTTTTAGCGATTTTATTCCAATTTCGACCTATTTTGGTTGAAATATTTATTCTCTTATGATAAAATAATCTTTGCGTCATTTTGGCGGATTTGTCCTAATTTCCGATTAACAGGGCATAACCGCCAAAACAAAATCTATATTTCGGAATATATTATTATGGGAAGTGATTATATGCCCGTACCGTTTGATTCACGAAAAATTTACTACCGTTCACCGTTTGGTGCGGTTGAACAGGGTACCGAGATTCATTTCAGAATTCTTTTGCCAAAGACAGAGCATACACAAAAAGCACAGCTGTGCGTAAAATACGATTACGATTACAACTGGGAATTTACCGAGCTTATCTGGTGCGGTAAATTTGACGAGGATACCGAAATTTGGGAGTGTGACTTTACTCCCGAGAAAATCGGTCTTTACTGGTACAATTTCAAGCTTACCGGCATTGACAGGACAAGATATGTTATTCCGTCCGATCCGTACACGGTCAGCACAATTGAAGACTATATGGGCAGAAGCTGGCAGATTACCTGCTACAAAAAAGGCTTTAAAACTCCCGACTGGCTTGTCGGCGGAGTTATGTATCAGATTTTTCCCGACCGTTTTTATTTCAGCGGTGAAGAAAAGAATATTAAGCGTACCGACTTCAAACGCAACAAGGATTGGTTTGCTCTTCCCGAATGGAAACCCGATGAAAACGGAATAATTAAGAACAATGATTTCTTTATGGGCGACCTCAAGGGAATTACGATGAAGCTTGATTACCTTGAAAGCCTCGGTGTAAGCTGTATTTACCTTAATCCTATCAGCGAGGCATACTCAAACCACCGCTATGATACGGGCGACTATTCAAAGGTTGATTCGATTCTCGGAACAGAGGAAGATTTTAAGCACCTTTGCGCAGAGGCTAAAAAGAGGGGAATACACATTATAAATGACGGCGTATTTTCTCATACCGGAAGCGACAGCGTTTACTTCAACCGTTCGGGCAGATACGGCAAGGGCGGTGCGTATAACGACAAAAATTCGCCGTATTTCAGCTGGTACAAATTCAACGAATGGCCGAACAATTACCAAAGCTGGTGGGGTTTTGACACTTTGCCCGAGGTTATTGAGGAAACTCCGTCATTCAACGAATATATCAACGGCAAAGACGGTATAGTCAGAAAATGGATGAAATGCGGCAACTCGGGTTGGCGGCTTGATGTTGCAGATGAGCTTCCCGATGTATTCATTGAAAATCTTCGCAAATCCGTTAAGGACGAAAATCCGGACGCATTTCTCGTCGGTGAAGTGTGGGAGGACGCAAGCAACAAGGAAAGCTACGGCGCAAGAAGAAAGTTCTTGCTCGGCGAACAGTTTGACTCCGTTATGAACTATGTGTTCAGGGATGCAATTCTTAACTTCTGCAAGGGTCAGCACGGCAAATACACAATGGATCAGATTATGAGCGTAATCGAAAACTATCCCCGTCCTGTTCTCAGAGTGCTGATGAATTCACTTTCTACTCACGATACCGAAAGAGCAATCACAGTTATGGCAGGCGAACCGCTTGACGGCAAGGACAGAGAATGGCAGGCTGACACTAAGCTTGATGACGAGCATAAAAAACTCGGTGTAAAGCTGCTCAAGGTTGCAAGCGCAATGCAGTTTACTCTCCCGGGATTTCCGTGTATTTATTACGGTGACGAGGCAGGAATGGAGGGATATCGTGATCCGTTCAACCGTTGCTGTTATCCGTGGGGCAAAGAAAATAAGGCACTCATTGAATGGCACAAAAAGCTTGCAAATGTAAGAAAAAGCTGTTCGGCATTGTGGGACGGTGATTTTATAAATGTTCTTTCGGAGGAAAGAAGAATTTCATATATCCGCCACGACAAAGATTCCGCTATTTTCTGCACATTCAATCTCTATGATTATGAAGTCGAGGCAAAAATGCCGCCCGGATATGCAGACGGCAAACCTGTTTTCGGTTCAAAACTTGAGAACGGTATACTCACAATTCCGCCCATGTCGGCAGAATTTGTAGTTATTGAACTCGATACATGATATATGTAATGTAAAACAGAATAAAGTATAATTACAAGCGACAGAAATTAAACTGTCGCTTGTTTTGTTGCGGTATTTATATGCTTGTTATATTTAATTTACCGACTTACTCATCTTCCGTTATCGGCGGAATAAAGCATTCTATCGCACTGCGAAGCTTGGGATGACGAATGACAAAATGGATTGCGGGCGTTTTTCCTTTGGACACCATCACCCATTGTCCCTCGTGAATTATAATTTTCAGATTATTAAATGCGTGCGCCGTACTGCACTTTAATGTGTAATTCGGGTTATGCTCTGCAAAAGCCATTGATTCTTTCAAATGGGCAGTATATTCCTCTTCGTTATACGGAATATCCTCTTCACAAAATATACCCGAAAGTTCCAGCATGGGAGGACTTTTCGTAAAATTTTCCTGTACAAAATCAGGTATCTCATCTTCAATCCTTTCATTTTCAAGAATTATTTTAATTTGCTGTCTTTGTGTTTTTGCATACTCTTTTATTTTTTCTTTTAACTCTGCATCAATATTGTTCCGTGTAAGAATACGGTTGAGAAGTTCATCGCTTATTGTGTACAACGGCAGAGAGGACAGAATACTGCGGCGTTTGCCTGCTGTTTTTATATCGGCAAGAAGAAAGGCATTCAGCTCATTTTTTCGTTCACTGCGGTAAATTTCCATCAAGGGATAGGCATTTTTCAGCATTTCCTCGGCTCTTTTTCGGTAATATTCCACCTCACGCTTTACCTTTGTCAGATAGTATTTGCCGTCGGAATGGTATCCGGCAACAGCTTCGCCCGAAAGTGCGGCAATTCCCGACACCTTCAAAAAATGCAGAAAGACATCATTCGGAGCATTCTTGAAATAGTAGGGAGAAATCTGCCCTGTCATATACATCGGTATCCAGCTTTCAAGACCAAGCATCATCTCATCAAAAGAACGGTCAAGATTATGTATTTGATGAAGATGCAGTCCTTTTTTTAGCATCATCGCCATACCGAACATCCATTTTTTTGGGAACTCCGGATCCTTTGCCATTTCCTTCATCGGCATATCGCTGTACATTATCACAGGGGCTGATGATTTTGAAAGCACGGTTGATTTCAAAAAATCAAGCTCGCTCTCCATCATTTCTTTTATACCGAAATATGTCTTGGAGGACGGAATCTGAAACGGTACGGACGGAACTTTCAGCTCATCAAACTTAATAACCTTGATATATTCGTTCAAATCAAAGTCATCCAGCTTGCTTAAAAATTTTGAAACGCTGTTGCTTTCGGCTTTTTGCACAGGCTGTTTCAAAAGCCAGCTTTTTATTTTTGCGTATCGAACCGACAAATCATAAATTTCATCAATATCACAGCCAATCAATTCTGCAACGGCGGCAATTTCGGACGGCATCTGCATTGTTCTTGTAACAAAGGAAGCAACCGCAGATGCAAAACGCTCGGCATCTCCGGGCTTTCTTGAGCCGTTACGAATGCGAAAAATAGCAGACGCATCATAGTTAGTGTACTGACACAACTGCGTCAGATTGACATTGAGTGCAGAGAGAAGTGTGTTGAAATTTTTCCGCAGCAGCTCCTTGTCTGTGGATACAAAATCATCGCAGCTTACAAACGCTTTTTTCACAGCGTCAGCGGTAATTTGCAGCTCTCCTTTTTGTGCGGAAATCTGTGCCAGCGCACAGCATAAATCCTCAAAAGGCTTTGTTCCAAACTCCGGCACGCGTTCGCCGTTTCTGTATCGGCTGAGAGATGCCGCAGAAATGCCGGATAAATTACAGATATCTTTTCCCGTACAGGACAACTGCTCGATATAATCGTTTAATTTTTCAGAAAATTTCATAGATATCACTCCAATCGAGTTTGTTTTTAACAATGTTATAAGAGTATATTACAGAATAATTCCAAAATAGTCAATTGACTTTTTTGGAATTATGGTAAAATTGTGCGTAAAATATGCTAAAATAATGGTGAAATCTTTGACAGGTATACGGGGTTGTGTTCATCACAGCCAACCTGCCAATATGGCGGTAACAGACGGTAATAATACCAAACGGATACAGCCAAAAAACATTTTATGCGGCGTTAGCCGTTGAAAGGAGAAGATGAATATGAAAAAAACAAAACCAAAAAAACTGTTGACTGTTCTGCTGACTTTGTGCTTGGCACTATCCATTGTGCCGATTACAGCATATGCCGGTGTAACAGATGTGACCGGAGACAATACCACTAACACCTATAGCCATTTCTATCACACAAAGGTTGAAACAACTGCGCAGGTCACCATTAAAAATGCAGACGGCAATGTGGCAGAAACAACAGAAGTGACCAAATCAGGGGATTTCGTTGAAGGCAATTTTAACAGTGATGCGGTGCAGGCAGAAATCGAAAGAATTGATGATGAAATCATTGCACAATTTTCTTCACGAGGAAATATTACCATTGAAAACCGTAATAACACATTTATTCTTGATCATTTTGAGAGTGGTAATATAATTGCACCAGATGGCGATATACTCGTCGGCGATCAGGATGCTCTCGAAAACGCAGCTTCCGGAAGCGTGAATAAGAATATTGTTGTTCATCAATATCAAGTGTATCAAACAACCTACGACCTGATTGTGCAAGCTATTGATGAAGGTTCTCAGGACGAAGCAACTATAAATAATGTCTGCATTGAGAATGTAAAATTCGCTTATCGTTCGGGTGACACTCCGCAGGCAACGGCAGAGGTATATAATGCCGATGCCGATAAATATGAAATCGCTTATGAATGCTGGCAGGAATTCGAAAACAACGAACCCGTTGCCGCCTGGTATTCCGATAACGGCTCGCATGGCTCTCTGCCGACCATCACAGAATTTGAAAGCGGAAAAAAATATGTGTATTTTCTTATGCTGAAACCGAAGGATGGATATTCCTTCAACAGCGAAACCACCGTTACAGTGAATGGGGAAAGCGTAAAATCGAGTCTGAGTGGGGAATACCTGTATGTCCCTGCTGTTAAAACGATTACACCGACAAAACAGAATACTGTCATTACCTCCGCCGCCGTGGAAAATGTGAAGTTGGACTATAAGGACGGCGAAACCCCACGCACCACAGCCACGGCAGCAACCGCAGACCGAGATAAATACGATATTCTCTATGAATGTTGGGGTAAGCTGGAAAAAACCGATGAGTACACAACCAAATCCGTGGCATACTGGTATTCAGACGAGGACTATTGTCCCTCAGGTTATGCAGATCTTACCTCCTTTGATAAGGATGGCAAGTATGAATATTCCGTACGATTGGAAGCCAAAGACGGCTACATCTTTAGTGACAGCATTTCAGCCGATGATATTACCCTCAACGGCAAAAGTCTGCCCGAAGGCTCATTTGCTATGACGCTGGATGACAACAGAACCTGTGTTGTGACCTACGGTATGAATATGCGCCCCGGTCAGGCTGTAGCGAAAATTGACTTTATTGCTCGTACCAACTTTAATGCCGGCGACAAACCGAGCTTTATGACCAGCGCCGTGGATCCGTTTATTGATCTCGACCATGAGCGGTGGGATGCCAATGACGGCAGTGGCTATGGCATTACCTCCAGCGACTACTGGAACGAGCGTTACAACGGCAAGCTCATTACGGAATTTGAAGCCGGAAAGAGTTACACCTATGGCGTATATTTCAAGATTTCCGACTTGGGCATGGAAGAGGGCTACCGCTTTGATAAGAACACAAAGCTCTATATCAACGGTGAAGAAATCACCCTGACACCTGATCAGATCAATGTAGACGATAACGGCGAAACCATTTGGTTCAGCAATGTATTGACCATGATGCCGACCACCGTGAAAGTTATTGATGTGGTGGAGATCAATGACGCCACTGTCAGCTTTAAAGATGGTGATAAGCCTGTATTCACAGGAACGGTGCCTAACGACACTCCGTATGCATTCCGTTGTGAGTGGTGGAGCTTAGACGAGAATACCGGCATAGTTTCTACAGAGCCGGAGTGGGGCAGCGACATTTATACTAACAAGATCACCGCTTTTGAAGCCGGAAAGACCTATCATTACGGTGTATATGTGGTGGCTGTGGGCTATGTTGAAAGCGAAAATACCACTTATGTATTCGGACCCAACACCAAGCTGAAGATCAACGGCGAATTTGTGAATTATAAGCGCTATGAAGGCGATGCCAGCGATGGTTCTGACGGTACTATGTGGGTTCTCACTGATCTGACAATGACTCCTGCCGCAGACGGACATACACACAAGTACGGTACGGAATGGAAGTATGATGAAACAAATCATTGGCACGAATGTGAGTGCGGCAACAAGGCTGACATAACGGCTCACACCTTTAAATGGATTGTTGACAAGGAAGCCACTACTACCGAAAAAGGCTCAAAGCATGAGGAATGCACCGTCTGCGGTTATAAAAAGACTGCCGTTGACATTCCGAAAATTGATTCTCACAATCACGACTACGGCACGGAGTGGAAATATGACAGCACAAATCATTGGCACGAATGTGAGTGCGGCAACAAGGCTGATATAACGGCTCACAACTTTAAATGGATTATTGACAAGGAAGCCACTAATGCCGAAAAAGGCTCAAAGCATGAGGAATGCACCGTCTGCGGTTACAAAAAGACTGCCGTTGATATTCCTGCAATCGGTTTTGGAAGCAGTTCGGATGACGAAGTAAATAAGCCGACAAACACCGTTTCTTCCGAAAGCAGTTCTGCTGACCAACTAAACAACACGGCAAATACTGCCTCACCGAAAACCGGCAATAGCGGTAATATAATTTTATGGATTGCTTTGCTGTTTGTCAGCGGTGGCGTGTTTATTGCTGCAACGGCTGTTGACAGAAAGAAAACGAAAAACAAATAACAGAACAGATTAAACTATAAGGCGGCTATCGAAAACGATAGTCGCCTTGTCTTTTTGCAAAATTCATTTTTAATTTGCGTTTGTTGTTATCTGGCTTGCATTTGCCACATAGCTTTCATACTCGTCAATGCCCCAGTTTTCCTTTACATCTTCCGAAATCGGAAAAGTGCGGAACAGCATTGTACTGCGTTCGCTGTCCCCTTTATCCTCATTCATACTCAAAGCGTACACATTGCCGTTGTACCATAGCTCATTTGTATTTTCAAAGGTTGTGCGATAAAAAATATCCTGAATTGTATCAACCTCGTCAATGCCCATTCCGCTCACGGCAACAGCCATAACAGCACTCTTCATTAAGATTGCGTCGCTGTTATTTTTCTCGTTTTCAATCGAAACAAAGTTGCTCATTGTTGTGCCAAGACCGATATTCATAATATAATTTGTCTTTGTTTCAACCGAGGCTGTAAGATTGATTTTGTCGGCATCATAGTAATAGTACTGATATTCCGTACCGTTAGCGTCATCCTGCGGACTGCCGAGCATTTTCCATCCCTTTGGATTTATCATATCCAGACTGCCCGTTTCTTTGAGCATCTCATTATAGTTATGAGTAAACTCCTCAAGTGTGATTGCATAACACATTCCGTTTACATTTTCGCTCTTTTGGCGAATGTTCGGGTTCTTGCTTATTTTTGCCTCATCAAGAGTAGAAATTTTATCGGGTGCATCTACAACACCCGAAACATCAGCCTTTGACTTGTCAGAACAGCCGAAAAGTGACAGCAAAAGCATTACGGCAACAATCAAAGCTAAAGATTTTTTCATCAAATCACCAGATTTTCATATGTGTCAAAAACTCCACTTAAAAAAGTGGAGTTTTCTTTTTTTTGCTAATTATTCTTTCGTATTTTCTTTGGTTGATTCAGAAGTTTCTCCCTCGTTATTTTCGGAAGCTTCTTCTGCAACCGTTTCTGACGATTCACCATTTTCTGCGTTATCTTCGCTCTCGGCTGATTCATCATCTTCACCGTCAATATGGGGAACACGGGCAATTGTAACAACCTTGTCGTTACCGTTCACCTTCATCACGGTTACACCCTTTGACGGGCGGGCGCAAACACGGATTGATTCGGCTGCAATTCTGATAATAATGCCTTCTTCCGAGATGATAATAATATCATCATCAAGGTTTACCACCTTGATAGCGGCAACATCGCCGTATTTTTCCGTGTGGTAGTTGGTAAGGCCCTTACCGCCACGGCTCTGAACACGGTAATCATCGGGACTTGAAAGTCTGCCGTAGCCTGTTTCGGAAACTGTGAGAACAAGACCGCCGTCACGGACAACGCTCATTCCGACTACGCAGTCGCCCTCTTTGAGAGCCATTGCCTTAACACCTCGAGCCTGTCTGCCCATTGCACGGATGTCGGTTTCGTTAAAGCGGATAGCCATACCCTTCTTAGTGGCGATAATAACCTGACTGTTGCCGTCAGTCATTCTTACCCACGCAAGCTTGTCACCCTCGTTGAGTTCAAGAGCGATAAGGCCGCCCTTTCTTGAGGTGTTGTATGCATTGAGTTCAATACGCTTGATAATGCCCTGACGGGTGACCATAACAAGGTATTTTTCCTCGTCAAATTCAGGCACTCTTATCATTGAAGTTACCTTTTCATCGGGCGAAATCGGCAACAGGTTTGCAATGTTCACACCCTTTGACTGACGGCTTCCTTCGGGAACTTCATAGCATTTAAGGCGATAAACTCTGCCCTTGTCGGTAAAGAACAGAACATAATCGTGTGAATTGATTACGAACATTTCAGCCGCAATATCTTCTTCACGGCGTGACATACCCGATACGCCACGGCCTCCTCTGCGCTGAATTTTGTAGGTATCGGCAGAAAGACGCTTTACATATCCAAACTGTGTAAGTGTAAGAACGCACTCCTCCTGCGGAATAAGATCCTCAATATCAACCTCACCGCTTACAGCACAAATTTCTGTTCTTCTCGGATCGGCATATTTGTTGCGAATCTGCATAATTTCTTCTTTTACGATTTCAAGCTGTCTTGACTCGCTTGCAAGAATTTCGAGATATTCTTCAATCTTTGCGTGGAGGGCTGCAATTTCGTCCTCAATCTTAGTCTGCTCCATATTTGTGAGCTGTCCAAGACGCATCTGAACAATAGCCTGAGCCTGAACATCATCAAGACCGAAACGCTCCATAAGACCTGCTTTTGCACTTGCAGTATCCTTGCTGTTTCTGATGATTTTGATTACCTCGTCAATAAAATCAAGTGCAATCTTCAAGCCCTCAAGAATATGAGCTCTGTCACGGGCTTTTTTGAGGTCAAAATCAGTACGACGGCGAATAACCTCAGCCTGAAATTCAATGTAGCATTGGAGCATTTCCTTGAGTGAAAGAATTTTAGGCTCACCGTCAACGATAGAGAGCATAATAGCACCGAAGGTTGTCTGCAACTGTGTATATGAGAACAGCTGGTTAAGGACAATCTGCGGTGAGGCATCTCTCTTGATGTCAATTTCAATGTGCATACCCTTACGGTCGGAGTGGTCTTCAATATTTGAAATACCCTCAATTCTCTTATCCTTTACGAGGTCGGCAATATTTTCAATAAGTCTTGCTTTGTTGACCTTGTACGGAAGCTCCGTAACGATAATTTTATATCTGCCGTTTTTAGCTTCGATAATTTCAGTCTTGGCTCTTACGGTAATTTTTCCGCGGCCTGTTGCATAGGCGGCACGAATACCGCTTCTGCCCATAATTATACCGCCTGTCGGGAAGTCGGGACCGGGCATACACTCCATAATCTCGGCAAGTTCAGCGTCGGGATTATCAATGAGAGTGCAGACTGCGTCAATTGTTTCACCGAGGTTATGCGGCGGAATTTCGGTTGCCATACCAACGGCAATACCGCTTGAACCGTTTACAAGAAGATTTGGAAAACGGCTTGGAAGAACAGTCGGCTCTTTAAGACGGTCGTCGTAGTTTGACATAAAGTCAACCGTGTTTTTTTCAATATCCGTGAGCATTTCAAGAGAAATTTTGCTCATTCTCGCCTCTGTATAACGGTATGCGGCAGGCGGATCACCGTCCACCGAACCGAAGTTACCGTGACCGTCAACAAGCATATATCTCATGGAAAAATCCTGTGCAAGACGAACCATTGCATCATAAACCGAGGCATCACCGTGCGGATGATACGAACCCAGCACCTGACCTACAGTGTCGGCACACTTGTGGTACGGCTTTGACGGGTCAAGACCGATTTGATTCATTGTGTAGAGTATTCTTCTGTGAACAGGCTTAAGACCGTCCCTGACATCGGGCAATGCACGGGAAACGATAACGCTCATGGAGTAATCCAAAAAGCTTTTTCTCATTTCATTTTGCAAATCGACATCAATAATTCTTGCATCCTTGTTCTGATTCTGTTCGTTATCCATATTCTTTCCTCGCTTTTTAAGCTCTTGTTACTGTCTGTTCAATAATTTATAATAATGTTATTTTGCGTTTTTTAATTAGTTTAGCGTGTAATTTTGTTTCAGTAGGGGCGTTCATTGGACGCCCGCCTTGATGAAACGATTTGTTTTACACATATTTTTTGATGTGATGAAAAGTGTGTATGAATTTGGTCGGGAAAATTTATTTTTTAATTTCACAAACTATATTCTCGAATTGGGTGCAGCGGCACGCTGCCGGCGACACGCTGTTAGAAGTGTTTTACTGCGGCCGAAATACCTTCATAGAGTTTTGGAAAGCGTTTTTTGATGCTTGTGGGACGAAATGTTTTGGAGTCTACAAAACCGTGTTCGGTTGTACCGTAGCCAAGCTCGGTTTCCGAGCCGTCCTTTTCTATACGCTTAACCGTGTATGTAAAAATAATTCTTGCGGCTGTGATAGTCTGCACCCAAGTGCGGATAATCAGCTCGTCCTCATAAAGGGCAGGGATTCCGTAATGACAGCTCAGGTTCAAGAGCGGAGTCATTACACCTGCGTTTTCCATATCCGTGTAGCTGATTCCGAACATTTTGATATAGTCGTTTCTTGCTATTTCGTACCAAATAGGATAATTTGAGTGGTGTGCAATTCCCATTTTATCCGTTTCTGCGTAACGAACTGTAACTTTTGTTCTTGCGTGCATAAAATCACCCCGTTTTTTAAATTTTGGTTTATCGTAATATATCAGACATCGAGATTCTGTACATATTTTGCATTTTTCTCAATGAAATCTCTTCTCGGCTCAACCTTGTCACCCATAAGGATTGTGAAGGTTTCGTCTGCCTGTTCTGCATCGCTGAGATCAACACGGAGCATAAGTCTTGTTTCGGGATTCATTGTTGTTTCCCAAAGCTGCTCGGAGTCCATCTCACCAAGACCTTTGTATCGCTGAACCTCGGTTTTGCCCTCAATCTGTGCCAAAATTTGGTCACGCTCAAGGTCCGAATACGCATATTTATGCTCTTTGCCCTTTGTAACTCTAAAGAGCGGTGGCTGTGCGATATATACATGACCTTCTTCAATGAGCGGACGCATATATCTGAAGAAGAAAGTTAGAAGAAGAGTTCTGATATGCGAACCGTCAACATCGGCATCCGCCATAATAATAACCTTGTCATATCTGAGCTTTGAAATATCAAACTCATCGCCTATGCCTGTTCCGAGTGCCGTAATAACCGGCATCAGCTTGTCGTTTCCGTAAACCTTGTCGATTCTTGCCTTTTCTACATTGAGCATTTTACCCCAAAGAGGGAGGATAGCCTGGATTCTTCTGTCACGGCCGCCCTTTGCGGAACCGCCTGCAGAGTCACCCTCGACTATGAAGATTTCTGTTTCGCTGCTGTCTTTTGACTGGCAGTCGGCAAGCTTACCCGGAAGCTGTGCAGAGTCAAGAGGAGATTTTCTTCTTGCATTTTCTCTTGCTTTTCTTGCAGCCTCTCTTGCTCTTGACGATGCAAGCGCCTTTTCAAAAATTACCTTTGCAACGGCAGGATTCTCTTCGAGATAAACCGAAAGCTTGTCCCTCATAAGGCGGTCAACCATTGCTCTTACCTCGGTATTACCGAGTTTTGCCTTGGTCTGTCCTTCAAACTGAGCCTCTTTGAGCTTTACGCTGACAATTGCGGTAAGTCCTTCACGAACATCTTCACCGCTGAGATTCTTATCATTATCCTTCAGTTTTCCGAACTTTCTTGCATAGTCATTCATAACATAGGTGAGTGCTCTTTTGAAGCCTTCTTCATGAGTACCGCCGTCGGTTGTATGAATGTTATTTGCAAAAGTGAGCAGATTTTCGTTATAACTTTCATTGTACTGCATTGCAATTTCAACTGCAATTGTATCATCTGCATTTCTTGATGCAAAGTAAATTACATCGGGATGAATAACCTCAAGAGAACGCTTTTTGTGAATGTACTCAACAAAGCTCCTGATACCGCCCTCATAGACAAAGTTATTCTGAATAATATTTTCAAGATCACGCTCGTCACGAAGTTCAATGTGAACGCCTGCATTAAGAAATGCCTGTTCACGAAGTCTTCTTTCAAGAACGCTGTAATCGTAAACCGTGGTTTCTTTAAAAATTTCGGGGTCGGCTTTAAAGCGTACCTCCGTACCCTTAACATCAGACTTGCCGATTTTTTGAAGGTCGGTTACAATTTTTCCTCTTTCATAACGCTGGAAGTAAACATTCTCGCCGTCACAAACCTTGACTTCAAGCCACTCGGAAAGTGCGTTTACAACTGACGCACCTACGCCGTGCAGACCGCCCGAAACCTTGTAACCGCCGCCGCCGAATTTACCGCCGGCATGGAGAACGGTGAATACAACCGTTACGGCAGGGAGTCCTGTTTTGCTGTTCACGCCGACAGGAATACCACGGCCGTTATCGGTTACTCTGATTATATCGCCCTTTTCGATGACAACATCAATTTTTGTACAATAACCTGCAAGTGCTTCGTCGATTGAGTTATCTACAATTTCGTAAACAAGGTGGTGAAGTCCTCTCGGACCTGTTGAACCGATGTACATACCCGGGCGCTTTCTGACTGCTTCAAGTCCCTCAAGAACCTGAATTTCATCAGCTCCGTATTCCTGTTCAACCTTTGACAGCTCCATACCCTCGGATTCTCCGTCAAATTCAACCAATTCTTCAGCCTCAAGCTCTTTTTCATAGGCTTCGTCAACGGCTTCATTATTTACATTTTCGCTGATTTCTTCAATATTCTCATTCATATTTTCGTTATTTTCAAGATTATCCAAAACGCTTACCTCCGTTTATTCGATTTACGAACAGTGCTTGTGTTCGTTTGTTTTTTCTGCTGTTTTTTTGATGCTGTTATATTTTTATCTTTTTGCATATCTTCTCCGAATTTTCTGAATTTTGTAAAAAACGGCACAAAAAGCAGAAAAAACAGTACAAGTATAATGTTTGTAACCAAAAGTGCTGTCACATTTGTTCTTGCAAAAACTGATATTTCAATCAGATTTACAATAATTCCGATTGCAATAATAATCAAAAGCAAAATCCATAAGCCCGAAAATGAGGTTTTGAATTGCTTTTTGCAGTGATAGCAGGTGTGAATTTTGATATTGAGATTTTTTCTTACATCGCCGTAACGGTAAATTGTTCGGCAATGCGGACATATGGGAAGCTTGAACACTTTATCACCGATTAAAATTTTCTGTTGACCGAATAACGGTTGCCGTCATCGGATTTTTTGTTTTCTGCGGTTTCATCGGAATTTATGTAATGCCTGTTCCTGCTGACTGTGTGACGGGCAGGAGCTTCGGAGTGTATTTTTTTGAGTGACGCTCCGCTTGAGGCATGATTTTCACTTGTATTGTTGATTATGGGAACATATTCCTGCTTTGCAAAGGATGAAGAATCCGAAGAAATTTCGTTTGAATCCAGTCTTTGTCTTGCGGCATTTCTTTCAGCCCTGATTTTATTGAACACATCCGTGTTAATTTCAAAATTATCGTCGCCTTCATTCTGCTGAGTATTTATACTCGGGAAGGTGTAGTTATCGTCTTTGTCAAGCTCCGAGGTGAGAAGATTGTCGGAATAGGCAATGCCTGCCTTTTTTGCCTCCATTGATTTTTTATATTTTTTGAACGGCTCATAGTGAACAAAGCTCGGTGTTAAAGCCGCAAAAATAATCAGAGGAATTGCAACAAGCAAAATTCCGAGCGGATTGCTTGAAAGTCCTGCCATTATCCAGCCTGACATAATTGCAAGTGAAATTACGACAGCAAGAATAAAAATCAAAATCACCTTTTTATTGACTGCAACCTTGCTCTCCTTACCACACTTTTGGCAGACAAATTCGGCTTTTCTTCTGCTTGCAAAGGCAGAAGTGTATGAAATTCTTCTTCCGCAGTAGGGGCATTTTCTCATTTTCATATGCAGAACTCCTTTTTATTATACGACTTCAACGGCACATAAGCTCTTTATACGGTGCCTGACTTCTTTTAATGAGCGTTTTTGATGAAAGCTGACTGATATAAACCGTTATTTTACCTTTTTTTTCGCAGACAACAAAGGATTTTGGCAATTCATAAGAAACATTGACAACATTGCCGTTTTTTTCGGCGGCAGTAAGATAGTCCCTTGTTTTTTTTGAAACTGTACATTCGTCTATATCGAAAATTCCGATTACCGTTTCAACGGTGACAACGGTATCCTGTCCGAGATGAAGATACATCAGCTAACCACTCCGTTATTCAGCAGAAAAATTTTTCCGTTTCTGAGCTGTTCTTTATTTGATTTTTCACAGCAGGTGATGAATACCTGACAGCCGTGAAGTTCGTTGAGTAAAAAATCCTGTCTTTTGGCGTCAAGCTCAGAAAGTACATCATCAAGCAAAATCACCGGTTCTTCACCCATTCTTTCACGCAAAACAGACGCCTCGGCAAGCTTCAGCGACAGAACAGCGCTTCGCTGCTGTCCCTGAGATGCAAAAGCTTTGGCATTTTTGCCGTTTATTATAATTTCTATATCGTCACGATGAGGACCGTAATTTGTAAAACCTGTCCGTATATCGTCACTTTTATGTGTTTCAAGCTTTGTTTTCAGCTTTTCGTATATCTCATCGGTACTGTCATCCTCTGTAATATCACAGCCCGACACATATCGGATTTTCAATTCTTCCTTACCCTTTGAAATTCCGTCATGGTACTTAACAGCACGGTCGGAGAGCATTTTTACATAGTCGATTCTTTTTTTTACAAGCACAGCACCGTTTTTTAAAAGAGGTTCATCCCACACTGAAAGAGTATCTTCAAGTGAAGGCCTCCTGTAAATATCTTTTAAAAGTGAATTTCTCTGGTTAAGGATTCTGTTGTACTTTGAAAGAACAACGGCATTTTTCAGTTTTTCGCGACAAATTGCACTGTCAATAAACTTTCTGCGTTCACCCGGTCCTCTTTTTATAAGACTGAGATGTTCGGGAGAAAATACAACTGCACAAAAGCGTTCTATAAGCGCTGCTGCGGAATTTTTTTGTACGCCGTTGATTTCAACGGTCTTTTTTCCGCCCTTGAATAGGATTTTTGCAGTCTGCTCACGGTCCTGACCGAAAAAACGCATTTCAATTTTTGCAAAATTCCTGTCCCAGTTAATTACCTCGCTGTCCTTTGAGCCTCTAAAGCTGTGACCTCCGCAAAAAAACCAGAGTGATTCGAGTAAATTTGTCTTGCCCTGAGCATTGTCGCCGTAAATTATATTTACTCCGTCACACGGAGAAATTATATTGTCCTTTAAATTTCTGTAATTTTCAAATTTAAGAGCAATTACCTTCACTTACTTCATCAATCCCAAAGTTATTCAACGATTATCTCAAGGCTATCAAAAACAGCAATATCGCCTTTTCGCATCTTTTTTCCTCTCATGGTGCAGACTTCACCGTTTACGGTGACATCTCCGTTCTGAATTACAACTTTTGCCTGTCCGCCTGTTTCAACAGCACCACCGAGCTTGAGTAAATCCTGCAATTTTATATATTCGCTGTCTATCTTAATTTTCTCAATTTTCATTTGCCAACCTCATAGGAACAACAACGCTTAGATAACTGTCGCTTTTGACGGGCTTTACAATCATACCCATAAGGGGACCGTTGAGAATAAGTTTTATTTCGTCCGTATCTGCATTTTTCAATGCGTCAAGCAGATATTTGTTGTTAAAACCGATTTCAACCGATTCACCGACAATCGGAACAGAGATTACATCGTCCGCTCTGCCGATAGACGAAATACACGAAAGCTTGATTTCGTCATCGGAGAAAGTACATCTTACGGGACTCTGCATTCTGTCGTTGTTAATCGGCGACATTCTTTCAACTGCGTTGATTATTGTTCTTGTGTTAATAACTACCTCTGTTTTTGTGTCTTTCGGGATTGCGGACTTGTAGTCTATAAATGTACCCTCTATAAGACGGGAGATAACTTTATAATTTTTAATTTTAAATGCAATATGTCTTTGACCGATAATGATTTCTGTTGTTTCTTCATCATCAATAAGGAGCTTAAGTACCTCGTGCTGAGTTTTTCCGGGAACAACAAAAGCATTTTTGCTGTCGCTGTCGATATTTTCACTGCGAATAGCCATTCTGTAGCCGTCAATTGCAATAATTTTGAATATACCGTTTTCAATTTCAAAGAGAGAACCTGTATAAATCGGCATTGCGGTGTTTTCACTTACGGCATAAACAGTCTGTCTGATCATTTCACGCAAGACCTTTGCATTGAGGAAGATTCCGTCAGTCTGCTCAAACGACGGAAGATCCGGATATTCAACCGATGACATTCCGACAATCTGATAATTTGCATTACCGCAGGCTATGTATGTTACCATACGCTCGTCTGTTTCGATAAACACAACCTCTTCCGGAAGCTGGCGTACAATATCAAGAAAAAGCTTCGCACTTACTACGATTTCACCTTCCTCTTTGATTGTTGCCTCAATGTCGGTTGTTATACCGATTTCAAGATTATATCCCGAAATATTAAGAGTACTTCCGTATGCTTTTATTAAAACGCCTTCAAGTGCGGGAATTGATGCCTTTGTTGACACGGCTCTTGACACATTTGAAATGGCTAATCCCAAATCTGTTCGTGAACATGAAATTTTCATCGTGTGTATTTTCTCCTGTCTTTTTATTATATTTTTATTGTAGTTATAGTAGGGAATGTCAAAATGTCAAAAAACGGTGAGAATCCGCATTGACACTGAATAAAAGCATAAACAAAAGAAGTTTTTTGATTTGTTAGCTTTTGTTGACAAATTTTTTCTCAGGTAAAATATTCAACACAATGTGGAAAAATGTGTGTGGAATGTTGAATAAACAGTTAAATAAAATCGGGCTTTCAGCCTCGGATATTTTTGATTGTATCGTCGATGAGTTCCTTAACTTTTCTGTCCTTAGCCATCATCTCGTCAACCTTGCGAAGTGTATATATAATGGTGGAATAATGGCGGTTGCCGAACTTTTCACCTATTGCAACCATTGAGAGAGTTGTAAGCTCTCTTGTAAGGTAGATTGCAATATGTCTTGCATTGCTTATATTTGCACTGCGGTTTTTCTGAGAACGGATTTCATCGGCAGTAACGCCGTAGGTTCTTGCAACCTCGTCAATAATCCTGTCAACGGTAACCTCGGGCGGGGCTTCATTGTTGAGAATATCGGAAATAATGCCCTGAACTGAGCTGACAGTCGGTTTTTCGCTGTTAAGGTAGTATTTTGCCTTGATTTTCTTTACAGTACCCTCAAGCTGACGGATATTTGATTTGATTTTTGAAGCAATGTAGTTGCAAAGCTCATCCGAAAGCTCAATACCGTCAAGCTCCGCTTTTCTTTTTATAATAGCGATTCTTGTTTCAAGATCCGGAGGCTGAATATCCGCAATGAGATCCTGCTCAAATCTTGAACGCAGACGATCCTCAAGCGTTTTTATTTCCTTTGGAGGACGGTCCGATGTTAGTACAATCTGTTTTCTTGCTTCATAAAGTGTGTTAAAGGTATGGAAGAACTCCTCCTGAGTTCTTTCCTTACCGCCGATGAACTGAACATCATCTACAAGAAGAATATCAGCCTGTCTGAATTTCTGTCTGAACTCGTTCATTTTTGCAAGCTGAATTGATTCGATAAGTTCAACGGTGAAGTCATCGCCTTTTATGTAGCAAATCACTTTTGACGGATCGTTCTTTTTAATTTCATTGCCGATAGCATACAGAAGGTGAGTTTTTCCGAGTCCTGAATTTCCGTAAAGAAAAAGAGGATTGTATGCGTATGACGGATTTGACGCAACAGCAAGACACGCTGCGTGAGCGAACTTGTTTGACGCGCCGACAATAAATGTGTCAAAGGTGTATTCATATGAAATGTTTTCAGGACTCTGCAAAAGAGGGGCAGTTGATGCCGATGTTGTAATTGTTGCCGCGGCAGGCGGCTTTGGATTGTTTGTTACATTTGCAGGGGTTCTAAATTCAATATTAAATTCTGTTCCGAAAATTTCACGGAATCCCTCGTTGAGAAGCTTCATATAACATCTTCTCAGTGTTTGAGCATGAAAATCGTTCGGAACAAGCAGGTATGCGGTTCCGTTCTCAAAGTCAAGGTCAATAGGCTGGATTCTGCTGATCCATGTATTATAGGCAATGTCCGTAATTTTTGACTTGCAGTAACCGTCTATGACTTTCCATGCGTCTTCAAAAGAGTCCATTATTTAATCTTTCCCTTCCGGCGGTGCCTAACCTTGCACCTGTTTTCCATAATTATCCCATTTTGATAAAATACCATTCTGCTTTATTATAACGCAACAAAATTAAAATTGCAATTACAAAAAGCTATTTGTAATTTATTGTAATAGATACCTTATATTATTAAAGAGCCTGAATTTTGCAGAAAATCGGATATATAGTGTGTGAAGATTTTTATGTTGCAATATATTGTATTTACCAATAAAGAAAAATAAATTTGTGAAAGAGCGTCTGTTCTCTTATTTATTTTAAATTCATTTTTGAAAATAAAAAATAAAAATTTTTGTTGACTACAGGCTGAAATTAAGATATAATGCTATATTGCAAGGTTATATTTTGAAGGGAGGGTTTTCATTATGTTGAGAACTTATCAGCCTAAGAAGCTCCACAGAAAAAAGGAGCACGGCTTCAGAAAGAGAATGTCTACATCTAACGGCAAGAAAGTTTTAGCCAGAAGAAGAGCTAAAGGTAGAAAAAGGTTGTCTTATTAAAGAGAAGACCACTTTTAACCGGTGGTCTTTCTTTTTTAATGCACCTGTTTGCAAGGTGGTAAATTATGGGTGAATATATCACTTTGAAGGATAACAGGGATTTTTCCAGACTTTACAGACGGGGAAAATCCTTTGTTGGTCCTGTTTTGGTAACCTATGTGTTAAAAAACAAATCCGATAACCTGCGTTTTGGAATAACCACCGGCAAGAAAATTGGAAAAGCCGTAAGGCGTACAAGGTCGAGAAGGGTAATAAGAGAGGCTTATTACGAGCTTTATCCTGACATTAAAAAGGGATACGACTTTGTTTTTGTTGCCAGAGGTAAAACACCGTATGTGAAAAGCACTGTTGTTTGTAAAGAAATGAAAAGGCAGCTTTTGCTTGCAGGTGTTTTAAAAGAGGGATAGTTTTATGAAACGCATTCTTCTGGCAATCATCAGGTTTTACCGAACCTCAATTTCTCCGCTGACGGCGAGTCATTGCAAATATATTCCGACTTGTTCGCAGTATGGTATCGAGGCAATTGAAAGGTTTGGAGCACTCAAAGGCACAGCGCTTACCGTTTGGCGTATTCTGCGCTGTAATCCGTTTTCAAAGGGCGGTTACGACCCGGTACCGGAAAAAAAGCCAAAGAGTAAGAATTTAAAGTGAGGTAACTGTATGCAAATCTTTGGTTTTCTCGGAAGTTTGCTCGGCTATGTGCTGTGGGGAGCTTTCTATATACTTAAAGATTTCGGACTGTCAATTATTGTCTTTACAATTATTGTAAGACTTTGTATGTTTCCTTTTACAATCAAACAGCAAAAATCAATGGCAGGTACCGCAAGACTTTCAAAAAAGCAAAAGGAAATTCAGGAAAAATATAAAAACAACAGACAAAAGGCTCAGGAAGAGATATCTAAGCTCTACGAAAAAGAGGGAGTTAAGCCGACAGGCGGCTGCCTTACGATGATTGTTCCGTTTTTGGTTCTCTTCGGCGTATTCTATGCTGTCGCATATCCTCTTACAAACACACTTCACATAGACAGTGCAAAGGTAACGGAAGCTCTTAACTATGTAAACACAATTCCGGGTTATACAGCAGCGTCGGGTGCAACCAATGCTACATATCAGGAAATTTATTTTTTGAAGGATTTCAGCTGTTTTCAAAATATTGACGCTATTCAGCAGATTTTTAATGCAGATCAAATCAATACAATCAATATGTTTGAAAAAGGCTTTAACACCTTTGGCATGAATCTTTTTGCAATTCCTCAGGACTACGGTATTTGGAGTCCGATGATTCTTTTCCCTGTAATCTGTTTTGCGTCAAATGTGCTTACACAGTTTATTACAATGAGAATCAACGTAAAAAACAATCCTATGCAGCAACAGCAGGGCTGTATGAAGGTTATGATGTACGCAATGCCGCTTTTCTCGGCATATATCGCATATATCGTTCCGTCAGCCGTTGCATTCTACTGGATTGTATCTTCACTCGTAAGCCTTGTTCAGTCGGTTGTTGTCGGCAAGCTTTTCAGTCCGCAGAGAATGACAGCAACATCCGAGGCAAGACACGCTGCTCTTATGCTTGAGCAGGAGGCTCTTGTTAAGTATAACTATGTTCCGCACGGTCTTTCTGAAGGTGCGGAAGAAAATACAAAATCAAAAAAGAAAAAGAAGTAGAAGTTTGAAATCAGGTGATATTGTGATTAAAGAAGCTATCGGCGTTGGTGATAACGAAGTTGACGCATTGAACGATGCCAAAAAACAGCTTGGCCTTGATGAAACCGCTGAGGTTGAATTTGAGGTTATTCAGAGAGCCGAAAAGAAAAAATTCGGTCTTTTTGGCGGTCAGCCTGCAAAGGTTAAAATCACTCTCAAAGAAACTCCCGCTGAAAAGGCAGAGAAGTTTTTAAGAGATGTCCTCGATAATATGAAGCTTGAAAGCGTTCAGATAGAGAAAAATGAGATTGAGGGCGGTATTGAATTTAATCTTACAGGTGATGATGTCGGTTTTGTAATCGGCAGAAGAGGTGAAACTCTTGATTCTCTTCAGTACCTTACAAGCCTTGTTGCAAACCACACAGACAACAGCTATTTTAAGGTAACTATCGACACAGGCAACTACAGAGAAAAGAGAGAAAAAACTCTTGAAATTCTCGGCAGAAAGCTTGCTTTCAAGGCTGTTAAAACAGGCAGAAAGACAAATCTTGAACCTATGAATCCTTATGAAAGAAGAATTATCCATACTTCTGTTCAAAAGATAAACGGTGCTATTTCATGGAGCGAAGGCGAGAATGCAAACCGCCATGTTGTTATCGGTCCGGATCCAAAGGCAGCAAAGCCCGTTCGCAGAAACGGCGGCTATAACAACAGAGGCAGAGGCGGCAGACGCCCATACAGCGCAAACCGTTCAGAGCATAATACTCCCGCAAATCCTGACAGAAAGCCACTCAACGAGGGCGGAACAACAGGTCTTTACGGAAGAATAGACAAATAATAATAGGGCGGTTTTTAACCGCCCTTTTTTCTTGGTGATTTTATGAATTACGATACAGTTGCCGCTATAAGCACTGCTCAGGGCGAGGGCGGCATAGGCGTTATTAGAATTTCGGGTGACAATGCACTTCAAATTGCTGATAAAATTTTTAATTCAATTTCAGGTAAAAAGGTTACTGAGATGAAAGGCTATACAGCGTCGTTCGGAAAAATTTTCGAAAACGGTGAAGATATTGACGAGGCGGTCGCTCTTGTTTTTAAAGCACCGCACAGTTATACCGGTGAAGATGTTGTAGAGCTTTCGTGCCACGGAGGACTTTACATTACAAAAAGAGTTCTGCGTGCCGTTCTTAACGCAGGTGCTGCACCTGCACAGGCAGGCGAGTTTACAAAGCGTGCGTTTCTTAACGGTAAAATTGACCTAACTGAAGCTGAGGCTGTTATTGATATTATCAGTGCAAAAAGCAGAGGTGCGGCAAGGGCTGCTCTTTGTGTGAAAGAGGGTGCCTTGCGCAAAAAAATAGACGGCGTAAAAAATGATCTTCTCTCACAGGCTGCCCATCTTTCTGCATGGGCTGATTATCCTGAGGAGGATATTGCCGAGGTAACGGTTGATTCCGTAATTGAAACCTGTGACAGTGCAATCAAGTGTTTGCAGTCATTGCTCGACAGCTACGATTGCGGTCAGACGGTGAAAAAAGGAATTGACACCGTAATTGCCGGCAGACCGAATGTTGGTAAAAGTACAATTATGAACTTGCTTTCGGGTTATGAAAAAAGTATTGTTACAGACATTCCCGGAACTACAAGAGATATTGTAGAGGATACAGTAACGGTCGGTGATGTGGTTTTGAATCTAAGCGATACGGCGGGGCTTCGTGATACTGATGACGCTGTTGAAAAAATCGGTATTGACAGGGCGAGAAAAAGACTTGAGCAATGCGGTCTTCTGCTTGCTGTTTTTGACAACAGCAGAGAGCTTGACGAGGATGATTATAATCTTATTGAGTCTGCTAAGTCTGTACCGTCAATTGCTGTAATCAATAAGACTGATCTTGATAATAAGCTTGATATTAAATATATCAGTAAAAATATAAAATATATAGTATATATATCTGCAATTAACGGTGACGGCAGAGATGATCTCACAAAAGCTGTTGAAAAAATTGCGGGTACACAGAATTTTAATCCGAGCGAAGGTGTTCTTTCAAATGAAAGACAGAGAATAGCCGTTAAAAATGCCCTTGATTCTGTTATTGAGGCAAAAAATGCGCTTGAATTTGGAATGACATTTGACGCGGTAACTGTTTCAATTGAGGATGCAATTTCGCAATTACTTGAATTGACAGGCGAAAGAACAAGTGATGAAGTTGTAGACAGGGTGTTCCACAATTTTTGCGTAGGAAAATAGGTGATGTTATGAATTATTTAGCCGGTGAATATGATGTTGCGGTAGTGGGTGCAGGTCACGCAGGAATCGAGGCGGCTCTTGCTGCGGCAAGGCTCGGCTGTAAAACTGCAATATTTACCATAAATATGGACGCAGTCGGAAACTGTCCATGCAACCCGTCAATCGGCGGAACTGCAAAAGGACATCTCGTCCGTGAAATTGACGCACTCGGCGGCGAAATGGGTAAGACTGCCGACGAATGCTTTTTGCAATCCAGAATGCTTAATAGGGGAAAAGGTCCTGCTGTTCATTCTTTGAGAGCACAAATTGACAGAAGAAAATATTCTACCGTTATGAAGCATAAGCTTGAACTGCAAAATAACCTTGATCTCCGTCAGGCTGAAATTACTGACATTGAAAAGGTTGACGGCGGTTATAATCTTACCACAAGAATGCTTGCCGTGTTTAAATGTAAGACTGTTATTATTGCAACCGGTACATATCTCGGCGGCAGAATTTTTGTAGGCGAGGTTTCATATGAGAGCGGTCCCGACGGAATTTTTCCTGCCGCATTTCTCGGTGCAAGCCTTAAAAAACTCGGTCTGCCGTTGAGAAGATTTAAGACAGGTACTCCTGCAAGAGTTCTCAGAAGTTCAATTGATTTTTCTGAGCTTGAAGTTCAAAAGGGCGATGAACCGCCTCAGCCGTTTTCTTATGAAACGGAAAATCTCGGTGAGAATAAGGTTGAATGCCACATAAGCTGGACAAATGACGAAACAAAGCAGATTATTCTTGAAAATATTCACCGTTCACCGCTATATGCAGGCAAAATTGAGGGCGTTGGTCCCCGTTATTGTCCGAGCTTTGAAGATAAGATTATGCGTTTTAAGGATAAGCCAAGACATCAGCTTTTTATTGAGCCGTGCGGACTTGATACCGAGGAAATGTATCTTCAGGGAATGAGTTCGTCACTTCCGGAAGAGGTTCAGCTGAAATTTTATCACACAATCAAAGGTCTTGAACATTGTCTTGTTATGCGGCCTGCTTATGCGATTGAATACGATTGCGTTGACCCGCTTGCAATGAACCCGACACTTGAATTTAAAGATTTTGGCGGACTGTTCGGCGCAGGTCAGTTCAACGGTTCATCGGGTTATGAGGAAGCGGCGGCTCAGGGACTTGTTGCCGGAATCAATGCCGCAATGAAGGTTCTCGGCAGAGAGCCTGTTATATTTGACCGTTCGGAAAGCTATATCGGCACTCTTGTTGACGATCTCGTTACGAAGGGTGCGAATGAGCCGTACAGAATGATGACTTCAAGAAGTGAGTACAGACTTGTGCTTCGTCAGGATAATGCCGATGAAAGACTTACCCCTCTCGGTCATAAAATTGGACTTATAAGCGATGAAAGATACGCAAAGTATCTTAAAAAGCAGGAGCTTAAAAAAGAAGAGCTTAAAAGACTTAAAAATACGGTCATTTCGCCTGATGATGAGGTAAACAAGATACTTGTTTCACGTGAAACATCTGAAATTACTACAGGCGTAAGACTTATTGAACTTATGAAAAGACCTCAGCTCGGTTATGACGCACTCAAGAGTATAGACAAAACAAGACCCGAACTTGACCCGAATATCTTTGAACAGGTTGAAATTGAAATTAAGTACGAGGGATATATTCAAAAACAGCTTAAACAGGTTGAGCAGATGAAAAAGCTTGAGGTTAAGCAGCTGCCAAATGACTTTGATTACAATGAAATTGAAGGTCTTCGACTTGAGGCAAGGGAAAAGCTTAATAAGATTAAACCGCTTAATATCGGACAGGCATCAAGAATTTCGGGTGTTTCTCCTGCGGATATCAGTGTACTTCTTATCTGGCTTGCTCAGAACAACAGGAGGCAGTAATGGCAATTAAAGATACTCTTACTACCGTTACCGATGGTTTTAAAACTCAGCTTGACTGTGAAATGCTGCAAAGGTTTGATACATATTTCAAATTGCTTGTTGAGTGGAACGAAAAGATGAATCTTACTGCAATAACCGATGAACAGGGTGTTGCGGTCAAGCATTTTGCCGACAGCCTTACACTTTTCAACTTTGTTGATGTTAAGAAGAATGCAAGCATTATTGATGTGGGAACAGGTGCAGGTTTTCCGGGTGTTGTGCTGAAAATTGCAAGACCTGACATAAAGCTGACACTTTTAGACAGCCTTAACAAAAGACTCACATTTCTTGACACGGTTCTTAATAATACAGGACTTGATGCGGAACTTGTCCACAGCAGGGCAGAGGAGGGCGGCAAAAACAGTCACTACCGTGATAAATTTGATTTTGCCGTTTCAAGAGCTGTTGCAAGGCTGAATGTTCTCTGCGAATACTGCTTGCCGTATGTTAAAGTTGGCGGTTTGTTTGTAGCAATGAAAGGGCCGAATGCCGATGAAGAACTTGACGGAGCAGAAAATGCTTTGAAATTACTCGGTGGTAAAGTTGAAAAGGTTCACAAGTTTAATCTTCCGTGTGACGAGGGCGAGCGTACAATTATTGTGATTAAAAAGATTAAACCAACTCCAAAACAATACCCGAGAATTTCGGGCAAAATAAAGTCACAACCGTTGTGATAAATTTCGACAGCTTTTTTGATAAATTACCATTTTATGGTAAAACATTTTAAAAAAGTTGCTCACAAAGCGACAACAACCGCACCGTGCTTATGTTATTATAATAGCACAGGGACAACCCCTGATGCTAACGGACATTGAGGCGATGCGGTTGAATTTTATGCTCAAAAACGATAATAAAGTTTTAGAGATTCCGATTGTTAAAATCAGACCGAACAAAGCACAACCTCGCAAAACCTTTGATGAAACCGAACTTGCAGCTCTTTCCACATCAATCAGCGAAAACGGTATCTTGCAGCCGCTTTCGGTGAGAAAAATCTCGGCTGCGGAGTATGAGCTTGTGGCAGGTGAACGCCGCCTTAGGGCTTCGGTTTTGGCAGGTCTGCGAAAGGTGCCATGCATCGTTTTAAAGTGTTCAGAAAAAGAGTCAGCCATTTATGCTCTCCTTGAAAATCTCCAGCGCAGCGACCTCGGTATATTCGAGGAAGCTCGCGGGATTTCAAAGCTGATCAGGCGTTACGGTCTTACCCAAGAGGAAGCAGCGAACCGACTGGGGAAGAGTCAATCTACTATTGCAAATAAATTAAGACTTCTTCGTCTTACATATGAGGAACAGGAGTGGATTGTAAACGCCGGATTAACCGAAAGGCACGCAAGGGCTCTTTTGAGAATTGAAGATGACGCTTTAAGACATGAGGCTTTGTCAAAAATAATTTCGGAAAATCTCAACACAAGTCAGACTGATGAGCTCGTCGGCATTTTAATCAATTCTGTACCGAAAACAATAAAATCCAAAGGTACAAGCAAAGCGGTGATAAAAGACCTACGAATTTTTCTTAACACAATTAACAAGGCTATTGATACTATGCGTCTTGCAGGAATCGATGCACAATCAAACAAAAAAGACACAGACAATTTTATTGAATACACAATACGGATTCCTAAAAGACATCAAAAGCCTGACGCAGAAAAAACTGCTTAATTCACTTTCCGGAGGATGCGAAAGCATCCGTTCCACTCATACCCATTTCCTTATCTAAACCCCTTGCAAAGAGTCGCACAGAAATGTGCGGCTTTTTGCGTTGTATAGTTTTTATTTTTTTGGTTATACAGTAATTGTTTCACGTGAAACATTTGTGTTTTGATTAAGAAAAAAAGTTGCCGCAAATCCCAAAAAATCTTTAAAATAGCTTTAAAAATGGTGTGCAGTATGATATAATTTTAGAGTAAAAGATATAAAAGTCATAAAAACAAAAGACAAGGTGATTTTTTGGCAAAAATAATTGCAGTATCAAACCAAAAGGGAGGTGTGGGGAAGACCACAACCTCCGTTAATCTTGCGGCTTGTCTGGGAAAAATGGGCAAGAAAACACTCCTTGTTGACGCTGATCCGCAGGGAAATGCCACAAGCGGTGTCGCCATTGATAAGAGCAAAGTAAAGTATTCAACCTATTCGATTCTTGTTGACGGTGCAAAGGCCGAGCAATGTGTTCTTACAACTCCGTATGACAATCTGCATATTCTTCCGTCAAGCCTTGATCTGGCTGCCGCAGAGCTTGAAATTGCGGAAAAACCGCACAGAGAGGCACTTCTAAAGAATGCCTTGCTCCCGATAAAGCAGTACTACGATTACATAATCATAGACTGTCCTCCGTCACTCGGACTTATTACGGCAAATGCATTGACGGTTGCCGACACATTCCTTGTGCCGATTCAATGCGAGTATTATGCACTTGAGGGATTGTCACAGCTTATCAACACGGTACGAAGAATAAAAAGGCAGTACAACGAATCAATAGAGATTGAAGGCGTTTTGCTTACAATGTATGACGGACGACTTAATCTTACACAGCAGGTAGTAGATGAAGTGAAAAAATTCTTTCCACGAAAGGTTTTTAAAACCGTAATTCCGAGGGGAGTCAGGCTCTCCGAAGCACCAAGCTTTGGTATGCCCGTTATCTACTATGACAAATCCTGCAAGGGCAGTCAGGCATATATGACCCTTGCCGAAGAAATAGTCGGAAAGGAGAGAGGCTGATTTGGCAAAAAAACTCGGTGGCCTTGGAAAAGGTCTGAACGCAATATTTATAGAAAACGATTCCGAAACAGACGGCGGAACAGTAACACTCAAAATTTCGGAGATTGAACCGAACCGTACTCAGCCGAGAAAAGAATTTGACGAACAGGCTTTGTCGGAGCTTGCAGAGAGTATTTCACAGCACGGACTGTTACAGCCGTTGCTTGTTCGTCCGCTCACACTCGGCGGTTATCAGATTGTGGCAGGCGAGAGAAGATACAGAGCAAGCCGTATGGCAGGCCTTACCGAAGTCCCTGTTATAATCAAG
This sequence comes from Ruminococcus bromii, assembly GCF_002834225.1. Taxonomy (GTDB): domain Bacteria; phylum Bacillota; class Clostridia; order Oscillospirales; family Acutalibacteraceae; genus Ruminococcoides; species Ruminococcoides bromii. The sequence continues at coordinate 23,440 of NZ_NNSR01000016.1, read as the reverse complement.
GAGCTTACCGATACCGAAACAATGGAGATTGCTCTTATTGAAAATCTTCAGCGTGAGGATTTAAGCCCTGTTGAAGAAGCTCTCGGATACAAGGCACTTATTGATGAACACGGCTTTTCGCAGGAAGAGGTTGCAAAGTCGGTCGGAAAATCCCGTCCCGCAGTTGCAAACGCATTAAGACTCCTTAAACTTCCCGATAACATAATGGAATATCTGAAAGACGGCAAAATCTCGGCAGGTCATGCAAGAGCGTTGCTTACGCTTGAGAACGAAGAGCTTATGACGGAGCTTGCAGATGAAATTGTGGCAAAAGACCTTTCGGTAAGACAGGTTGAAAAAATCTGCAAAAAAAAGCCGACAGTTCAGAAGAAAGAAAAGCCTGAGAAAAAGCCTTCGTTCTACAGTATGGTTGAGCTTGCACTGTCCGAAAGCCTTGGACGAAAAATCAGCGTTTCAAAGAGCAAGGGTAAACAGGGCGGCGTACTTCAAATTGAATTTTACTCTGATGAAGAACTCACAGAGCTTTCAAACAAACTTAAATAACATTACATAAAGAGGTATTTTAAAATGATAGATATTAAATTTTTAAGAGAAAATCCCGACGCAGTAAAAGAAAATATCAAAAAGAAGTTTCAAGACCACAAACTTCCGCTTGTTGATCAGGTAATTGAACTTGATGAGCAGAGCAGAGCTGTTAAAAAGCAGGCGGACGAGCTTCGTTCAAACAGAAACAAAATCTCAAAGCAGATTGGCGCTCTTATGGCTCAGGGTAAAAAAGAAGAGGGCATGGCTCTTAAAGAAGAGGTTACAAAGCAGGCAGAGCAGCTTGCAGAGCTTGAAAAGCAGGAGGCAGACCTTTCTGCAAAGGTAACAGAAATTATGATGCAGATTCCAAACATTATTGATCCGTCTGTTCCGATTGGTAAGGATGACAGTCAGAATGTTGAAATTGAGAAATTCGGCGATCCGTTTGTACCTGATTTTGAAATTCCTTATCACACAGAAATTATGGAAAAATTCAATGGTATCGACCTTGATTCTGCAAGAAAGGTTGCTGGTAACGGTTTCTATTATCTTATGGGCGATATTGCAAGACTTCACAGTGCAGTAATCGCATATGCCCGTGATTTTATGATTAACAGAGGTTTCACATACTGTGTACCGCCTTTTATGATCAGAAGTAATGTTGTAACAGGCGTTATGAGCTTTGCCGAGATGGATTCAATGATGTACAAGATTGAGGGCGAGGACCTTTATCTTATCGGCACAAGCGAACATTCAATGATTGGTAAGTTCATTGACACAATCAACAAGGAAGAAAATCTTCCTTACACTCTCACAAGCTATTCGCCTTGTTTCAGAAAAGAAAAGGGTGCTCACGGCATTGAGGAGAGAGGCGTTTACAGAATTCATCAGTTTGAAAAGCAGGAAATGATTGTTGTTTGTAAGCCTGAGGACAGCAAAATGTGGTTTGACAAGCTTTGGCAGAACACAGTAGACCTTTTCCGTTCAATGGATATTCCTGTTCGTACACTCGAATGTTGTTCGGGCGACCTTGCAGACCTCAAGGTTCGTTCACTTGATGTTGAAGCATGGTCACCCCGTCAGAAAAAATATTTTGAGGTTGGTTCATGTTCAAACCTCGGTGACGCACAGGCTCGCCGCCTTAAAATCAGGGTTGCAGGCGAGGATGGCAGGAAATACTTTGCACATACTCTTAACAACACGGTTGTTGCTCCTCCGAGAATGCTCATCGCATTCCTTGAGAACAACCTTAACGAGGACGGCACAATCAGGATTCCTGAGGTTCTTCGTCCTTATATGGGCGGTATGGAGGTTATTAAATAATCTTATGCGGCATCTGCCCAAAGTTCAGCAAACCATAGCAAATATTAAAACAAAATTATATTGACATTGTACCGTACAAATGGTATAATTTACCTTGCTAAAATCCCTTGAAAGAGGTAAACGGAGGTAATTATTATGAAACAGAGAAGTGTAGGTATTGCAATCCTTCTTTCAATCATCACTTGCGGTATTTACGGAATTTACTGGCTCATTATGCTCAATGACGAAACAAACTATGTTTCAGGTCATCAGCAGGACGGCACATCAGGCGGAGTCGTATTTCTGCTTACACTTGTAACTTGCGGTATTTACGGTTATTACTGGTGCTACAAGCAGGGCGAAAAGCTCAATGAAGCAAAGATGCAGAGAGGTATTATGGTTGATTCAAGTGCTTCGGTACTTTATCTTATACTTTCAATCGTTGGTCTTAGCATTGTTTCTTATGCTCTTATGCAGAGTGAGCTTAACAAGATGCTTCCTCCACAGTAATCAATGAAAAAAAGATTATTAAAATTTTCAACGGCTGCGATTATTTTGGTCGCAGCCGGTGTTTTATATTATTTAATTGTTTCGTTTACAGGCTTTGCAATTCCTTGTGTTTTTCGCAAAATAACGGGATTTTATTGTCCCGGCTGCGGTGTAACCGGTATGCTTACACATATTCTGCGGCTTGATTTTAAAGGTGCTTTTGAGTGCAATCAGGTTTTGTTTGTAATCTCACCGTTCATTCTGTATCTGCTCGGAAAAATGCTTTACGGCTACATAAGATACGGCAGGCTTACTCTGAAAAAATTTGACACGGTTCTCACATTTGTACTGATAGGAATACTGCTCGTTTTCGGAGTTGTGAGAAATCTCCCTCCCTTTGATTTTTTAAGACCGTACGGATAAGATGTTAATAACTTTCTGAAAATAAGAAATCCCCGAACATTTTTTGTGTTCGGGGATTGTTGTTATGATGTTAAGAAAATACGAAAAATTTTCAACATTGAATCAACGGTGATTCATCACTTTAAATCACTGAAAGAAATTCTAGAGTAGGTATCATTGTTAAGCGTAAGTGTGTCGCCTTGAACAGAATAAGTGTATTTATCTGTTGTTTTTTTGTCGGAGGTTGTGTATGTTGAAACAATTTTACCGTCTTTTGCCGTGTAGTTTGAAAACGCAAACATATAGTCAAAAAGGTTCTGATACATAATTCCGCTCTTGTCAAAGCAGAGATATTCGCCGCTGTCTGACATCCAGCAGCCGACAAGGTTTTCGTCAATTGATGCGTCTTTGTCGGGGGTGGGAATAAAGTCGGGATCGTCTGTTTTCTTGAGCGTTGAAACCGCCTTTGTATCCGTATTTGTCAGCTCGGCAGTTTTTTTGTCATCTGAAAGCTTGTAGGTGTAAGTTCCGTTAAGACCGAAAACAAGCTTTGTGGTGAATGTCGGATTGTTGTCATCATCGGTATCGTAGCTGTATTTGCCGAAATATCCCGAAGTTCCGCTTATAAGAACAGACTTGCCTTCTCCGTTGAACATATAGTAAAAATCCTTATACTGCGAACCCTCGCCTGCCGTAATCTGCCATATGCCAACAAGGTCGTCATCGGCATTTTCTTTGCATACATGAAGTGACCTTAGATCAAATGATTCATTTGAAGCGTTAGCTTTTGTCGGTTGTTTCGTTGTCTGTTCGGCTGTTGTCTGTACACTTGCAGTATCGGCAGTTGCGGAAGAACCTGCCGCGTCTGAACACGCTGTTGTAAATACGGCAATCGTGAGAGCCAAAAGACCCGATGAAATAATCTTTTTGAAATTCTGTTTTGTTATGTTCATTTTATACCTCTGTCATCACATAATAAGCCTGTTGTATAGAGCAAAATCAAATATGCATCAAAACAAGCGATACAATACTATTGTATAATTTACAGACAATATTGTCAATACAGAAAAATATACTAAAATCTGTCTGCAAAATTATACACCGGAATAAATTGACATATTAAAAGTGATGTTAGCAAATAGACAGTAAAACGGTTTTGGTTGTTTCAGATATAGGAGAATTTTATTAAAAAAACAGGAAGGCACATAACCGTCATCGCTTTCGGTTGTGTGCCTTCTTATTTTTTGTTAGGCTGTTTTTTCGCAGCCTATTATTCTTATACCTTGTGATTTTCTCTTAAATCCGTTCTCTTGATTTTTCCGCTGATTGTTTTTGGAAATTCATCGACAATTTCAAGGTGCTGAATCCACTTGTAGCTTGCCATACGCTTGTTGCAGAAGGTTTTGATTTCGTTTTCAAGCTCCTTGTTATGCGTCGTTCCGTCTGCCATCTTGACAATCGCCTTAATTGCCTGACCTCTGTCCTTATCAGGAACTCCGATAACAGCACATTCAAGCACATTCGGGTACTGCATAATAACATTTTCAACTTCAAACGGACCTACTCTGAAGCCTCTTGTTTTGATAAGGTCATCGGCTCTGCCGACATACCAGAAATATCCGTTCTCATCCTTATATGCCGTGTCGCCCGTGTGATAAACACCGTGCCGCCACACCTTTTCGTACAATTCTTCATTGTTATAGTATGTGATGAAAATTCCGTGCTGTTTTCTGTCCTTTGGAGGAAATACAACAACCTCGCCGACCTTTCCTTGCTTAACCTCGTTGCACTCATCGTCAACAATGCGGACATCATACAGCGGAGTAGGCTTGCCCATTGAGCCTGCAACAGCCTTATCGCCCTTGAGGTTTGCAAGCATAAGAACCGATTCTGTCTGACCGAAGCCCTCACAAAGTTCAATTCCTGTTTGCTCAAGCACCTTTTCAAAAACTTCGTTGTTGAGTGCCTCGCCTGCTGTCGTAAGGTGAGAAAGTGCAGAAAGGTCGTACTTGTCCATACCTCTTTTGATGAAGTATCTGTAAACTGTCGGCGGTGCGCAGAAGGTTGTAACCTTGTATTTTTCCATTATACGCAACAGCTTGCCCGGAGAGAATTTGTCAAAGTCATAGACCATAACGGCAGAACCGCAGAGCCATTGACCGTAGATTTTGCCCCATGACGCTTTTGCCCAGCCTGTTTCGGCAACGGTAAGATGAAGTCCGCCGTCTTTTACACATTGCCAGTATTTTGCCGTGATGATGTGTCCGAGTGTGTAGATATGATTGTGTTCAACAGCCTTAGGATAGCCTGTTGTGCCTGAGGTAAAGTAAATTACCATAGGCTCTTCTGCTTTTGTTTCAACTCTTTCAAGGGTATCGGGAGCGTTTTCAACCTCTTCGGTAAAATCAACCGCACCGAAAATCTGTCTTCTCGGAACAAAAACGGTTTCAAGCGTGTTCGGCTGAGATGCAACCGCAAGAATATCTTCGGCGGTAGTTTCATCGGGAGTGCAGACAGCTGCCTTTATCCCTGCCGTGTTTACGCGATATGAAATGTCGCTTTGAGTCAGAAGATTTGTTGCGGGAATAATAACCGCACCCAGCTTGTGGAGTGCAGGAGCAACATACCAGTATTCGTAGTTTCGTTTCAGAATAACAAGAACCTTGTCGCCCTTTTTAATGCCGTGACTTCTGAACACATTTGCGGCTTTATTGCTCAGTCTGCTGATGTCGGAGTATGTGAAAATCTTTTCCTCTTTTTCAGGATTTGTCCACACAACTGCCGTGTCATTCGGCACAAGTTCTGCCATTTTGTCAACAACATCATAGCCAAAATTATAGTTTTCGGGAAACACAAGTTCAAAGCTTGTCAGTTTTCCGTTTTCGTCGGTAGTTTCTTTACAGAAATTTTTGTATAACTGCATTTTTTACATCCTTATTTAAGTCGTTTTTTGGTTTGCCTTTTCAATTAATATTGTATAACACAAACCCTTTTCTATACAATACCGCCCATTATGAAAAAACACGGACTAAAATTTATAATTATTCATCCACGGAATGTAGCTATCCAAATTTGCATAACACTATCCGCATATCGGTATATTGTGAATAACAGGAGCAAATTATTAACATTTTCAACACATTTATTCACATATTGTTTCAAGGAGTTGAAAGCCGTAAATCTGAATATTATACAGTTTTTAAACGGCAAAACAGTGTGATGATACCCTGTTCTACAAATTTGCTTTTTTGCTTGCAATCGGATAAATAAAATATTATAATATAGGTTACAGTCTTGTTTCAAAAAGGTAACAGACTGACAGAGTTAAAGAGAATAAAGAAATAAAAATATAAAACAAAACATTTCAGAGGGAGAAATATATATGAGAATAGTTGTTCTTGCAGGCGGACTGAGCACAGAGCGTGAAGTTTCAATTTCATCAGGCACACTTGTTGCCGAGGCTCTCAGAAGCAAGGGACACGAGGTTGTTTTGCTTGATGTATTTATGGGCTATGAGGAAAACATCTGTGACATTGACGCACTTTTCAAGCAGAACTACAGCTTTACCGATGGAAATTCAATCGGTGACGATGTTGAAAATACAATCACAAATATCAAAGAGGCAAAGGAAAAACGCCTTGACAAAACATCACGCTATATCGGCAGAAATGTAATTGAAATCTGCGCCGAGGCAGACATCACCTTCCTTGCACTTCACGGCGGTGAGGGTGAAAACGGTCAGTTACAGGCAACGCTTGATTTGTTCGGAATCAAGTACACAGGTTCGGGATATCTCGGTTCTGCGCTTGCAATGAACAAAGGTCTTACAAAGAGCGTGTTTATGCAGAAGAATATCAACACTCCGTCAGGTGAACTTTACAAGAACGAAAAGGACGCTCTTGCATGGAATATGTTCCCGTGCATCGTTAAGCCCTGCTCGGGCGGTTCAAGCGTGGGCGTTTCAAAGGTGGAGAATGCAGATCAGTATAAAAAGGCTGTTAAAGAGGCTCTCAAATATGAGGACGAAATTGTTGTTGAGCAGTTCGTAACAGGCAGAGAATTTTCCGTCGGTCTTATCGGCGGCAAGGCACTTCCGCCGATTGAGATTGCTCCTAAGTCGGGAATGTACGATTATGCAGCAAAATATCAGGCAGGCGCAACAGTTGAAACCTGTCCGGCAGACATAGACGAAGAAACCGACAAAAAGCTCCGTGATGCCGCAACAGAGGCATACGAGGCACTTCACCTTGAAAGCTATGCACGAATCGACTTCCTTCTTGACAAGGGCGGTTTTACATACTGCCTTGAGGCAAACACTCTCCCCGGCATGACTCCCACAAGTCTTCTTCCTCAGGAGGCGGCTGTTGAGGGTATAAGCTATCCCGATTTGTGCGAAAAGATTATTGAAATTTCACTTGCAAAATATCCAGAAGAAAAATCTGATTTTTAATAAGAGGTTAGTATGAAAGACTTTACTCTTGCCGAAATCGCAAAGGCTTGCAACGGCGAATATGTCGGCGACGAATCGCTTAAAAACACAAAAATAACCTCTGTTGAGCGTGACAGCCGACAGGTAAAGAACGGAAGTCTGTTTCTTGCCATAAAGGGCGAGCGTGTTGACGGTCATGATTTTATCGAAAAATGCTTTGTACAGAGTGCTGTGTGTGCCTTGTGCGAGAAAGCTCCCGAAAATGCGACAAAGCCTTGCATTGTCGTTCCCTCAACACTTGATGCCGTTAAGAAAATCGGCAGGGCATACAGAGAAAAATTCGATATTCCCGTTATCGGAATTTCGGGCAGTGTCGGAAAAACCTCTACAAAAGAAATGCTCTATGCCGTTCTTTCACAGAAGTTCAAGACCCACAAAACACAAGGCAATCTCAATAACGAGCTCGGTGTTCCGCTAACGCTTCTTTCAATGCCCGAGGATACCGAGGCGGCTGTTATAGAAATGGGTATTTCCGATTTTGGTGAAATGACAAGACTTTCCGAAATGGTTCAGCCCACAATCTGCGTGCTTACAATCATCGGCGAATGTCATCTTGAAAATCTCGGCGACCGTGACGGTGTTCTCAAGGCTAAAACAGAAATGTTCAAAAATGCCCGTGAAAATGCAGATTTCATTCTCAACGGCGATGACGATAAGCTTTCAACCGTTAAGACCGTAAACGGCAAAAAGCCTGTTTTCTTCGGACTTGACGCAAAGAACGATTTTTACGCAAAGAATATAAAAAACAGCGGTGACGGCAAGATTCTTGCAACACTCTGTTTTGACAATAATAATATTGATGTTGAAATTCCTGCAATCGGCACATATATGGTGACAAACGCTCTTGCGGCTGCTGCCGCAGGCAAGCTTCTCGGACTTACCGATGAAGAAATTGCAAACGGTGTCGCCTCGTACAAAACAGTAGGCAGTCGTGCCAATGTTATCAATACAGGCAAAATCAAAATCATTGACGATTGCTACAACGCAAATCCGACATCTGTCAGAGCATCTCTTGACACACTCTCAAACCTTGACGGCAGAAAGGTTGCAATCCTCGGCGATATGAAGGAGCTCGGAATTGAGGAGTTGAAACTCCACTTTGACACGGGTGTTTATGCAAAATCAAAGGATATCGGTACGGTTATAACCGTAGGCGAGCTTGCAAAGGAGCTTGCAAAAGGTGCAGACGGCAAAGCGTTTGACACAATCGAAGATGCAAAACCCGAAATTCTTAAAACAATCAAAAGCGGAGATGTTGTGCTTGTTAAGGCATCACATTCAATGCAGTTTGAAAACATTGTTGAGTTTCTCAAACAGAATTTTTGATTTACCGCAAAAAAATGTTGACAAATCAAAAATACAGTCATATAATTGTCTTATAAAGAAAAAACCTGTGAGCAAGAATAGTAGGTTTTTCCAAAGCTTTCAGAGAGTCAGCGGTTGGTGTAAGCTGACAGCAGAGGATTTGCCGAATGGACTTGTGAGGGCGGGCCGAAAGCCTTTTGGCAAGTAGTTTCCGACGGAGCTCAACCGTTAAAGTGAGAGGCATATGTTAGTATGCTGTTAAAGCGGGCGTTTATCGTCAATTTGGGTGGTACCGCAGAAGTTGATTTTTCAAGACTTTTGTCCCTTGTGGGGACAAAGGTCTTTTTTGTTTATGTTTAAAACTTTTACCAAAGAAAGGTTGGTGTACGATGATTAAACCGTCTTACGATGAGGTGCTGAACCTCAAGGACAATTACAGCGTTATTCCGATTTACAAGGAAATCTACGCTGACGCATTCACCCCGATTAACCTGCTCAGAAAAATTGCAGGAAAATCCGACAAATTCTTTCTTCTTGAAAGTATCGAGGGCGGTGAAAAGTGGGCAAGGTATTCATTCATCGGATTCAACCCCAAGGCAAGGCTTTCGTACAAAAACGGAACTCTCACGGTTACGGGCGAGGGTGCAAGAGTTGTTAAAACAGCAAAGCCGTATGATGCTCTCCGTGAGTATCTTGCCGATTACAAAACTCCGCATTTCAAAGACATTCCGCCGTTCACAGGCGGTCTTGTCGGCTATTTCGGTTACGCAATGATTTCTGTTGCAGAGCCTGTTTTAAAGCTCAAAAGAGGAGATACAAACGATTTTGATATGATGCTTTTCGACAAGATTATTGCCTACGATCATCTTAAAGAAAAAATCATTATCATTGTTAATATGAAAACAAACGACACCAAGGCGCAGTATGAACTTGCCAAAAAGGATATTGCAGAGATAATTTCGACAATCACATCTCCCGAACCCCTTCCAAAGCTTGAGAGTGACGGAAATGTTGAATTTACAAGCACATATTCAAAAGAAGAATTCTGCAAAATGGTTGAGAAAACCAAGGAGTACATCTTTGACGGCGACATCTTCCAATGTGTTGTTTCAAGAAGATTTGAGGCGGATTACAAAAATTCCCTCATCAATGCATACAGAGTGCTGAGAAGTACAAACCCGTCACCTTATATGGTTTATATGTCAATTGACGGTGACGAGATTATAAGCACCTCTCCCGAAACGCTGGTAAAGCTTCAGAACGGAGTGCTTAACACATTCCCGATTGCAGGTTCTCGTCCGAGAGGTAAGACAGATACAGAGGACAATGCCCTTGCAGACGAGCTTATTCACGATGAGAAGGAGCTTGCAGAGCATAATATGCTCGTTGACCTCGGACGAAACGACATCGGAAAAATCTCCGAATTTAATTCGGTTAAGGTTACAAAATATCAGGAGGTTCTCCGCTATTCAAAGATAATGCACATTTGCAGTGAGGTTGAGGGCAAGCTCAAGGACGGACTTGACGCCTTTGACGCAATCGAATCCCTCCTCCCTGCCGGCACACTTTCGGGTGCTCCGAAAATCAGAGCCTGTGAAATCATTGAAGAGCTTGAAAGAACTCCCCGAGGTGTCTACGGCGGAGCACTCGGATATGTTGATTTCAACGGCAACCTCGACACCTGTATCGCTATCAGAATGGCGGTCAAGAAAAACGACAAGGTTTATGTTCAGGCAGGCGCAGGCATTGTAGCCGACAGCGTTCCCGAAAGCGAATACGAGGAAACCTACAACAAGGCTCTTGCTGTTATGAATGCAGTTAAAAATGCAGGGGAGGTAAACGCTTTATGATACTTTTTATTGATAACTACGACAGCTTTACCTACAATCTTGTACAGTTCTGCGGCAGCGTAAATCCTGATATCAAGGTTGTAAGAAACGATGAAATAACAGTTGACGAAATCAAAAAGCTTGCTCCCTCCCACATCATCCTTTCGCCCGGCCCCGGTTATCCGAAAGATGCCGGAATATGTGAGGAGGTTATAAAGGAGCTTGCAGGACAGTTTCCGATTCTCGGTATCTGCCTCGGTCATCAGGCAATATGCGAGGTTTACGGTGCAACAATCGCCCACGCAATAAAGCTTATGCACGGCAAAAAGAGCGATATCATTGTTGACACGGACAAGAAAATTTTTAACGGACTTCCAAAGGTTGTTGAGGGTGCAAGGTATCATTCTCTGATTGCGAAAAGAGATACGGTTCCCGACACGCTCAAGGTAATCGCAGAAGACCGTGACGGCGAGGTTATGGGAGTAAAGCACAAGAATTTTGAGCTTTACGGATTGCAGTTCCACCCCGAATCAATTCTCACCTCACACGGTATGGAAATGATAAAGAATTTTATTACACTTTGCAAATAACACGGAAAGGATTGAAGTTTTATGATTAAAGAGGCAATAAAAAAGTTGGTTGCAGGCAATGACCTCACTTTTGATGAGGCGGCTCAGGTTATGGACGAAATGTTCTCAGGCACAGCAACGCAGTCGCAGATGGCGGCATATCTCACAGCCTTGAGAATCAAGGGTGAAACAATTGACGAAATTACCGCAAGCGCACAGGTTATGAGAGAAAAAGCACTCCACATCAAGCCTAACCGTGATGTACTCGATATCGTCGGCACAGGCGGCGACGGTACAGGCACATTCAATATTTCAACAACAGCGGCATTTATAATTGCCGCCGCAGGAATCCCCGTTGCAAAGCACGGCAACCGTTCAATGTCAAGCAAAAGCGGTTCGGCAGACTGTCTTGAACAGCTCGGAATCAACATCAACATCACTCCCGAAAAGAGCGAAGAGGTTCTTAACAAAGCAGGCATCTGCTTTATGTTTGCACAGGGCTACCACTCATCAATGAAGTATGTAGGTCCTGTCCGTAAGGAAATCGGAATCAGGAACATTTTCAATGTTCTCGGACCTCTCACAAACCCTGCAGGCGCAGACCTTCAGGTAACAGGTGTGTATTCTGAGGCTCTTGTTGAGCCGATTGCACAGGTTTTTTCAAACCTCGGTGTTAAGAAAGGCTATGTTTTCTACGGTATGGACGGAATGGACGAGGTTACTCTCACAACAACAACAAAGGTGTGTGAGATTGACAACGGCAAGTTCAACACATTTATTCTCAATCCCGAAGATTACGGTCTTAAACTTTGTGCACCTGAGGATCTTGCAGGCGGTGACGGCAAAGAAAATGCTGAAATCACAAAAGAAATTCTCAGCGGTGAAATTAAGGACGCAAAGCGTGATATCGTTGTTCTCAATGCCGCACTCGGACTTTGCACAGGCGGCAAGGCAGATTCAATTCAGGACGGCATAAAGCTTGCAAACGAAATTATCGACAGCGGCAAGGCTTATGCAAAGATTGAAGAATTTGCAAAGGCTTCCAACGAATAAAGGTGACACAATGATACTTGAAACAATTGCAGACGCAAACAGAGTAAGATATGAAGAAATCGAAAAGCAAGTTCCGCTTGAAGTGATAAAGCAAAAAGCACTTTCAATGGAAACAGACAATGAATTTCAGTTTGAAAAGGCGCTTGCGGGCAAGGACATTTCATTTATATGCGAGGTCAAAAAAGCGTCCCCGTCAAAGGGAATTATCGCAGAGGATTTTCCCTATGTTCAGATTGCCAAGGATTATGAAAATGCAGGCGCAAGTGCAATTTCCGTTCTGACAGAACCGAAGTGGTTCAAGGGCGAAAATGCTTTTCTTGAAGAGATTTCAAAGAATGTAAAAATTCCGCTTTTGAGAAAAGATTTCACAGTTTGTGAATATCAGATTTATGAGGCAAAGACAATCGGTGCGTCAGCCGTACTGCTTATCTGCTCACTTCTTGACACGGACACAATCAGAAGATGGATTAAGCTTTGCGACTCTCTCGGACTTTCGGCACTTGTTGAGGCTCACACAGCCGATGAGGTGTATTCCGCAATTGCCGCAGGAGCAAGAGTTATCGGTGTAAACAACCGAAATCTTCGTGACTTCACGGTGGATATAAATAACTGTACAAAGCTCCGTGAGCTTGTTCCCGACAACATTATTTTTGTTGCCGAAAGCGGAATCAAAACACGGGATGACATCAAGGTGCTTGAAAACGCAGGAGTAAACGCAGTTCTCATAGGTGAAACCCTTATGAGAACTCCCGACAAAAAAGCCGCACTTGACGAATTGTCGGGCAGAAAATAAAAAATTGATTTATAAGCCGTGTGCAAAGCACACCAATGAAAATGTAGGGGCGGTCATCGGCCGCCCGCCGTGTGTGAAACACACGAACGATATAAAAGTAATTAAGGGGAATCAAGATGACAAAAGGAAAATTCGGTATTCACGGCGGACAGTTCGTTCCCGAAACGCTGATGAATGCTATCAATGAATTTGAAGAGGCATACAACAAATACAAGGACGATCCCGAGTTTGTTGCAGAACTCGACACACTTATGCGTGAATACGCAGGCAGACCGTCACTTCTCTATTATGCCGAAAAAATGACAAAAGACCTCGGCGGTGCAAAGATTTATCTTAAGCGTGAAGACTTGAACCACACAGGTTCACACAAGATCAACAACTGCCTCGGTCAGTGCCTCCTTGCAAAGAGAATGGGCAAAACAAGAGTTATTGCCGAAACAGGCGCAGGTCAGCACGGTGTTGCAACGGCAACCGTAGCCGCACTTTTAGGACTTGAATGTGAAATCTTTATGGGCAAAGAGGACACAATCCGTCAGGCTCTCAATGTTTACAGAATGAAACTTCTCGGTGCAAAGGTCAATGCCGTTGAAACAGGCACAATGACTCTTAAAGATGCCGTAAACGAGGCAATGCGTGAATGGACAAACAGGGTTTCCGACACACACTATGTTCTTGGCTCGGTAATGGGACCGCACCCGTTCCCGACTGTTGTCCGTGATTTTCAGAGCGTAATCGGCAAGGAAATCAAGTCACAGATGCTTGAAAAGGAAGGCAGACTTCCCGATGTTGTTATGGCTTGCGTAGGCGGCGGAAGCAACGCAATGGGCGCTTTCTATGAGTTTATCAAGGATGAAAATGTAAAGCTTATCGGCTGTGAGGCAGCAGGCCTCGGCATAGATACTCCAAAGACTGCCGCTACAATCGCAACAGGCACACTCGGCATCTTCCACGGCATGAAGTCGTACTTCTGTCAGAACGAATACGGTCAGATTGCTCCCGTATATTCAATTTCGGCAGGTCTTGACTACCCCGGTATCGGTCCCGAACACGCAAATCTTGCCGACACGGGCAGAGCAAGCTATGTTCCCGTTACAGACGAAGAGGCTGTAAACGCATTTGAATATCTTTCGAGAACAGAGGGTATCATCCCTGCAATTGAAAGCGCACACGCAGTTGCACATTGTATAAAAATTGCCCCGACAATGGACAAAGACAAGATTATCGTAGTCAACCTTTCGGGCAGAGGCGACAAGGATGTTGCGGCTATCGCAAGATACAGAGGGGAGGATCTCCATGACTGATATTAAATCTGCATTCCAAAACGGCAAGGCGTTCATCCCGTTTGTAACAGCGGGTGATCCCGATCTTGAAACAACAGAAAAGCTTCTTATTGAAATGAGCAAAAACGGTGCCGATATCATCGAAATCGGTATCCCGTTTTCAGACCCGATTGCCGAGGGTGTTGTAATTCAGGAGGCTGACCTCCGTTCTCTTTCGGCAGGCACAACAACAGATAAAATCTTTGATATGGTAAAGCGTATCCGTCCGCAGATTGACGCCGTTCTTGCCGTTATGACCTATATGAATCCTATTTTCGTATATGGTACGGAAAGGTTTATGGCAAAGTGTCAGGAGTGCGGAATCTCCGCAGTTATCGTTCCCGACACACCGTATGAAGAAAAGCACGAGCTTACCGATTACAGCGGAAAATACGGCATTGATGTAATTTCTCTCATCGCTCCTACATCTCACGAGAGAATCAAGATGATTGCAAAAGAGGCAGAGGGCTTTGTTTACTGCGTTTCATCAATGGGCGTTACAGGCGTAAGAAGTGAAATCACAACCGATGTAGGCAAAATGGTAAGACTTGTTAAGTCTGTAAAGGATATTCCGTGTGCAATCGGTTTCGGCATTTCAACTCCGGAGCAGGCAAAGAAAATGAGCGAAAGTGCAGACGGTGTTATCGTTGGTTCTGCAATCGTGAAAATTATTGCAAAGTACGGCAAAGACAGCGTTAAGCCTGTTTGCGACTATGTTAAAAGTATGAAGGAAGCGATTTCGTGAGTACACTCGAAGAACTTCAAAGCGTAATTGACAAAAGCAAAAGAATAGTATTTTTCGGCGGTGCGGGAGTTTCGACAGAAAGCGGAATTCCCGACTTCCGAAGTGTTGACGGTCTGTACAACCAAAAGTACGATTATCCGCCCGAGCAGATTCTCAGCCACACATTTTTTGTTCACAAAACAAGCGAGTTCTTCCGCTTTTACCGTGACAAAATGCTCTGCCTTGACAAAAAGCCGAACAAGGCGCACTATAAGCTTGCAGAGCTTGAAAAGGCGGGAAAGCTTTCGGCTGTTGTCACCCAGAACATTGACGGACTTCATCAGGCGGCAGGCAGTAAGCGTGTTTATGAGCTGCACGGAAGTGTTCTTCGCAACTACTGCACAAAGTGCGGCAGGTTCTATGACGCAGAATTTATCAAGAACTCTGCCGATATTCCCAAATGCACATGCGGCGGCATTATAAAACCCGATGTTGTGCTTTATGAAGAGGGACTTGACGACAGCACTGTAACGGGTGCGGTCAACGCAATTTCAAAGGCTGACACGCTGATTATTGCCGGCACAAGCCTCACGGTCTATCCGGCGGCCGGGTTTATCCGTTATTTCGGCGGCGATAATCTTGTGCTTATCAACCGTGATCCCACCCCAATGGACAAGAACGCAAATCTTGTGTTCCGTGAAAAAGTGGGAGAATTGCTTGACAAAATTACCGTAAACATATAAAATTTATGCGACAGGAAAATTTCTGTTATTTTTCTGTTACAGCATATAGATAAATGAAAAAATCAATACACAAGATGTTGTTGCGGAACAGAGAAAACCGATAAAATCCGCATAAAATCCAACTTTTTTTGTAAAAAGACTTGATTTTTGCACATTCTTGTGCTATCATAATTCCTATATGACCGATACTTTAAGGAGGTGGGACAATGCCAAACATCAAATCTGCTAAAAAGCGTGTTAAAGTTATTGCTACAAAGACTGCTCGTAACAAGGCTACAAAATCTGCTCTCAGAACAGCTGTAAAGAAGGCTTATTACGCAGTTGACACTAACGCTGACAACAAAACAGAGGCAGTTCGTCTTGCTATTAAGAAAATTGACCAGGCAACAGCTAAGGGTATTCTTCACAAGAACACTGCTGCAAGAAGCAAATCATCACTTGCTAAAAGACTTAACGCATCAGCATAAGTGCAATAAATCTTACAGGCTTAAAAGCAGAGAATATTCTCTGCTTTTTTATTTTGTTCTGTTGACATTTTTGTAAAAACTGTTAGAATATAAATAAAGATACGGCAGATACTACTGCCATACAAGCATACAAAATTTGGAGGCGACAGAATATGAAAAATCATAAGTGCAGATGGGCTTTAATTATCGGTATCATTTCTGCAGTTGCAGCTCTTTCTGCTGCTCTCACAGCGTTCTTTATCGTTAAGGATAAGCAGAAAAAAGATGACGAGGAGCTTATGGAATACCTCGACAGCTCGATTGAGTAATTATTGAGTAAATCTTAAAAGCCGAATGCGGACCGTTCATTTTTTGGGCGGTCCGTTTTTATGAAACTTCATTTTATTTTCGTGGTGATTTTATGATACGGGAAGAACTTGACCGACTTCTCTGTGATGTCAAAAGCAACGCAGAACTCAAAGAAAAACTTCTGAAAACCGAACAGAGCGAAAATCCGATTGATAACTTCTGTTCCCTCTGTCGGTCGCTCGGGTACAAAATCAGTGCAGGCGAACTTTTTGCACTCGGACTTGACGAAAGCGACACCAAGCTTCGCAGTGTGAACGGCGGCGGAGTGAACGCAATTGACGGCTGGGACGATGCCTACGAACAATTTATTCTTACATTGAAATGGACATGACTATGAAACACTACTTCCCGAAATACTGCGAAAAATTCAGATGCATTGCGAACCTCTGTCCCGACAGCTGTTGCAGGGACTGGGATGTTGTTGTCGATGATACAAGCTTTGATTTTTATAATACAGTCAAAGGCGAGTTTGGCGACAGGCTCAGGTCGCTTATGACAATTGACGAGGACGGCGACAGAATTTTCATCAGGCAAGGTGAAAAATGCCCGTTCTGGAACAGCGATATGCTGTGCGACATTTACATCAACCTCGGCGAAAATCACCTTTGTCACACCTGTAAGGAATTTCCGAGAATCACTCAGGACTACACCGTTTTTTGTGAACATACGCTTTCGTTTGCCTGTCCCGAGGCGGCAAGGCTTATGCTTGAGTCGGATTTTGACACAGGCTTTGCAACCGATATTCCGCAGGACTTACAGACCGATTACAGCACAACCGAGATGAATTTTCTGCTCTCTGCAAGAAAACGCACTTTTGAAATTCTCTCAGACTGCAAAATGTCCTTGTCCGAAAGATTGTGCAGACTTCTTGCCTTTAACGAGCGTGTGCAGAATATGCTTGACGATGAAATTTTTGATATCACGGCTATGCCGACAGATGAATATAAAAAGCAAAGCTGCGGAGATGCGTCATTCATTTTTGATTTGCACAAAAGCCTTGATATCATGAGTAAGGATTGGCTATGTGAGCTTGAAGCAACCGCCGATTTTGCAAAAAATAATACGCTGTCAAGCCGTTTTGACAGACCGCTTACCGCCTATCTTGACTACTATGTCCGCAGATATTACCTTTCTGCAATCGACAGTTTTAATGTCATATCCACAATCAAGCGAATGGTCTGTGCATACATAGTAACCGCTTATGAACTCGAAAGGCTTGAAAATCCTACTCAAGCCGAAGTTGTGAAAATTCTGCAGGGATATTCAAAAGAGGTTGAACATTCCTATGAAAACGGCGAACTCCTCGAAGATGAATTTATCTTCAATCCACTTTTTTCAACCGACAATTTAATAGGTATTTTATAAATAAATCCCGAACACATTTTACCGTGTTCGGGATTTGTTGTTTATTCTTTATTTTCGTCCGAATTCTTTTTGTTTCGTTTTTTCACGGAAACAATGTCAAGTTCAAACCAGAATGTACTGCCTTTGCCGAGTGTACTGCGAACGCCGTATCTTGCATTGTGGCTGTCAAGAATACCCTTGACTATTGACAAGCCGAGTCCCGTGCCGATAACGCCACGCTTATGCTCCTTGTCAACCTTGTAGTAACGATCCCAGATGTATTCAAGCTTTTCGGGAGGAATGCCGTCACCGTGATCCGTTACCTCAATGAGAACCTTTTTGCCGTTTACCTTTTGCGTTACAATAACAGTTTTGTCTTCGCCGACATAATTGACAGCATTGTTCACAAGATTATAGATTACCTGTGAAATTTTCAGTTCATCGGCAAAAATGTAAACATCTTCGTCACTCTCGAACAGAATGTTGTATCCGTCCTGTTCCTTGAGCTTTGCGTACCTTGTGAAAATATTCTTGATGCTGTCGGTAAGACAGAATTCAGATTTTTCAGGCTGAATTGCACCCGACTGAATTTTTGAGAGGTCAAGCAAATCGTTGACAAGTGTTGAAAGCCTTGTTGCCTCGTCAATAATAATCTGAATATTTTCGGGAGTGTTCTCACCCGGCAGGTCACGCATAACCTCGCCGTAGCCCGTAATCATTGTCAGCGGTGTTCTCAAATCGTGCGAGATGTTGGCAATAAGCTCTTTTTGCAATTTTTCGGTTGCGGCAAGCTCCGTTTTTGCATAGTTCAGCGTTTCGTTGAGTTCCTCAACCTCAAGATATCCTCTTGCGTTAAAGTCAACATCATAGTTTTTCTTTGCAAGCTCCTTTGCCGCCGTGTTTGTTTTTGAAATCGGCTTTGCGATTCTGTGGCTTGCGTAAAGCGAAATTATAACGGCAAGAAGCACAAACACAACCGAAACGATTGCAAGCTGGTCACGGACGATTTCAACCGTGTTAGTCAGCGGCGTGATTGACGATGTTACAATCAAAAAGCATTCGCTGCCGTCCTGCAGATTGATAATGTCGGTGTAAACCATATTTTGAACATTTTTGTCGGGAACGGAAACATACCGAACTATGTCCCTTTTGGCTGTGTCGGATGAAGAATATTCATCAAAAAACTGTCGCTCAAACTTGCCTTTAATGCTGTCCTCTTTGTAGTTACTTGTGATGAACAAATAATGTCCGTCATTTTCCTCTGCAAGCTTATAGTATGAATAGACATCGTGATACTGAAATTTCAGGTTTGAAACGGGGTTGTCGTATTCGCAACAATACTTCAATGTGAAAAGAGAAGTTGAATCGTAAACATATACCGAAAGTGAATTGTAGCTTGCAACATTTTCAATCGTTCCGAGAGCGTTTTTGTTTTCTTCAATCGACTTTGAAATAACCTGTGCGTTCTTTTCAACCTGTGAAGATTTTGTAGCTGTGTAAAACGATTCAAGAAAAAAGGTCTGGAACACCCATAACACGATCACAATTGCAAATCCGAACAGAAGGAAATAGCATAATAGCTTAAAATTCAACGGCAGATAATGGCGGTCAAATCGTTTGTTAGATTGTTTCAAAACGGTAACCCACCCCTCGAAGCGTTACAATGCATCTGCTGTATTCGCCAAGGCTCTTTCTGAGAAGCTTAATGTGTGTGTCAAGCGTTCTTTCGTCACCGAAGAAGTCGTAGCCCCAGACCTCGCTTATAAGCTTTTCACGGGTGAGTGCAAGTCCTTTGTTCTTTACCATATAGAAAAAGAGTTCGTATTCCTTTGGCGTCATCTCAATTCTTTTGCCGTCAATTGTAACAATTCTGGCTGAGAAATCAACCGAAAGACCTTCGTATGTAAATACATCCTTCTTCACATTCTCTTCGTTCTGAGCGCCTTGTGAACGCTTGATTACGGCATTAACACGCATCATAAGCTCCTTTGGCGAGAACGGCTTAACAACATAGTCGTCACTGCCAAGCTCAAAGCCGTGAATTTTATCGTACTCCTCGCCTCTTGCCGAAAGCATAATGATAGGTGTTTTCTTGAATTTTCTGATTTCCCTGCAAGCGGAAAAGCCGTCAAGCTCAGGCATCATAACATCCATTATAATAAGGTCAAAGTCCTCCTTGCGGCAAATTTCAATTGCCTGCATACCGTCAACGGCTTCTTCAACCTCAAAACCCTCAAATTCGGCATATTTTCTGATAATCTGTCTGATTCTTGCCTCATCGTCAACAACAAGTATCCTGCTCATTTTTGTACGCCCCTTTTATTAAAATTATAAGCGTCGGTTAAGACGCAGTGTATTCCGACTGTTACTCTATCATCCGAATGTGATAAAATTATGTTAATTTTCAATTTTGTTGGTGAAGTATCGCGCGGCGAGCCGCCGTACCCCATTTGTGTAGATAGTTTGCAGTATTAAAAACATATTATGCCCGAGCGTAATATCGTAATTCTTCGTACCACATTGTTGGGGCGAACCTCGTTCGCCGCTGCACTTCAAATCACAACTGTTATAACAATCCGTTAAAATGATTATATCACATTTTATTGCTTATTGAAATACAGATAAAAAAGATTTATAATATAATCAAAATCACTTTGAGGAGTTCGGATATGGAAATAAGAAAAATCAAGGCGCAGACGGTATGCGATACGGTTAAAAAGCTGTTTACCGACTGCAACTATTTTATCGGAAAAGACATTATGTGCGCCCTTGAAACCGCAAGGGATAACGAAAGCTCGCCTGTAGGCAAAAGTGTACTTTCACAGATTATCGAAAACGATAAAATTGCGGCTAGTGAAGAAGTTCCCCTTTGTCAGGATACGGGTATGGCTGTCCTCTTTGTTGAATACGGCGATAGGGTTGTTATTGAGGACGGCAGTTTTGATGAGGCTGTCAACGAGGGCGTTCGCAGAGCCTATATTGACGGCTACCTTCGCAAGAGTGTAGTAAATGATCCTGTTTTCGACAGAATCAATACAAAGGATAACACTCCTGCAATTATCCACACAAAAATTGTCAGCGGAAATCAGATTAAAATTACCGCCGGCGGCAAGGGCTTCGGCAGTGAAAATATGTCGCAGATAAAAATGCTCACCCCGTCAAAGGGCATTGAGGGCGTTAAGCAGTTTATTCTTGATACTGTTTTTCAGGCAGGTCCAAATCCCTGTCCGCCTATGGTTGTCGGTGTCGGAATCGGCGGTACTTTTGAAAGAGCCGCCCAGCTTGCAAAAAAAGCAACCTTCCGTCCGATTGATTCCAAAAATGAAGATGAACGCTATGCACAGCTTGAGGATGAGCTCCTCACCGAAATCAATAAAATGGGCTTCGGCCCTGCAGGACTCGGCGGCAATACAACTGCAATCGGTGTGAATATCGAAACTTCACCCACACACATTGCAGGAATGCCTGTTGCGGTCAACATCTGTTGCCATGCCGCAAGACACGCAAGTGCAACGATCTGAGGAGGAAAAGCTGTGGAAAAGAAAATTACACTTCCGATTACGGATGAAGATATCAAAAATCTCAAAGCAGGCGACAGCGTTCTGCTCTCGGGTTCAATCATCACAGGCAGAGATGCCGCACACAAAAGACTTTATGAATTGATTCAGAAGGGCGAAAAACTTCCCGTTGACATCAAAGGCGAGCTTATCTATTATGTAGGTCCTGCCCCTGCAAAGCCAGGTCATGCAGTAGGTCCTGCAGGTCCGACATCAAGCTATCGTATGGATAAGTACGCTCCGTCACTGCTTGACCTCGGACTCAAAGGAATGATAGGCAAAGGCGCAAGGAATAAAGAAGTTGTCGATGCGATTGTTCGCAACAAGGGTGTGTATCTTGTCGCAATCGGCGGTGCGGCGGCACTTATCGCCAAGAGCATCAAGAGCGAGGAGATTCTTTGCTATGAAGATTTAGGCACGGAGGCTGTTCGCAGATATGAGGTCGAAGATTTCCCGTGCATAGTTGCAATCGACAGCAACGGCAACAATGTCTATGAAACAGAACCGCCAAAATACAGAAAATCATAATTCGGCGGCATTAAATTAAAAGAAGGTCGGAGAGCGCAAAAGCTTTTCCGACCTTTTGTTTGTTGTAAATTATTGCTTGCCGCTCTCTCCTTTTTTCTCTCTGAAAGCGAAGAAACGCTGACCGATGTAGTTGAATGCCACAAAAAGGCATGCGCCTACTATCATTGAGAAGTTGCCTGCAAATTTTTCAACGCTCCAGCCGAACATTGTCCAGCTGTTTGCCGTACAGAGCATACTGATGAGCGGAATTGCAATTCCGTAGGCAAGTCCGTAGCATACTGCAATATTGAGTGCAAATTTAACGATTGGCTTCCAGCCCTTGTCCTTGTTTTTGAATGTGAAGTATTTGTTGAGAAAATAGCTTAAAATACTGCCGAGAATGTAGCCGACAAGCGACGAAATCCATTCGTTCCATCCGCAGAGGTTAAAGAACAGAAACTGAAGTCCCATGCCTACAACCGTGTTTAAAATTCCGACAAGTATAAACTTCCAAAATTTAATGTCAAAAAACTGCTTTATAAAATTACCCATTTAACCCTTAATCTCCTTATCGTCTTTTTCTTCGTTATCTTCATCTTCAAAATTAGAGAATTTTGTAATGTAGATAGGTCTGTCCTTGGCTTCCATATAAATTTTTCCTATGTATTCGCCGAGAATGCCGATTGACATTTCGGTGATACCGCCCATAAAGAGGATTGCGCACAGCGTGGTGACATAACCGGGTGTGGTAATTCCGAGAAACAGCGTCTGAATCAGCGTTATTATAATGTATATGAGCGAAATTACGAAAATGATAAATCCCATAACAGCCGTGAATCTGAGCGGTGCAACCGAAAAGCTTGTGATACCCTCAATCGCATATTTGAACAGACTCGAGAATTTCCATGTTGTCTGACCGAGCTGACGGTCAACTGTTTTGTAGGCAATCCATTTTGTGTTGAAGCCAACCCATGAGAAAATGCCCTTTGAAAATCTTTGAACTTCGCTGAGTTCAAGGATTGAGTCAACCATCTGACGGCTCATCATACGGAAGTCCATTGCGCCGTAGGGCATTTTTACATCTGTAAGCCTATTTGAAAGCTTGAAGAACAGCTTTGAAAAAATTCCTCTGAACTTGCTTTCGCCCTCACGGTCGGCACGCTTTGTCGCACAGCAGTCGTAACCCTCATGTTCAACAGCCTGAATCATCTGAGGAAACAACTGCGGAGGATGCTGAAGGTCGGCGTCCATAACAACAACATAATCGGCTGTTGTGTGTTGAAGCCCTGCAAACATTGCCGCCTCTTTTCCAAAATTTCGTGAGAACGAAATATACTTGATATTGTTAAAAGTTTTCGCAAGCTTTTTCATAATGAGATAGGTTCTGTCCTTACTGCCGTCATTTACAAGTATGTATCTGAAAGAATATTCGGGCAGAGAGTCGATAACCTTGTTGGTTTCAAGCACAAAATGCTCAAGTCCTGCCTCTTCATTATAGCAGGGAACGACTAAGTCTATTGTTTTCATTTTTTACATCACCTTTATAAAGTTAAACCCACCGCATAGGGGTGAGAACAGTAGTACTTGTTTTTTATCTGAATGATAATCTGCTTTGTCTGTAATAGCTGCACTTAGATTTAAATCGGAGCAAGCAATGCTTTGCTCGCAAGGAGCA
>NZ_NNSR01000015.1 GCF_002834225.1 Ruminococcus bromii | reverse complement strand
GCCGTCAGTCAAAGTGTATCTGACATTATACAAAATTCCGTTTGCATCATATGAATAGTAG
Source organism: Ruminococcus bromii (assembly GCF_002834225.1). Taxonomy (GTDB): domain Bacteria; phylum Bacillota; class Clostridia; order Oscillospirales; family Acutalibacteraceae; genus Ruminococcoides; species Ruminococcoides bromii. The sequence goes on along the minus strand of NZ_NNSR01000015.1, from coordinate 147 downwards.
AATTTTGCATTGCCACGGGTTTCATACATAAGCTGTCCGTTAAGATAAGCATATGTGTATTTCACGCCGTTCACGGTTTTAGTTGTACGAACACTACCGCTGTCATAGCCATAGCTTATGCTTGTATCACCATTTGTGAGTGTTGCA
>NZ_NNSR01000014.1 GCF_002834225.1 Ruminococcus bromii | reverse complement strand
GTTTGTGCCGCAATAACAACTATATTCACAAGCGACATAACAATCCAGTCGGCGGTGTTCCTTGTTGTGTCACTTGTTTCGCTTATTGTGACACGACCGCTTGTAAAACGCTTTAAAAGGCGTAACAAAACAACGGGAACAAACGCAGACCGCTACATCGGTCAAGTCGGATTTATGCTCACAGATTTAACCGATATTGACAAAACAGCACAGGCAAAAGTTGGTGCGGAAACTTGGAC
>NZ_NNSR01000013.1 GCF_002834225.1 Ruminococcus bromii | reverse complement strand
AACAAATAATTTCATCAAAGCGGGCGTCCGATGAACGCCCCTACTGATAACATTCACATAAAAAACAGGCTGACAGGTTATAAAAAATCTGTCAGCCTGTTTTTTTAATTATAACTTAGATTAAATCAATAATATGCCTTTTCAAGATTTGATTTGTCGGCAAAATCAGCAAAATGCTCATCTGCGTATGAGCCCTTTTTAACATAGATTGTAAGTTTATCAGAATCGACACAAGTCAAGAAACTACTTTCTATTGAGGTAAGTGATTCCGGAAGATAGAGTGTTTCAAGTTTTGTCCATGCAAAAACAGAATCACCGACAGTTGTTACTGATTCGGGAAGTTTAATCTCCTTGATTCCTGAATACTGGAACGCAGATTCCTTGATTTCGGTTACCTTATCAGGAATTTCAATAGTTTCAAGCGACTCGCAATTGCTAAAACAGAATTCTGAAATTCTCTTTAGGTTTTTCGGAAGCTGAACCGTTTTCAGGCTTTTATCATGTACAAACAAACCGTCAGGAAGATTTTTGATGTTTTCAGACTCAAACACAACACTTTCAAGGTTATCGTTTTCTGAAAAATAGTTATCCTCGCCGCTTGCCCAATCATCAATTCTTAAATCAATACAATTTTTTGGAATTACGATTTCGCTCTTCTTTGCTGCTTCTTTTGAAAGATTGACAATGCAACTGTTTTCATCCCACACGAAGTCACCGTCAACTGCATCTCCGACTTCAGCAGTACTTGAATCATCAGCTGATGAATCATTCACGGACTCAACCTTGCTTGAAGATTTGTCAGTTGAAGATGAATTGTTACCGCCCGAACAACCCGTTGCAACCGCACCAAGCGCAACCGTCAAAGCCAAAAGTGAAACTATAAATATTCTTTTCATTTTTACTCTCCTCATATTTGCTTTATATCATTGCTTAATACAGCAAAGTTATTATATTATTAAAACAAGATTTTGTCAATAAGTCAAAATCTCATTCTCTAATATCAACAAAGAGCAACTTTTTCGGTACAAAAATTATATTAATTTATATCAAAATCAAAATTTATTATTAAACCGCTACAGCATAAAAACAGGCTGACAGATTATTAAAAATCTGTCAGCCTTAAATTATTTTATCAAGTTTTTGCTACGAATTAAAATCAATAAACAACAACACGGGTTCCTGAGGAAATGTTGTTATAGATTTTCTTAGCTGCGTTGTACGGTGTGTTTACACAGCCGTGTGAGCCGTGACCCTTGTACCTTGTTCCGCCGTATTCCCAGCTTGAACGCCATGACGCGTCATGGATTCCGCAGCCGTCTGATGTGAACGGGAGCCAGAATGTTACATGGGAATTCTGCATAAGTGTTGCAGGAGATGCCTTGTAAATAATTGAATATGCACCCTTTGGCGTATCGTTTGTACCGTAGTTGCCGGTTACAACATCTGTTTCAACAACGAGCTTACCGTTCTTGTAATACCACATATGCTGCTGATTGATGCTGATTTCAACATATGTGCCGCCGACTGAAACACCGTAGGCATTCTTACTGATTTTTACACCCTTTGTTTGATATGTTCCGAGTATCTTGTATTTCTTTGGATTGCTGCTTGAACCGACATATCTGTATGCACGAACACGGAAGTAGTAGGTTTTGCCTGCTGTGAGCTTTTTTGTGTTATAAAATGCATTCTTTGTTTCACCGAGTTTCGTATATTTGCCATTCTTTGAGGTTGAATAGAAAATCTCATAGGCTGTAGGAGTAACAGGCGTCCTTTTCCATGTGAGATTTGCCCTTGAAAGCTTTGAACCGATTGAAATGGAAGGGGCGCTGAGGCCTGCCATACATCTTATTGTTGACGGTGACGAATAGTAAGTGTTCTTTTTGATTGCACGGTAAGCCTTAATCTGATAATAATAAGCCTTGCCCTGCTTGACGCCGGTATCCCTGTATGATGTTGTTGAGTTTGAAGTGATTGTCTTATAAAGAACATATTTTCCGTTTGTGTTCCTGCTCATACGGTAAATCTTGTAGCCTGTTGCCTGCGGAATCTTATTCCACGAAAGCTTGATGGCAGAGCCTGATTCTTTGAGCGAAACGCTTACGGAGTTCGGCAATGTTGCTGTTCTGTATGTTTGGCTCTTGCCCTCATACTTTACGCCGCCCTGTTTAACATAAGCGGCAATTTTAATATCATACCATGTGCCTGTCTTAAGCTTTTTGACTGTACAGGCATTTGACTTTACATATGTAAGTCTTGAAAAATTCTTGTGTGCGTCATTGTTGCGGTAATAGATTACATAGCCCGTTGCACCTTTTACCTTATTCCACTTGAACGAAAGTGAGTTTGTTGTAGATTTCGTTCTTGTGAGGTTCTTAATTGCACCGACGCTCGGCTTGATAGGCTTAGTCGGAGGAACTACGGAAGGCTTTGAAGTGGGTTTTGTTGACGGCTGTGAGGGCTTGGCAGTTTCCGTTGCCTTGGTGGATTCAGTATCCATATCCGCTACATCAGATGAAACGGTGTTTTCTGTTGAATACCGAGTGCCTGTTTCTGCGGCAGAAACAGCTATTGTTCCGACAATGGAACAAGCTACGGTGATTGCTGCGAGCATTACAGCCAAAACGTGTTTGAATTTGAATGTCATTTATTCCATCCCCAATCGTATTTGATAATTAGATTATATATGTTTTTTTGGAAAAAATAAAGAGTATTTAGTAAAAAAATTCAAAAATCTTCCACCAATTACTCTTACTTTATCTTGTCATTTTTATTAAGTTTTGAAAGGCGTTCACACTCGGCAATCAGCTTACTTTGTTTAAGCCGCCTTTCGTCCTCAAGAACAGACTCACGAACCTGCCTTTGCAGTCTTTCAAAAGGGGTGTCACGGTTGCCTGTTATCTCTTTCGGGCTTAAAATTTTTGGGGCAAGGTTTGATGCACCGGGACGGGTAAGCATCTGAATCGTAATATGCTCGTGCTGAATGAGAGCGAAAAGCTGACTTAGAGAGGTACATTCGTCAATTGCCTTGACGAGTTCTTCGGTAGTTTTGTGACGGTACCCATGCACCTTTGTTTTCTTCAATTTCGCTCACCGCCCTTTATCGCTCCTGCAAAACACTGTAATCATTAAATTCTCAAATGACTGCCATCGCCTTTTGAGCGAGTGACACTTATACCTTAGATTATACTTAATTTTCACAAAATTTTCAATATTTATTTTCGGTTTCTTTGTTTACATCAACTCTTTTTTATGATATGCTGACTAACAGATACGCAAAATGCCCGTATAATCGACATTTTTCAGCGTTAAAAATCTTTTAACAGGAGCAGATCAATGAAAAAAACTATTTGTGCCGTAACGGCTGCCATGCTTGCACTTACCTCGGTTTTGTGCGGTTGTTCAAACAACGCTGAAAGCAGTTCGCAGTCGGGCAGTACAACCTCGGCGACCGTTGCCACAGACACAACGGTCAAGACAACAGGCGAAAAAATACATATAAACGACAGCACTCTCGGAGAAATTTGGATTACCGAGCTTGACGGTGTGCCGAAAAACACACTCAACAATGACAGCTTCACCTCTGACGACACATTCAAATACTACAGCGAAAACGGCAAGCCTGCGTCAATGGAGGGAATTGACATTTCATCATACAGCGGAACAATCGACTGGGACAAGGTTAAAAAGTCCGGCGTGGATTTTGCTATGGTTCGCATCGGCGGAAGAGGTTACGGTTCTGACGGAAAAATGTACTCGGATGACTCTGCCCTTTCATATATAAAGGGTGCCAAAGCGGCAGGTATTAAAGTCGGCGTGTATTTCTTCTCGCAGGCGGTCAATAACGATGAGGCAATTGAAGAGGCTGACTATATAAAGTCACTTCTCGGCGATGAAACAATCGACTTCCCCGTTGCATATGACTGGGAAATCATAAAAGATGATGACGCAAGAACCGACGGCGTTTCGGCTGCTCAGGCAACAGCCTGTGCAAAGGCATTCTGCAACCGTGTAAAGGAGCTTGGCTACACACCGATTATTTATTCTCCGAGCAAAGAGCTTTACTTTAAATATGACCTCACTCAGCTTGCGGATTTTGACATCTGGTACTGCGAATACGCAAATGTTCCTACATTCTATTATCAGTTTTCTATGTGGCAATATTCCTCATCGGGCAAGGTTGACGGAATTGAGGGCGATGTTGATATGAACATCTGTTTCACAAACATAGCCGATTACGATTAAGAAAGGATAATATATATGAAAAAGATAGCAAGCTTTACAATCAACCACAACACACTTATGCCGGGTGTTTACATTTCAAGAATTGACGGCGACATTACAACATATGATATGCGTTTTGTAAAGCCGAACACACCGCCGTATCTTCCAAATCCCGTTATGCACACAATTGAACACCTTTTTGCAACATATGCCCGCAACAGCAAATTTGCCGACAATGTGATCTACTTCGGTCCTATGGGATGCAGAACGGGTTTTTATTTTCTCGTTCGTGATATGTCGGAAGAGGACGCATTACAGCTTATAAAAGACACAATAAAGCAGTGTGCGGAGCACAAGGGAGAAATCCCCGGAACAACAGCAATTGAATGCGGAAACTACCTTGAACACGACCTTGACGGCGCTCTGAAAGAGTTGAATAAATATTACTCTCTGTTAAGAAATTATACTGTTGATAACTTAAAGTATAATTAACATAGGGAATTATTGTTGATTTTACCCTGTTTTTTGTAACCTTCTCCCCTATTATATTATTGATTGTGACATTTTTTAATTCTCATATTGCAATTTCGTAACTATTTGGTATAATAAAGGTATCGTGTTTGTTACAGAAATGTAACGGTTAATGAGATAGGAGAAATTATTTTGGAGACAAAGTTCATTGGTTTGGAAGGTTTCAATGAAATCGAGAGTCTTCCGACAAAAAAACGCAAAGCCTGCAAGCGTGAGCTTACAACCGCACAGAAAACCGTTCGCTTTGTAAAAAGAGCAACAACATTTTGTGCAAAATCGGTTGTAAGAGTTTCAAAAAATTCCGCTGCAAAGCTTGCTCAGACGATAAAGAACAGGAAGGGTTCCTTTAAGTCTGCAACAGTCAAATCAGTTAATGTGCCGAAAAAGACAAAAACGGCAAAAACACAAGCGTTGGCAATTGACAGAGCGTTCAGAGAATCAAGAATCGGCACAACCAAAAGTGCAAGAGAAATTGTATCCGGACTTTCGTTCAAGAGTGAAAAGCAGTACGCGCACCTTGCACCGTCAACAGTCCGTTCACAGAAATTGATTAAAAAGAAGGCTGTGCTTGCGGTTGTTGCGTGTTTCAGCGCAATCACACTTTCGTGCGTTACTGTTGCAAGCGCTCTTGATGTGCCAGAAACAAATACTAACGGAACCGGAACAGAAGCTGCTGCAGTTGTTGCTGCAGCTACAAGTGATGAAGCAGTTCCCGATTACGCAGAAATCAGCGGTGAATATGCTGACCTCAACACAATTTCACCGTCATGTGCAAGTCTTTATATTGACGGCAAGTTCATCGGTGCGACAGAAGAGATTGATGAGCTTAAGGCAGACCTTGATCAGGTTCTTGTTGATTACCGCAAGGATTACGATGACGAAACAACAACCGAATTTGCAAATTCGGTGGAGGTTGTAACAGGCAACCCAAGCGGTACAGACCTTGTGTCGGCAGAAGATGTTATGGCACTTGCAGACGGCAAGTTTTCAATCTCACTTTCAACAGACATTGTTTACACAAGAGATGTAGCTTATGACACAAAGGTTAAGTATGACGAGGACAAGTCTTCTTCATACAAAAAGGTAACTACCGAAGGCGTTAAGGGCGAAGAAGAAGTAACGGTAAGAACTACATTTGTTGACGGTGTTCAGACCGATGCGGTTCAGACTGACGCAAAAACTATTAAAGAGGCAGTTGACGAAGTTGTTGTAAAAGGCAAGGCTGAGGATACTTCATCAAGCACAGGTTCATCATCAACCTCATCAGACAGCAGTTCTTCATCAAGTTCAAATTCATCTTCAAGCTACACAACAGGTTCATCGGGTATGTTTGCATGGCCACTCCCCTACACACATACATTGACAAGTACCTTCGGCACACGCTGGGGCAGACTTCACGGCGGACTTGACATTTCAGCCGGCGGTGTTTACGGACAGCCTATTTATGCATCCGCAAGCGGTACCGTAACATTCTCGGGCGGTGACAACAGCGGCTACGGCAACTATGTTATCATTGACCACGGCAGTGGCTACACAACACTTTACGGTCATTGCAGTTCACTTGTTGCAGTAACAGGTCAGTATGTAAATCAGGGCGACCTCATCGGTTATGTCGGTTCAACAGGCAACTCAACAGGTCCTCACCTCCATTTTGAAATCCGCCTCAACGGTGAAAAAATGGACCCCCTCGGCTACACAAGCTGATTTAATTAAATATAAAATGCAAAATTATAACCCCCTATTCACTTGAATAGGGGGTTTTGTTTACTCATCTTCGGCTGATTCTTCTTTTAAATTTTCAAGAGCTACTCTTACTGCTTCCACAACAAAGGCAGAAAATGTGCAATCCGTACCGACAAGGACAGATTCCACTTCATCAATCACATCGTTTGGAAATCGTATACTTTTGCTTGTTGTTTGGGGAATTTGCGGAATTTTAAACTTTTTCATTGCGTGAACTGCTCCTGTATTACATTATATATTACTATTGTATGCAATTTACACAAAAATTGCGTATTACTTTTGTCTTGCATTTTGTATTACGCAATGTTATAATTGAATCAATGAAGCTTCATATCTAAAAAATTTAATAAGGAGGCAATAAGTGATTACTGTTATTGGGTATATTCTGACAACTCTCGGCTTTGGCGGACTTGCATATTCGTTATTTACTGTGAATACAAACAAAAGATATTCGTGGACATCTCCATTTTCTTCATTTGAAAAAACAATTATTGCAGTTGCTATAATTTCATTTATTATTCTGCTTGTAGGAATTATTATGGTTATATTTTCTTTTGTTAAAAAGAAAAATGAGGATAAGCTTAATTCACTTAAAAATTTAGGAAATAACAATAAATGTCCAAATTGCGGTCTTAATGTTACCGCAGGTATTAACGAATGTCCACGATGCCACCAAAAACTTAATAATATTGACGGAGGTTTTTATAATGGCAAGAACAATTATTAACCTGCCACTGCGAAACAGTGTTGATGAATCATACAACACTGCTGTAAACATTTTGCAGGCAAACGGTTTTAAAGAAGTTTCCTACAACGGCGAAACTGTATGGAAAAAAGGTACAGGACTTTTGACTGCTATGCAATACATAAAAATTGAATTTACAGATACAACGCTCATTGTATCTGGTTGGGTACAAGCAGGTGTCGGTAGTGTTGGCGGAAACGAAATGGCACTTAACGGTATTGTTGCCGCTGTACCAAAAAAATCTGTTATGAAGGTCATTGAACAGATTAAGGCAAGTCTGTAAACAGAGGTAACAATATGATAAAATTAAGAAAAATATCAATGGTGTTATGTATAATTACGATGTTGTTTGCGGTTATGTCATTAAGCGGTTGCAGTAACAACAGCATAACCGGAATATGGGCATTTGTTGACGACGATGGGCAAATTAGCGAAAATTCAAAAATGTATTTTAATGATGACGGTTCTTGCAATGATATTGATTATCATGGTCCGACAAGTGCTGACCCTGTGTCATACAAGGTCATGAGTGATGGAAAACTTGTATTCACAATGGAATGGGACGGCACATCATCATTTGACCTTGCTCAAAGCGAAGAGGAAGCCCTGAATGATTATCACAAATATTATATTTCGGGCGACACATTGATTTTCAGGAAAAGCACATACAAGAGAGTATAAAATTACACCCCGATTCGTTTGAATCGGGGTTTTGTTTATGATGAATATGATTTTATCTGAACATATACTGTGCGGTGTCGAGGACTGACTCCATTGTCTTAAAGGCTTTGTTTGCCTTTTTCTTGAGTTTTGGGTTGCTGTCTACCATATTTTTGCCGACAATACCCATGCAGACGCCTGCCGTCATTCCTATTGCAACGCCTTTCATCACATTCATCATTGGACTTGTATTCATAATCACACCTCCGTATCCTGCAAATTCATTGACAAAATGTGTGTTTTTTCATCTTTGTCACACGGCTTTGTCAAAAAAACTTGCATTATTATTGTTTACGATTTAAAATGTATTTAAACAGAAAAAGAATGGAATAATAAAAATTGGAGTGATAACTTTTGGCAACTCTCAACCTTGTGCTTGTTGAACCCGAAATTCCGCAGAACACGGGCAATGTGGCACGAACCTGTGCCGCAACGGGAACAAGACTTCATCTTGTCAAGCCTATGGGCTTTGAACCCGACGACAAAAAACTCAAAAGAGCGGGACTTGACTACTGGCACTTGCTTGACATCACATACTATGAAAACATTGACGATTTTTTTGAAAAAACAAAGGGCGGAAAATACTTTTTCTTTTCAACAAAAGGAACTCACCGCCACAGCGATGTTGAATATCCCGACAACTGCTATCTTCTCTTTGGCAAAGAAACAAAAGGCTTGCCTGAGGAGCTTTTAATGCAGCATCCCGATGATACTTTAAGACTGCCTATGATTGACGAGGCAAGAAGTCTTAATCTTTCAAACTCTGTTGCAATTGCGGCTTATGAAGTTTTAAGGCAATGGGATTATCCTGCTTTGCAAAACAAGGGCGAGCTTCACAACCACAAGTGGAGCGACCTTAACAATATGACATAAGAACAAAAATAATATTCATAAGCTTCCTTAAAATCAGTATTTGTAAAGACAGTGCAAAAAATACCCCGACAGGCGAATTTTTTAAAGTTTTCTATTGATAAAAAGGGGTTTTTGATATATAATAATGGTGACTGTAAAAATACTAAATTTTTACAAATTTCTTCTTACACGAAAGGAATGTATATTATGCAGCTCAACAAAGTATCTGTTGATGACATCAATGTAAAAGGTAAAAAAGTACTTGTTCGTTGTGACTTCAATGTACCGCTCAAGGACGGCGTAATCACAAACGACAACAGAATTACAGCAGCTCTTCCTACAATCAAGAAGCTTATCGCTGACGGCGGCAAGGTTATCCTTTGCTCACATCTCGGCAAGCCGAAGAACGGTCCCGAAGAAAAGTTCTCACTCGCTCCCGTAGCAGTAAGACTTTCGGAACTCCTCGGTCAGGATGTTGTTTTCGCTAACGATGACGAGGTTGTAGGCGAAAATGCTAAAAAGGCTGTTGCAGAAATGAAAGACGGCGATGTTGTTCTTCTCCAGAACACTCGTTTCAGAAAAGAAGAAACAAAGAATCTTGAGCCGTTCTCATCAGAACTTGCTTCACTCGCTGATGTATTTGTAATGGATGCATTCGGTTCGGCTCACCGTGCACACTGCTCAACAGTAGGTGTTACAGACCACATCAAGGACACAGCAGTAGGTTACCTCATGCAGAAGGAAATTAACTACCTCGGCAATGCCGTTGAAACTCCTGTTCGTCCGTTCGTTGCAATCCTCGGCGGTGCTAAGGTTGCTGACAAGCTCAATGTTATTTCAAACCTCCTCGAAAAGTGCGACACACTCATCATCGGCGGCGGTATGGCTTACACATTCCTCAAGGCTCAGGGCAAGGAAGTCGGTCTTTCACTCGTTGACGATACAAAGATTGACTACTGTAAGGAAATGATGGCTAAGGCTGAAAAGCTCGGCAAGAAGCTCCTTCTCCCAATCGACACAACAATCGCTGCAGGCTTCCCTGATCCTATCGACGCTGAAATCGAAGTTAAGGTTGTTGATTCAGACAAGATTCCTGCTGACATGGAAGGTCTTGACATCGGCACAAAGACACAGGAACTCTTTGCTGACGCTGTAAAGAGTGCAAAGACTGTTGTTTGGAACGGTCCTATGGGCGTATTTGAGAACCCGACTCTTGCAAAGGGTACAATTGCTGTTGCTAAGGCTCTTGCCGACACAGACGCAACAACAATCATCGGCGGCGGCGACAGCGCAGCTGCTGTTATTCAGCTTGGTTTTGCTGATAAGATGAGCCACATCTCAACAGGCGGCGGTGCATCTCTTGAATATCTTGAGGGCAAGGTTCTTCCGGGTATCGCAGCAATCGCTGACAAATAATTTAATCAAATAAAAGGGCGGATTTTTCCGCCCTTACTGATTTAACCCTGTTATTTTATTATATTAAAAACATATTCTGAAAGGAAAATTATCATGGATAAGTCAAAGAGAAAGGCAATTATTGCAGGCAACTGGAAAATGAACAAAACTCCAAAGGAAGCTAAAGAGCTCCTCAACGCTATTACTCCCCTCGTAAAAGATGCAGGTTGTGAAGTAATCGCTTGTGTTCCTTATGTTGACCTTGCAACAGCACTTGAGGCTACAGAAGGCACAAATGTTAAAATCGGTGCAGAAAACTGTCACTGGGCTGAAAGCGGTGCTTTCACCGGCGAAATCTCAACAGGTATGCTCAAGGAAATGGGCGTTGAATATGTAGTTCTCGGTCACAGCGAGAGAAGACAGTATTTCGGCGAAACAGACGAAACTGTAAACAAGAGAACAAAGGCTGCTCTTGCCGCAGGTCTTAAGCCAATCGTTTGTGTCGGCGAACTCCTCTGGGAGCGTGAGTGCGACATCACAGAAGAAGTTATCGCAAGACAGATTAAGCTTGACCTCTTCAATGTAACAGAAGAAGAACTCAAGAATGTTGTTATCGCTTATGAGCCTGTATGGGCTATCGGCACAGGCAAAACTGCAACAGCTGATCAGGCTGAAGAAGTTTGCTCTTTCATCCGTGCTACAATCGCTAAGCTTTACAATCAGGCTGCTGCTGACGCTGTTACAATTCAGTACGGCGGTTCAATGAATGACGGCAATGCTGACGAGCTTCTCTCAAAGACAAATGTTGACGGTGGTCTTATCGGCGGTGCATCACTCGTTGCCGAGAAGTTTGCCGCAATCGTAAAGGCTGCAAGCAAGTAATTTAAACAGTATATTCAAACACAATGCCGTGTCCTTTTGGGCACGGCACAAAAGTCTGTAATCGGCTTTTGGATTTTGTTTTTTGCATAACAAGATTGTGTATGCTTTATGGAAAGGACACGCAAAATGAAAAAACCGGTAATTTTAATGATTCTTGACGGCTTTGGTATTGCTCCCGAAAAAGGCAACGCTATCAAGGCTGCTAAAAAGCCAAACATTGACAAGCTTTTTGCATCTAATCCGCTCACACAGATTGGTGCGTCGGGTATGGATGTAGGTCTTCCTGACGGTCAGATGGGTAACTCTGAGGTCGGTCACACAAATATGGGTGCCGGCAGAATCGTTTATCAGGAACTCACAAGAATTACAAAGACTATCAACGAGGACAAGCTCAAAGATAACGAGGCTATTGTTGATGCAATGGACAAGGCTCTCAAGAACGGCACGGCACTTCACCTTATGGGACTTCTCTCAGACGGCGGTGTTCACAGCCACATTGAGCATCTCTACGGTATTCTTGAACTTGCTAAGAAAAAGGGTCTTAAAGATGTTTACATTCACGCATTCCTTGACGGCCGTGATGTTCCGCCTTCAAGTGCCGCTGAATATGCTGACAAGCTTCTTGACAAGCTCAAAGAAATCGGCATAGGCAAGGTTGCCACAGTTGAGGGCAGATACTACGCAATGGACAGAGATAACAACTGGGACAGAGTTGAAAAGGCATATGCCGCTATGGTATATGGTGAGGGCAACAAGGCAGAGTGCCCTGTTTGCGCAATTAAGAACTCTTACAATGACGGCGTAACAGACGAATTTGTTGTTCCTTGTGTTATTGAGGGCGGTGCTCAAGTTAAGCCTAACGACAGCATCATCTTCTTCAACTTCCGTCCTGACAGAGCAAGAGAGATTACAAGAACATTTGTTGACCCTGATTTTAAGGGCTTTGAAAGAAAGAACGGTTTCTTCCCCGTAAACTTTGTTTGCATGACTCAGTATGATGCAACAATGCCTAATGTTGAAGTTGCATTCAAGCCAGAGGTTCTCAAGAACACACTCGGCGAGTATGTATCAGACAAGGGCATGACACAGCTCAGAATTGCAGAAACAGAAAAGTATGCTCATGTAACATTCTTCTTCAACGGCGGTGTTGAAAAGCAGTATCCCGGCGAGGACAGAATCCTTGTTAAGTCACCTGCTGTTGCAACATATGACCTCCAGCCTGAAATGAGTGCTTACGAGGTTACAGACAAGCTTGTTCCGGCAATCAAGAGCGGTAAGTACGATATGATTATCCTCAACTATGCTAACTGCGATATGGTTGGTCACACAGGCGTATTCGAGGCAGCCGTAAAGGCTGTTGAGGCTGTTGACACCTGCGTTGGCAAGGTTGTTGACGCAATCAAAGAAATGGGCGGTGTTGCTCTTATCACAGCCGACCACGGCAATGCAGATAAGATGGTTGCAGAGGACGGTTCACCGTTTACTGCTCACACAACAAACCCTGTTCCTTTCTGCGTAGTAAACTACGACTGCGAGCTTCGTGAGGGCGGCAGACTTGCCGATATCGCTCCGACAATGCTCCAAATTATGGGACTCGAGCAGCCCGAAGAAATGGACGGCACAAGCCTTATTAAGTAATTTATTTTACTGATTATATACAGAGCCACCGATGTTTTATCGGTGGCTTTTTTGTGTTAGCACAAAACTTTATCCGCCCGCAAGTAAAGGCACACACATTATAGTATATACAAAGCGTATAAATGTCGCAAATTCCCGCAACGCAAAATTTAAGTTGTAAAATATCGTTAATCGGTGTAAAATAATATTACTTATGTATTGTTAATTATATGGCAGAGAAGGGGAAAATTTGATTAAGCTACGAAGATATCTTGCATACTACAAAAAGGAATGTATCATCGGTCCGCTTTGCAAGCTGTTTGAGGCAATTTTGGAATTGCTCGTTCCGCTTGTTATGGCAGGAATCATCGACAACGGTGTGCGAAACGGCGACACGGCATACATTTGGAGAATGGGCGGTATGCTCGTTATTCTTGCAACTGTAGGACTTTGCAGTGCACTCGTGTGTCAGTATCTTGCATCAAAGGCATCTCAGGGTGTGGGAACAAGACTTCGCCGAGATTTGTTTTTGCACATCAACAAACTCTCTCACGCAGAGTTGGACAAGCTCGGCACTCCGTCACTTATAACACGAATCACATATGACACCAATCAAGTTCAGCAATCTGTTGCAATGGCTATCCGCCTGCTCACCAGAGCACCGTTTATTGTTATCGGTTCAATGGTTATGGCAATGACAATCAACCTTGAAATGTCAATTATTTTCTTCATTGCAGCTATATTGATTGCCGTTACTCTTTACCTCATTATGACAAAGAGTATTCCTATTTTTGAAAAGATGCAGAAAAAGCTCGACAAAATCAGCCTTATCTGCCGTGAAAATCTTTCGGGCAACAGGGTTATCAGAGCCTTTTCAAAGCAGAAAAATGAGAAAAAGCGTATTGACGATTCAACCGAGGATTTGGCTAAAACTTCGATCAGAGTAAGCATTCTTTCGGCACTTTTAAGCCCTGTCACCTACATCATCACCAATGCTGCAATTATTCTCATCATTTGGTTTGGCGCTCAGAATGTAAACGCAGGCAACGGAATGCTTTCGGGTGACATCATTGCCCTTGTAAACTATATGACGCAGATTTTGCTTGCAATGATTGTTGTTGCAAACCTTGTTGTCCTTCTCACTAAAGCAAGTGCAAGTGCGGCAAGACTTAACGAAGTGTTTGAAACTCAGCCGAGTGTGTGTGAAAGCACTACCGAGAACATTGAAATTTCAGAGAGCGAAAGCACTCCGAAAATCGAATTTGACAATGTAAACTTCACATACGGCACGGGTGATGATGAGCTTGAGGACATCAGCTTTAAAATCAGGCGCGGTCAGACGGTCGGTCTTATCGGCGGTACGGGTTGCGGTAAAAGTACGCTTGTCAACCTTATCCCCCGTTTTTACGATGCAACGCAGGGTACTGTAAGCGTTGACGGCAGAAATGTCAAGGACTATCCGTTCTTACAGCTCCGTTCACAGATTGGTATTGTTCCTCAGCAGTCAATTCTTTTCAAGGGAACAATCCGTGACAATATGAAATGGCAAAACGAAAATGCAACTGACGAGGATATTATAAAGGCTCTCAAAATTGCACAGGCATACGAGTTTGTAAGCAAGCTGAACAAAGGGCTTGACAGCTTTGTTGAACAGGGAGGTAAGAACTTCAGCGGCGGTCAGCGTCAGCGACTTTGCATTGCCAGAGCACTCACAGGCTCACCGAAGCTTCTCATTCTTGACGACAGCTTTTCGGCTCTTGACTTTGCAACAGATGCGGCACTCAGAAAGGCTTTGCGTGAAAACACAAAGGATATGACCGTAATAATCGTTACACAGCGTTGCTCAACAATTAAGAACGCAGACCTTATTCTTGTGCTTGATGACGGCAGAATTGTAGGCAAAGGTCAGCACGATGAACTGTTTGAAAGCTGCGAAACCTACCGTGAAATCTGTCTTTCACAGCTTAGTGAAGAGGAGGCAAAAAGATGAAAAATTCAGCAAAAAAATCCTCCTCTGTAAAAAAGGTACTCAAAAAAATAAAGCCGTATTCGTTTTATCTGATTTTAGCTCTTGTGAGCGCAATCATCAGCGTTTCGCTCACGCTCTATATTCCTGTTCTCACAGGTAACGCAATCGACAACATCATTGACAAGGGCAATGTTGACTTTGCAAGCGTTATTCAGATTCTTGTATATATCGGTGTAGGCATCGGCGGTGTGGCACTTTTCCAGTGGATTATGACCTACTTTACCAACATTGTCAGCTACCGCACTGTTCGTGACCTCAGAAGAGAGGTTTTTGAAAAATTCAACACAGTTCCCCTATCCTACATTGACACAACACCTCACGGCGACCTTATCAGCCGAGTAATCAACGATGTTGACGCAGTTGGTGACGGTCTTACACAGATGTTTCTACAGCTTTTTTCGGGCATTGTTACCATTGTCGGCACGCTTGTATTTATGCTGACAATCAACTGGAAAATCGCCCTTGTGGTTGTTGTTCTCACACCGCTTTCGCTCTTTGTTGCGGCATTCATCGGCAAGATGACGCACAACCGCTTTACCCGTCAACAGGCACTCAACGGTGACATCTCGTCATATGTTGAGGAGCATATCGGCAATCAGAGAATTGTAAAGGCTTTTTCATATGAGGACAGAGCCTTTGAAGAATTTGAAAAATACAACGATGAACTTCTTGAAGTGGGATTCAAGGCGCAGTTTGCAGGCGCACTTGCCAACCCGTCAACAAGATTCGTAAACGCATTGGTTTATGCCGCAGTAGGCATTATGGGTGCTCTGTTTGCCGTTGCAGGCACACTTTCGGTCGGACAGTTATCATGCTTTCTCACCTACGCAAATCAGTACACAAAGCCGTTTAACGAGGTTACAGGCGTACTCACGCAGTTGCAGACAGGCATTGCGGCGGCAGGACGGGTTTTTGAGGTTCTTGAGGCTGATAACGAAATTCCCGACAACAGTACAAAAGAGCTTGAGCATTGCAAAGGCAATGTCAGGATCGAGAATGTAAACTTCTCATACACAAAGGAAAAACCGCTCATCACAAACTTTTCGCTTGATGTCAAGAGCGGCAGTCACATTGCCATTGTCGGTCCGACAGGCTGCGGCAAGACAACATTCATCAATCTTCTTATGAGATTTTATGACACGGACAGCGGCAAAATCAGCATTGACGGTGTTGACATTATGGACATCACCCGTGACAACCTCAGAAAATGCTACGGAATGGTTCTTCAGGACAGCTGGCTGTTCAACGGAACGATTATGGAAAATCTGCGTTACGGCAACGAAAACGCAACCGAAGAAGAAGTTATTACCGCCGCAAAGGCAGCATATGCGCACTCATTCATCCGCCGTATGTCTGACGGCTACAACACCGTAATCAGCGAGGACGGCGGTAATCTCAGTCAGGGACAGAAACAGCTTCTGTGTATTGCAAGGGCGATGCTTACAAACCCGTCAATTCTTATTCTTGACGAGGCAACTTCATCAATTGATACCCTTACCGAAATCCGTGTTCAAAAGGCTTTTGCCAAGATGATGAAGGGCAAGACGAGCTTTGTTGTTGCCCACAGACTTTCAACAATCAAGGAAAGCGATGTTATCCTTGTTATGAAGGACGGCAACATCATTGAACAAGGCACACATGAGGAGTTGCTCGCCAAAGGCGGATTCTATAACAAACTCTATAACAGTCAGTTTGCAAAGCAGTAACTCAGCGGCAATCTGTTTTATCCTCCCGAAGTGTAAAAAGCACAGTCTAAGAAAAAAAGGCACATAACCGAAAATAATTACGGTTATGTGCCCTTTTTGGGTTTTATATATCATTATATAATATCCGCCCGTACTTTTACGCAAAAATTAAAAGGAACTGCGAAGGACGAAGCCTTGGACTTCATCTCTTCACAGTCCCTGAAATTGAACTTGTATAAACTTAAAAAGAATTAAACGAGCTCGATAATTGCCATTTCAGCTGCGTCACCGCGACGGGGACCGATTTTAGTAACTCTTGTATAGCCACCGTTTCTGTCGCTGTATTTTGGAGCAATTTCCTTAAAGAGCTTGCTTGTAACATCTTCCTTAGTAACAAAAGCCAAAACAAGGCGTCTGTTGTGAAGAGTATCTTCTTTAGCTGTAGTAATCATCTTCTCTGCCATAGCCTGAACTTCCTTGGCACGAGTAAGAGTTGTTTCAATTTTGCCGTTTTCCAAAAGGAAAGTAACCATAGCACGAAGCATTGCAGTTCTCTGTGCAGTAGTTCTTCCTAATTTTCTTGTACCTGGCATTTCTTTCACTCCTTTACCGTTGAGTTTATTGGTAAGAATTTGACAGAACAACTGTCAAAGACTTGGGAAGTTTATTCGTCTTCCTTCTGAAGACTAAAACCGAGAGAATTGAGCTTCTGTACTACTTCCTCGAGAGATTTTCTACCGAGGTTACGCACCTTCATCATATCCTCTTCGGACTTGTTGATCAAATCCTCTACCGTGTTAATGCCTGCACGCTTGAGACAGTTGAAAGAACGAACTGAAAGATCAAGATCTTCAATTGTCATTTCAAGAATCTTTTCCTTGCCCTTGTCATCCTTCTCAACCATAACCTCGGCACTTGAAGCCTTGTCGGAAAGGTTTACAAAAAGGTTAAGGTGCTCGGTAAGAACCTTTGCTGCAAGAGAAACAGCCTCCTGAGCATTGATAACTCCGTTTGTCCAAACATCCAAAGTGAGCTTGTCATAGTCGGTAATCTGACCTACACGAGTGTTATCAACTGTATAGTTTACCTTTAACACGGGAGTATAAATTGAATCAATCGGCAAAACGCCAATAACATTGTTGCCGCTTAACTGCTTGTTGCGCTCCGAAGGAATATATCCTCTGCCCTTGTCAACTGTGATTTCCATATTGAGCTTAGCACCCTCACCGAGTGTAGCAATATGGAGTTCAGGGTTGAGAATTTCAACCTCATCATCACATTTGATGTCGGCAGCCTTTACCTCACAGGGACCCTCGGCTGCAATTTCGATAACCTTAGGGCTTGTTTCATGGAGCTTTGCAACAAGACTTTTCATATTAAGAACAATTTCCGTAACGTCTTCCTTTACGCCGGGAATAGTTGAAAATTCGTGAAGAACGCCGTCAATCTTGATTGATGTAACAGCACAGCCTTCAAGAGAGGAAAGCAGCACACGGCGCAAACTGTTGCCGAGTGTGTTGCCGAAGCCGCGCTCGAGCGGTTCAACAACAAACTTGCCGTACTTTCCATCCTCGGTTAATTCCTCGGTTTCAATTCTTGGCTTTTCAATTTCTATCATTCGCGAATCCTCCTAAACATTATGCGACTGCAAAAGCAGCCCATCTGTGTGTAATCTGCGTGTGAAATATAAGATTACTTGGAGTACAACTCAACGATGAGGTGTTCTTCAACAGGAAAGTCGATGTCTTCTCTCTGAGGAGCTGCAACAACCTTGCCGCCAAGAAGGTTTTCGTTCTTCTCAAGCCACTTTGGTGTTACAATTGAAGATGTTTCGCCATCTGCGATTGCCTTGAATCTTGCAGTTGAACGGCTCTTCTCCTTAACTTCGATTACATCGCCAACCTTAACAAGGTATGAAGGAATGTTTACCTTCTTGCCGTTTACGGTAAAGTGGCTGTGACTTACAAGCTGTCTTGCTTCTCTTCTTGTTGCTGCAAGACCGAGTCTGAAGATAACATTGTCAAGTCTTCTTTCAATAAGTGTGAGCAATACAGCACCTGTCTTACCCTCAGCCTGTTCAGCTTTTTCGTAGTAAGCTCTGAACTGCTTCTCCATGATGCCGTAGATAAATTTTACCTTCTGCTTCTCAGTAAGCTGCATGCTGTACTCGCTCTTTTTTCTTCTCATCTTACCGCCGGGATTTCTGTTGGAAGTCTTCTTGGAATAACCCATAACTGCAGGTGAAATACCAAGAGCTCTGCAACGCTTAGCGATAGGCTGCATATTTTTAGCCATAGTAGAATTTTCCTCCTTTTAAAATACTATACACGTCTTCTCTTTGGAGGACGGCATCCGTTGTGCGGAATCGGAGTAACATCCTTAATCATAGTTACTTCAAGACCTGCAGTCTGCAATGCACGGATTGCAGCTTCACGACCCTGACCGGGGCCCTTTACATAAACTTCAACATATTTCATGCCGTGTTCCATTGCTGCCTTTGCAGCTGTCTCGGCTGCTGACTGAGCGGCAAACGGAGTTGACTTCTTTGAACCTCTGAAACCGAGCTCGCCTGCGCTTGCCCATGAAACAGCGTTGCCCTGTGTATCGGAAATAGTAACAATTGTGTTGTTAAATGTTGACTGGATATGCGCTGCGCCTTTTTCAATGTGCTTGCGTTCACGGCGACGGCGGATAACCTTCTTACCACCCTTTGGTGCTGCCATAGTCCTTTGCCCTCCTTACTTCTTCTTATTAGCCATGGTCTTACGGGGACCCTTGCGAGTACGAGCGTTAGTCTTAGAACGCTGACCTCTTACAGGAAGTCCTTTTCTGTGGCGAACGCCACGGTAACAACCAATATCAATAAGTCTTTTAATATCATAAGCGATGTCACGGCGAAGGTCACCTTCAACGCGGCAGTGATGCTCGATGTATTCTCTGAGCTTTGCAATATCTTCTTCTGTCAAATCTCTGACACGAGTGTCGGGATTAACACCTGTTGCAGCAATAATGTCGTCTGCAGTCTTACGGCCGATACCGTAGATATAGGTTAAACCAATCTCAACTCTTTTATCTCTCGGTAAGTCAACACCTGCTATACGAGCCATATAGTTGCACCTCCATATAAATTCTAAAATATAGTTTTGTTTTTCTTAGGTAAATTAACCCTGACGCTGCTTGTGCTTGGGGTTTTCGCAAATAACTAAAATCTTACCTTTTCTTTTGATAACTTTGCACTTATCGCACATTTTCTTTACTGAAGGTCTGACTTTCATGTATAATCATTCCTTTCTAAAAAGTCGTGTTTTTACTTTGGATTATTTAGTTCTCCAAGTAATTCTGCCTCTTGTCAGGTCATAGGGGGACATTTCCACCTTTACCTTATCGCCCGGCAAAATGCGAATGAAGTTCATCCTCAGCTTGCCTGAAATAACAGCTAATATCACGTGACCGTTCGGCAGCTCTACCTTGAACTGTGCGTTCGGTAAAGCTTCCTTAACAATACCTTCAATTTCAATTACATCCTGTTTTGACATATTGTCAACCCTCGCTTTTTCTAAAATCGCTTAAAATTTTTCTTATCTGCGGATTGGTCTTGATTGAACCCTCTATCACGGTTCCTGTAGGAGAAATATGAATCAGCTTTTTCTTTTTTGGTTTCTCAATTTTTCTGCGCTTTCCGTCTGCAATGTAAGCAAACACGGAGTCACAGCTGAGAACAACAAAAAAGCCGTTCTTTTCCCTTCCTGCCACAGCCTTTACTATACTACCTTTTACTGTGTTCATAAAATCACCTTTAATCGCACAAAGTCATAATTTTAGGCCCGTCAGGAGTTATTGCAACAGTATGTTCAAAATGAGCCGAGAGCTTTCCGTCAGCAGTGACGGTAGTCCACTTGTCATCAAGAACACGCACATTGCACCTGCCCTGGTTTACCATGGGTTCAATGGCAATAGTCATACCCGGAATAAGCCTTACTCCTCTGTGCGGAGTGCCGTAATTGGGTACGCTTGGGTCTTCGTGCAGTTTCGCACCTACGCCGTGGCCGACAAAATCTCGTACCACCGAGTAACTGCGAGCTTCGACATACTTTTGAACTGCGCTGCCTATGTCACCGACACGGTTGAAGGCAAGAGCCTGTTTAATTCCCTCATACAGACTCTCTTTTGTGGCGTCAAGCAAAGCCTGTGCCTCAGCACTGATTTTGCCGCAGGGGAAAGTATAGGCGTTGTCGCCGTGAAAT
Source organism: Ruminococcus bromii (assembly GCF_002834225.1). Lineage (GTDB taxonomy): Bacteria > Bacillota > Clostridia > Oscillospirales > Acutalibacteraceae > Ruminococcoides > Ruminococcoides bromii. The sequence continues at coordinate 45,127 of NZ_NNSR01000013.1, read as the reverse complement.
CCCCCGTAGAAAGCGCCAACATCAACGCTTACTATATCGCCGTCTTTTAAAACGAGTTCTTTACTGGGTATGCCATGGATAACCACATTGTTAACGGAAATGCACGCACTCGCAGGAAAGCCGCCGTAACCGAGAAACGAGGGAACTGCTCCCTGTTTCTCGATGTATGAGCGGACAATGTTATCTATTTCATAAGTAGTAACGCCGGGCTTTACAGCCTCTCCCGCAACACGCAACGCCTCGGCAGAAATTCTGCAGGCGTCTTTCATTTTTGAAAGTTCCCGTGCTGTCTTAACTACAACCATGAATTAAGCCTCTATACCTTCAAGGATAGCCTTTGTAGTAGCTTCTACATCATCCTGTCCTTTTACAGTAACAAGCTTACCCTGCTTCTCATAGTAAGAAACGAGGGGCTCAGTCTCTTTGTGATATGTTTCGAGACGAGCAAGCACGGTATCGGGGTGGTCGTCCTTGCGCTGAACAAGGGTGCCGCCGCAATCGTCGCAGATGCCTTCCTTCTTGGGCTTTAAAGTCACAGTGTGGAAAGGTCTGCCACAATTTTCGCAAACACGGCGTCCGGACATACGGTTGATGATTTTTTCATCAGAAATGTCGATGTTGATGACATGCTGAATCTCAACACCCATGTTATCCAGAGCCTCAGCCTGAGGAATAGTTCTTGGAAAACCGTCAAGAATGAAACCCTTCTTGCAGTCATCGGCAGAAAGTCTTTCCTTTACAATACCAATTACTACTTCGTCGGGAACAAGCTTGCCTTCATCCATAAAGGATTTAGCCTTCAAGCCCATCTCAGTGCCGTTTTTCAGCGCTTCACGGATCATGTTTCCGGTTGAAATTGTGGGAATACCAAAGTGTTCACAAAGTACAGCGGCCTGTGTGCCTTTACCTGCACCCGGAGCACCTAACATGATAATGTTCATCTATTATACTCCTTTTTTCTCAATTAGTCAAGAAAACCTTTGTAATGACGCATCATCATTTGTGACTCGAGCTGTTTAACAGTTTCAAGAGCAACACCAACTACGATGATGATTGATGTACCACCGATTGACATCTGACCCATTCCTGAAGCAGCGCCGTAGATAAGCGGAATCATAGCAATAACAGCAAGGAACATTGCACCGATTAAAGTGATTCTTGACAAAATCTTTCTGATGTAATCGGCTGTCGGAGCACCCGGACGGATACCGGGAACCGTACCGTTATTTGCCTTAAGATTGTTAGCCATCTCAACAGGGTTGTACTGAATTGATGTATAGAAATAAGCGAACATTATAATGAACAAGAAATAAAGTACCATGTACAGCCAGCCTGAAGTGCTGAATGCTGCAAAGAATGCACCCCAGAAACCATCTCCTGCCGGAATCTTGAGGAAGAGGTTGATTGTACTTGGAATTGAAAGAATTGAGCTTGCAAAGATGATTGGAAGTACGCCGCCGAGTGCTACCTTGATAGGAAGGTGGCTTGACTGACCGCCGTACATCTTTCTGCCCACAACACGCTTTGCGTACTGAATCGGGATTCTTCTTTCACTGTCCTGCATGAATGTGATAACCCATACAACTGCAACAAAGAGAATAACCCAAAGCGGTACAAGGAAGAAGTACTGTGTGCTGCCGTTTAAAGCAAGACCCCAATACTGACCGAGTGTGTTGATAATCTGTGGGAACTGAGCAACGATACCTGCAAAAAGGAGAATGGAAATACCGTTTCCTATGCCGTGGCTGTTGATCTGTTCACCGAGCCACATCATTACGGCTGTACCTGCCGTGAAAACAAGGATAATTACAATAGCTGAGAACCAAAGTTCAAAACCGCTGTTGTAAAGAGTTACCTTGCTGTTGAGAAGATAGAAGTAATATGCAGTACCCTGAATAATACCGAGACCGACTGTTACATAACGAGTGATTGCACTGATTTTGCGTCTGCCGGCTTCGCCTTCTCTTGCTAATCTCTCAAGCGGAGGAATAGCAACACAGAGGAGCTGGACAATGATTGAGCTGTTGATGTAAGGGGTAATACCCATTGCAAACAATGTTGCGTTTGAGAATGCACCGCCTGAGAGTGTATTCATATAAGAAAGCATTGTGTTTGACCAGTCATCCGGATTCATAACACTTCTGAGAGCCGCAGTATCCAGGAATGGAACCTGAATAACCGAGCCGATTCTGAATACAACAATGATTAAGAGAGTAAATAAAATTTTCTTTCTTAAATCGGGGAGTGACCAAGCATTTTTAATTGTTTTAAACACTTAGATCACCTCTGCCTTTCCGCCCGCAGCCTCAATTGCAGCTTTAGCTGATTCGGAAAAAGCAGAAACCTTTACTGTAAGTTTTTTGTCAAGCTTACCGTTGCCAAGAACCTTAACAGCATCAAAGCCGTTCTTAACAACGCCTGCATTAACAAGAGCCTCAATATCTACTGTCGCACCGTCTTCAAACTTTCTGTTCAAAGTGCTGAGGTTTACTGCTACTACAGTCTTTGCAAAAATATTGTTGAAACCTCTTTTAGGGATACGACGCTGTAAAGGCATCTGACCGCCCTCAAATCCGGGACGGATGCTGCCGCCTGAACGAGCCTTCTGGCCCTTATGACCTTTACCGGAAGTTTTGCCCCAGCCTGAGCCGTGGCCTCTGCCGATTCTTTTTGAGTCCTTTTTAGAACCCTCAACAGGAGAAAGTTCATGTAACTTCATTAGTTCGCACCTCCTTGCTTATGCTTCACTAACCTCTACGAGGTGAATGATTTTCGCTACCTTACCCTTAGTCTGAGCGTTATCGGGCTGTGTAGTAACATCACCGATTTTCTTAAGACCGAGAGCATGGGCGGTTGCAATCTGATTTTTCTTAGAGCCGATAAGGCTCTTAACTAACTTAATTGTCATAATTTACAACCTCCCTATTAAAGAATTTCCTTAACGGATTTACCGCGGATTGCAGCAACTTCTTCAGCATTTCTCAATGCGCCAAGACCTGCAAGAGTAGCTCTAACTACATTGCACGGATTATTGGAACGAAGAGCCTTAGTTCTGATGTCCTTAATGCCGACTGCCTCAACAACGGCACGAACGGGACCGCCTGCGATAACACCTGTACCGGGTGCAGCCGGTTTCATAAGAACTCTGCCCGCACCGAACTCGCCGATTACTTCGTGTGGAATTGTTGTGCCTCTGAGAGAAACCTTCATAAGGTTCTTCTTAGCGTCCTCAATACCCTTACGGATAGCATCAGGTACTTCGCCTGCTTTGCCGATACCGAAACCAACTGTTCCGTTACCGTCGCCTACAACTACGAGAGCTGCAAACTTGAAAATACGACCGCCCTTAACTGTTTTAGAAACACGGTTAATAGTAACTACTCTTTCTTTTAATTCGCCTGTTACTTCTACTGTTTTAGCCAAAGTTATTCCTCCAATCCTTAGAAATTGAGGCCGCCCTCACGGGCGCCTTCGGCCAATTCCTTAACACGGCCGTGATATATATTACCGCCTCTGTCAAATACAACATCAACGATATTCTTTTCTTTTGCACGCTCAGCAACGAGCTTGCCAACAGCCTTAGCTGCCTCTTTGTTTCCGCCATTGCCTGTGATTTCTTTATCAAGGCTTGAAGCCTGAGCAAGTGTAACACCTGCTACATCGTCAATAATCTGAGCATAGATGTTGCTTGTGGAGCGGAATACGCAAAGACGGGGACAAGAAGCTGTACCGCTGATTTTGCTGCGGACTCTCTTATGGCGTTTTGCGCGTGCCTTTTTTGTATCTGGTCTGCTTACCATTTGTTATTCACTCCTTAATTATTTGCCCTTACCGGCCTTGCCTTCCTTGCGGCGGATAACTTCATCAGCGTACTTAATTCCCTTGCCCTTATATGGCTCCGGAGGACGCTTTTCTCTAACTTCGGCAGCAAACTGACCAACCTTTTGCTTATCAATGCCGGTGATGATGATTTTGTTCGGATCGGGAACTTCAATCTTGATGTCCTCTGTATCCTCAACGATAACCTGGTGTGAATAACCAAGGTTCATAACGCACTTGTTACCCTGCTTCTGAACACGGTAGCCAACGCCGTTTACTTCGAGAGTCTTTGAATAACCCTCTGTAACACCTATAATCATATTGTGGATAAGTGTTCTTGTAAGACCGTGAAGTGAACGGTTTTCTTTTGCGTCGTTTGGACGGGTAACCTCAATTACATCGCCCTTAATCTCAACAGTCATTGCAGGATTGAACTTGAAATCAAGTGTACCCTTAGGACCTTTAACTGTGATAACGCCGTTGTCAATTGAAGCTGTAACGCCGGCGGGAATATTTATAGGTTTTCTTCCAATTCGAGACATTTATCGCACCTCCTCTTACCAAATGTAAGCGAGAACCTCGCCGCCAATGTGCTGCTTTCTTGCCTCACGGTCTGTCATAACACCCTTTGAGGTTGAAATGATGGCGATACCAAGACCCTTCATTACCTTTGGCATATCTTCTGCATTACTGTAAATTCTAAGACCGGGCTTTGATACACGGCGAAGACCTGTGATAACAGGAGTCTTGCCGTCTGTATACTTGAGTGTTACCTTAATAACGCCCTGCTTGCCGTCTTCAATAACTGTGAAATTCTTTACATAACCCTCGTCAACAAGAATCTGACAAATTGACTTCTTGAGGTTTGAAGCGGGAATTTCAACAGAATCATGCTTTGCTGAATTTGCGTTACGGATTCTTGTAAGTAAATCAGCAATTGTATCTGTAATCTGCATTATGCTTTACCTCCCTTGCTTACCAGCTTGCTTTCTTTACACCCGGAATTTCGCCCTTGTAAGCGAGTTCACGGAAGCAAATACGACAAATGCCATACTTACGGAGGTAGGCGTGTGGTCTACCACAGATGTTACATCTTGTGTACTCTCTTGTAGAGAATTTCTGCTTTCTCTGCTGCTTTACTTTCATCGAAGTTTTAGCCACAACAATCCCTCCTTACTTTGAAAACGGTGCGCCCATAAGCTTTAAAAGCTCGCGAGCTTCTTCGTCTGTTGCTGCAGTGGTAACGAAGCAAATGTCCATACCACGAACCTTGTCAATCTTGTCATAGTCAATCTCAGGGAAAATAAGCTGTTCCTTAAGACCCATGTTGTAGTTGCCGCGGCCGTCAAATGAATCAGGGTTGATACCTCTGAAGTCACGAACACGGGGAAGTGCTACATTGAAGAATCTGTCGAGAAATTCATACATTCTCTCGCCTCTTAATGTAACCTTGCAGCCGATTGCCATGCCTTCTCTGATTTTGAAGTTAGCAACTGACTTTCTTGCCCTACAGATGAGAGGCTTCTGACCTGTAATAGCAGAAAGGTCTGTACAGATAGCGTCAATTACTTTTGAGTTATCTTTAGCTTCGCCTGCGCCTACATTGATAACGATTTTATCAAGCTTAGGAATCTGCATTGTGCTCTTGTAGGAGAACTTTGACATAAGAGCAGGTGCAACTTCTTTTGAATAGTATTCTTTAAGTCTTGCCATATCTTATTTCCTCCTTAAAGTGCTTCGCCGCATTTAGCGCAAACTCTGCCCTTAGAGCCGTCCTCATAGAACTTATGAGCAACTCTTGTAGGCTTTTTGCATCTTGGGCAAACGATCTGAACCTTAGATGCGTACATAGCACCCTCAGCCTTAATGATACCGCCCTGCTCGCCCATCTTCTTGGGTTTAACATGCTTTGAAACCATATTTACCTTTTCTACGATAACTTTGCCTTCTTTAGGGCTTACAGCCATAACCTGACCTGTCTTGCCCTTGTCCTTACCGCTTAATACGATAACGGTGTCGCCTGTTTTAACATGAACTTTACTCATTGTGACACCTCCAATTAAAGTACTTCGGGAGCGAGAGAAAGAATCTTCATATAATCTTTATCACGAAGCTCTCTTGCTACCGGTCCGAAGATACGAGTACCCTTCGGGTTCTTATCTTCCTTAATAATAACAGCTGCATTTTCATCAAAACGGATATAAGTACCGTCTTCTCTTCTGACGCCCTTTGCAGAACGAACAACTACAGCCTTTACAACGTCGCCTTTTTTAACAACACCGCCGGGTGCTGCCTTTTTAACCGAGGCTACGATTACATCGCCAATGTTGGCATATCTCCTTCTGGTACCGCCGAGTACACGAATGCACATAAGTTCCTTTGCGCCGGTGTTGTCGGCAACCTTGAGGATAGTTTGCTGCTGAATCACAGTGTAATTCCTCCTTTACTCAAAGCCGCTAAAATAAACTTATTTAGCTTTCTCTATAATCTCGACGAGTCTCCATCTTTTGTCTTTAGAAAGAGGACGGGTCTCCATAATCTTTACACGGTCGCCAATGCCACACTCGTTGTTTTCGTCGTGTGCCTTGAAACGAACTGTACGCTTAACAATTTTGTTGTAAAGCTTGTGCTTTACGCTGTCTTCAACTGCAACGACAATTGTCTTGTCCATCTTGTCGCTTACAACTTTTCCGACAACAGTTTTTCTCATATTTCTTTCACTCACTGTTAAGTCCTCCTCTCTTAAGCTTCAGCGCCGTTAAGTTCCATCTGACGAAGAACTGTTGAAATTCTTGCGATGTCCTTTTTAACAGCACCGATTCTGGATGAGTTTTCGAGCTGATTAACAGCAAGCTGGAAACGAAGATTGAATAATTCTTCTTTGAGTTCAGTGAGCTTTGTCTGAAGCTCTTCTACTGACATATCTCTGAGTTCTGATGCTTTCATTACTGCTCACCCTCCTCTTTCTTAACAAACTTGCACTTGATAGGAAGCTTATTTGCAGCAAGGCGAAGAGCCTCTCTTGCAGTAGCTTCATCTACGCCGCCGAGTTCAAACATAACTCTGCCGGGCTTTACTACGGCTACCCAATACTCGGGTGAACCTTTACCTGAACCCATTCGTGTTTCAGCAGGCTTTGCTGTAACAGGCTTGTCAGGGAAAATTTTGATCCATACTTTACCGAATCTTTTGCAGTAACGAGTCATAGCGACACGGGCAGCCTCAATCTGGTTTGAGGTAATCCATGCAGGCTCTGTAGCCTGAAGACCGAAATCGCCGTAAGTAACCTTGTTACCACGAAGAGCCTTACCTGTCATACGACCTCTGTGAACTCTTCTGTATTTTACTCTCTTAGGTAATAACATTACTTTCTGCCTCCTTCTCTGCGGGGCTTTCTTGACTTAACTTCGTTAAGAACCTCGCCCTTGTAAAGCCAAACCTTAACGCCTACTTTACCGTAGGTTGTGTTAGCTTCTGCAAAGCCGTAGTCGATGTCGGCACGAAGTGTCTGAAGCGGAATAGTACCTTCGTGGTACTGCTCTGAACGAGCAATTTCAGCACCGCCAAGACGGCCTGAACACATAATCTTGATACCCTTAGCGCCGCGACGCATTGCGTTGCCGATTGACATCTTCATTGCACGGCGGAAAGAGATTCTCTTTTCAAGCTGCTGAGCGATGCTTTCTGCAACGAGCTGTGCATCAAGCTCAGGAGCCTTAACTTCTACAATATTGATTGCAACGGGTTTGCCGAGCATCTTTTCGCACTGTGCTCTGAGCTTTTCAATCTCAGAACCGCCCTTACCGATTACAAGACCGGGCTTAGCGCAGTGGATGCTGATTTTAACCTTTTTGCCGTCACGCTCAATTTCAATTTTTGAGATACCGAAGTTGTAAAGCTGAGCCTTCAGAGTTTTACGGAGGTTATAGTCCTCAACGAGTGTAGCACCGAAGTCCTTCTTATTTGCAAACCAACGGGAATCCCAATCTTTAATAACGCCGACACGGAGACCGTGCGGATTAACTTTCTGACCCATAATCTAACCTCCCCTTAGTCGTCTTCTCTTTCCTTGAGTACGAGGGAAATGTGAGAAGTTCTCTTGTTGATTCTGAACGCTCTGCCCTGTGCTCTCGGACGAATTCTTTTAAGGATGGGGCCTGCTGTTGCATTGCACTGAGCAATGTAAAGCTTGGATACATCCATGTCATGGTTGTTCTCAGCATTTGCCATAGCTGAATTGAGCAGCTTTAAAAGCGGCTCGCAAGCGGCCTTGGGAGTGTGCTTAAGAACAGCTTCCGCATACTTAACATCTTTGCCTCTTACGAGGTCAAGAACAACATTAACCTTGCGGGGTGAAATACGAACAAATTTTGCATTTGCCTTTGCTTCCATCTGCAATACTCTCCTTCCGCTTATTTGCTTGTTTTTGATCCTGCGTGACCCTTGAATGTTCTTGTCGGAGCAAACTCGCCGAGCTTGTGACCAACCATATCTTCGGTTACATATACAGGAACATGTTTTCTGCCGTCATGAACGGCAAATGTGTGACCAACGAACTCAGGGAAAATTGTTGAACTTCTTGACCAAGTCTTGAGAATTCTCTTTTCGCCTGCTTCGTTCATTTCGATAACCCTTTTGAGCAGTACAGGCTGAACATAAGGGCCCTTTTTAGTACTTCTACTCATGTTTTAGCTCCTTTCCGCCTTACTTACCGTTTCTTCTTCTTACGATAAGCTTGTCGCTGCTCTTGTTGTTCTTACGAGTCTTGTAGCCGAGTGCGGGCTTACCCCATGGGGTTACAGGGCCCGGACGACCAACAGGTGACTTACCCTCACCACCGCCGTGCGGATGGTCGTTAGGGTTCATTACAGAACCACGAACAGTAGGACGCCAACCCATGTTTCTCTTACGACCTGCTTTACCGATCTTAACATTTTCGTGATCGGTGTTACCTACCTGACCGATTGTAGCCATGCAGTTTTCAGGAACGTTTCTGAGCTCGCCTGAAGGAAGTCTTAAAAGTGCAAGACCGTTTTCCTTAGCCATGAGCTGAGCCATGTTGCCGGCTGAACGAGCGAGCTGAGCGCCTCTGCCGGGATAAAGCTCTACATTGTGGATAAATGTACCAACAGGGATTGCTGTAAGCGGAAGTGCGTTACCGGGCTTAATATCAGCGTTTGCACCTGCTGTTACCTTGTCGCCTACCTTAAGTCCTTCCGGAGCAATAATGTAAGCCTTCTCGCCGTCTGTGTACTCTACAAGAGCGATGAATGCAGAACGGTTTGGATCGTACTCTAATGTTTTAACTGTACCTTCAACATCAAATTTCTGACGCTTGAAGTCAATAATACGGTACTTTCTGCGGTTGCCGCCGCCTCTGTGACGAACGGTGATTCTGCCGTAGCTGTTACGACCTGCCTTTTTATTTAAAGAAGCAAGCAAGCTTTTTTCCGGCTCAACCTTTGAAAGACCCGAATAATCTGTAACCGACATATTTCTTCTTGAGTTAATGGTCGGCTTATATACTTTAATGGCCATTTGGTTTCACTCTCCTCATGATGGCTTTGCGGGAATATGGCATTTCCCATACATTCTGCCTGAATTATTGTTTTCAGACTCAATACTGAACCTGAGTCAGTATTACATCATGCCTTCAAAAAATTCGATAGGCTTGCTGTCTTCTGTAAGTTTTACGATTGCTTTCTTCCAGCTTTTTGAGTAGCCGCCGTTGTTTCTGCCCTGACGACGGAACTTTCCTCTTACGCTTACTGTGTTTACCTTAGCAACCTTAACCTTGAAGATTTCTTCACAAGCTTTTGCAATTTCAATCTTGTTTGCTGACTTAGCAACTTCAAAGGTATAAATTTTGTTAACTGCGCCGAGCATACTTTTTTCAGTAATAACAGGGCGGATTACAATATCATGAGCTATCATGCATATACCTCCTCAATCTTGCTTACTGCATCCTTAACGATGATAAGCTTGTCAGCATTCAAAATGTCATAAACATTAAGAGTGTTTACCTGAGCTGTCTTAACACCGGGGATGTTGTTAGCTGATTTAATAACCTTGCTGTCAACCTCAGGAAGAACAATGAGAGCCTTCTTTTCAGCTCCGATTGCGCTGAGCATTGCAACAATCTTCTTTGTCTTGTACTCGTCCATGCTGATTGAATCAACAACGATGAGCTCGTTCTCCATAACCTTTGAAGAGAAAGCTGACTTCATAGCAAGTCTTCTAACCTTCTTGTTTACGGAAAATCTGTAATCTCTTGGCTTCGGAGCGAATACAACGCCACCGTGTGTCCACTGCGGAGCTCTTGTTGAACCCTGTCTTGCACGGCCTGTACCCTTCTGTCTCCACGGCTTTTTACCGCCGCCTGAAACCTCTGATCTTGTAAGAGCGGACTGTGTGCCCTGACGCTGTGCTGCGAGGTAGCTAACTACCATCTGATGCATAACAGCTGCATTTGGTTCGATACCGAATACGGACTCAGCAAGCTCGATTGTGCCAACGCTCTTGCCTTCCATATCTACTACTGCTAAATTTGGCATTTATAATCCCCCTTCCTTAAGCCTTTACGGAATCTTTGATTACAACGATTCCCTTGTTAGGACCCGGAATAGCACCCTTAACAGCGATGAGGTTGTTTTCTGCGTCAACCTTAACAACTGTGAGGTTCTGAACCGTTACCTGTTCTGCGCCGAGGTGACCTGCCATTCTCTTACCCTTCCAAACTCTTGAAGGTGATGAGCAGGCACCGATTGAACCGCCGTGGCGTACGCAAGGACCTGTACCGTGTGATTCCTTAAGACGGTGGAAGTTCCATCTCTTAATAACACCTGCTGTACCCTTACCTTTGCTCTTGCCTGTTACGTCAATCTTGTCGCCGGGGGTGAATACGTCTGCTTTAACGAGATCACCGATGCTGTAAGCGTCTGTGTCTGTAAAGCGGAACTCTTTGAGAGTTTTCTTTGGTGCTACACCGGCCTTATCAAAGAAGCCCTTCATTGGCTTGTTTACCTTGTGAGGTTTAACATCGCCGTAGCCGAGCTGTACCGAAGCGTAGCCGTCGTTTTCAACTGTTTTCTTGGCTGTTACCACGCAAGGGCCTGCCTCAACAACAGTTACGGGAATCATGATTCCCTTTTCATCGAAAATCTGTGTCATACCGATTTTCTTACCGATGATTGCTTTCTGCATAAATTGTATCCTCCTTATAGGTTATTGGTTGGTTTCCCAACATGACCCTGTCTGCTTGTAGGTTGGTATCCGATTATAACTTAATCTCGATATCAACGCCGGCAGGGAGCTCTAAGCTCATAAGAGCCTCGACTGTCTTGTTTGACGGTCTTAAGATGTCGATAAGACGCTTGTGAGTTCTGATTTCAAACTGCTCACGGCTGTCCTTGTACTTATGAACAGCACGGAGAATTGTTACAACCTGCTTCTCAGTCGGGAGCGGAACGGGACCTGAAACTCTTGCGCCTGTGCGCTTAGCTGTTGCCACGATTCTCTCTGCAGACTGATCAACGAGCTGATGATCATAACCCTTTAATCTTATTCTAATCTTTTCCTTGACTGCCATTATCGTCGCCTCCTTAAAAATGTTAGTTGGCGGGCGTTGCTTTTCAAAACTTTTTTGAAACTCTGCCGGGTGTTTCCTCACCCCGCATTAAAAAACCCGTTTAACTATTCAGTTAACCGGGAAGTTCTGAAAGCGTTTGAGCGCAGTTATGGCAAAGCAACCCCATTGCCACTCAATCGCTCTGTGTTTCAATTTAATCGCCCGGTTTAAAATCGGACATACTCCACGGAAAAACCGGCTTAATGCCGCAACCTCCCGCTTCATCGCATATCTTGTGCAGTCACACAAGCATTATTATAAACGAAATACCGCATTATTTCAACCTTTTCGGCAAAATAAGCGGTATAGAAGTTTTTGAAATATTTTTAATTAATTTTGTTTAATTTGTACATACTCCCGTTTGCCGATTTTATGTTATAATTATGCAGACGAAAATGTTTTTTCTATACTATTGTATATAAGGGATTCCATTTTGTCAATTGTGCAGTTTTATGAAAAGGAATGACAGACAATGAAGCATTTGTATTTTGGTGACGGTAAGGGCAAAACCACAGCCGCCATAGGAATTGCCGTCAGGGCGGCAGGCAGTAACCTCAAGGTGCTGTTTGTGCAATTTTTAAAGACGGAATTTTCGGGAGAACGCCATGTTCTCAGCCACACCGAGAATGTAACGCTCACCTTCTGCCCCGCCGACCTCAAGTTTACATTTCAGATGAACGAAAAGGAGAAGGCTCAGGCGGCAAAAATTTTTAAGGGTATTTTTGACCGCAGCGTCACACTTGCATTAACAGAAAAGTATGATATGGTCGTATTTGACGAAATCATTGACGCAATCAATGCGGAAATGCTCACCGAATCCGAAGTTGTTGAGTTCATCACCAACGCTCCGTCAAGTATGGAAATTGTTATGACAGGTCACAACCCGTCGCAAAAGATGATTGACCTCTGCGATTATGTAACCGAGTTCAAGAAAATCAAGCACCCCTACGACCGAGGCATCACAGGCAGAATCGGCGTAGAATTTTAATTCACACAGTAGTTTTGCAAATTTTCGGCAGTTCGGCAGATAATAATTTAACCTGAATTTCCCGAAAAAATATAATTTTTAAGTTATCTGACAAGCGGCATATAATCCGTGTGCAGGCAAAAATACAAAATATCCGATATATGCAAACAGAGGCCATCAGCCAAAAGCGATGGTCTCTGTTTTTTATTGCCGGCAATTTAATCCGAAAGAGATTTCTCAACATTTATTATAGGATAGAGCTTATTGTTAATCGACTTGATTTTCTCGATTGCACTCTGTTTTATCTGTCTTTCTGTAAGGTCAAGTCCATACGGAATAACCATATCGAAAACAACATTTGTATGCGTACTGCCCTTTACAATCCTGAAATCGTGGATTGAATATTCGGGATTAAGCTCACACAAGCCCTCGGAAATTTTCATTTTCAGCTCATTTGTGAACGCGTCGTTTGACGCAATCGGATCCATATGTATGGTTGCAAAACAGTTGTACCTGTTTTCAAGCTGTTTTTCCGTCAGGTCAATTGCGTCGTGAGCTTCAAGGATATCCTCGTCACACGGTACCTCTGCGTGGAGTGAAATAAAGCATCTGCCCGGACCGTAATCATGAATAATCAAATCGTGGATACCTACAATCATATCATTTTTCAACACTGTTTCCTTGATTTCATCAACAAATTCAGGGTCGGGCGCTTTGCCGAGGAGCGGAGAGAGGCTCTCTTTGAATGTGCTGACACCCGTAAAAAGTATGAACAGCGAAACACACACGCCGAGCCAACCGTCAATCTGAACTCCTGTTGAGGCAGAAATAAGCAATCCGATTATTACAACCGAGGTTGCAATGCAGTCGGTCAGCGAATCGAGTGCCGCCGCCTTGAGTGCGGTTGAATTTATTTTTCTCGACAATCCCGAATTAAAAAAGTACATCCATAATTTTACGAAAATTGACGCAATCATTATTGCAAGCGAAAGCGTTGAAAATGCCGTACCGCTCTCGGGACAGATTATCTTTTCGACTGAGCTTTTGATAAGTTCAATGCCCATTAAAAGAATCACAACGGAAATACCCATTCCCGCCACATACTCATATCGGCCGTGACCGAACGGATGCTCTCTGTCGGCAGGACGGCTTGCAAGCTTAAAGCCGAGGAATGTAACAACCGAACTGCCTGCGTCCGAAAGGTTGTTAAGTGCGTCGGCAATGACGGAAACCGATGCCGAAACAATTCCGGCAAACAATTTTCCTCCGAACAGTACCAGGTTAAGAATTATTCCGCAAACACCCGAAAGGTTGCCATAGGCAGCTCTAACCTTTGGATTATCGCAATTGTCGCTGTCTTTAACGAACAGCTTTACAAGTAATTTTGTCAAATAAAACACCAACTAAAATTTATTTACAGCGAATCGTTTCGGCTGAAAACATCGGCAACCTCCGTAATTGAAATGTACGCTTTCTTGTCAATTTCACGCACAATTTCCTTCAGCTTGCCAATCTGGAAACGGTTGACAACAAAGTAAATCATCACCTTGTCCTTGCCTGAATATCCGCCCTGAGCCTGCATTACGGTAACGCCGCTTTGAAATTCCTCCGAAAGTGCGTTACAAATTTCATCGCAACGGCTTACAGACGCAATAATCGTTGCCGCCTTTGCCCTGTCAAAACCTTCAACAATAAAGTCAATCGTTTTAAGTGCGGCAAAATATGTAACAATCGAATAAAGCGGAAGAATCCAGCTTTGAAGAATGAAGCCGCATACAACATAAAGAACAATGTTGTACGCCATAACGAACGAGCCAACCGATACACCGATTTTTTTCGCAAAGATTACCGCCATAACCTCGATGCCATCCATTGCACCGCCGAATTTGATTGCAAGACCGCTGCCTATACCCGAAATCACACCGCCAAATACGGCGCAAAGGAGCAAATCGGTTCCCGCAAGCGGAGATGCCATACTGACATCAACGGGCAGAACATCGGTTATCAGCCACGAAACAAACGAATAAACCGCAACCGTATAGATTGCGTAAAATGTAAACTTCTTTCCCTGCTTTTTAAGTCCGAACAAAAACAGCGGCAGGTTAAAAATTATAAGAAAAAGTGAAAGCGACAGGCTTTCGGGGGTAAGCTGTGCGGCAAGCATAGCCGTACCTGAAATTCCGCTGTCATAAAGGTTTACGGGGTTAAGAAATATTGTAATTCCGAACGCATTGATAATTCCGGCAATTGTGAGAAAAAGCATATTTTTGATTTTGATTGCCTTTCCCGCTCTTTGTAAGAGATTTTTCATTGTCATCATCCTTTGCAGTAAATTTCCATCCCCATCATTCACACAAGTATAACTTGTATTGTACCACGATATTGATATTTACGCAAGAAAAGCAAAACAAACAACCGCTTAGGTTGAGAAAGCAACGGCTGTAACGCAAAAAATAACAGGCTGAAATTTTCAACCTGTCATTTTCATTTTTGATAACCGTTATTTAGTTATCTTAATGGGTTTTATTAAATTGCAAAATTTATTAAAACCGTGCGGACAAAGCATGATTATATTTTTACGGTTTTTCATATGAAACCACAACATTGAGATGTAAAGGAAAATCTGCACTTACACATTTTTCGATATATTTTTTCTCTGCGTCTGTTTTTGTGTCAAAAATTTTCAAATTTACACGGTTTTTGAGTGCAATTTCCGTTATTGTAAAGTTTTCCGCACCGTAGCCCCTGACAAACTGTTTAAAATCATTGAGAGTACACCTTCCGCCGACTTTCTGCTCCGCAATTTTGAGCATATCTCTGCGTTTTTCAATAGAATACCCCTCACGCACCTTGCCGACAAACCTTTCTCTTTCTGCAATTCCGAAATCCTCTGCCGTATCAATAAACAGCTCCCGTTCCATCATTTCAAGCATATCAAACACCGAATCCAGTCCCTCTGCATATGCCAAAAGCTCCGCGCCGATATTTGATTTTGCCGTAATATCATAAAGCCCCGTGCCTTCTAATTTTGTTTTCATCGACTCAAAGCTGTTCATCACTTCACCCCAATCGTAACCGTACCGACTGTGAAGCACTGCGATTTTGCCGCTGTCACATCCTGCATATCGGTATTCCAAGTGTAGTTATTTATACATCCCGTTGCAACGAGCTTTGCTCCCAGCTCCGCAAGATGAAAAGTTCCGCCAATCGGAATTGAATTAACATAATCCGCAAAAGCCTTTGAAAGCAGAGCTTTCACCTCCGATGAAGAATAGCCGTCCTCGGCATAAACCGTCACACTCATATTACAAGCAGTACGCTGAGCATTGACAACAAGAACATCCACATTCAGCTCTCTCTGCTTTGCAACAATTTCCTGAACTTTTGCAACAACATCAGTACTGACAGCGGCATCCGAACCTGTAACATAAATATTTACCGTGCCAAAGCCTCTCACCTTACCGACGGCACAGGCCTTAGCCACACCGTCAACCGAGAATGCAAGCTGTTCATAATATGCCGCATTCGTGCCGTTAGAGGTGTTGACATATGTATCCCTTATGCGTTTGCGAAGTTCGTCATCCGTTTCTGCGTCACAACCGCCCGTAAATTTTTCACGGTTTGTAACCGTTTCAATCTCTGTCGGCACACTCACGGGAACAACCGCACAACCAAGCCCGATATTACCGTTACTCCCCGCCTGTTCAGCCTCGGCATAAACACTCACAAGCGTGTTGCCTGCGCTGATTTCTTCATCTTCCGTTGTAACATATCTCACAGGCACAGGGTCTGCCGTTGCCACAACACAGCCCTTTGGAATTATAATATCGTGACTGCACGGCTGAGAAATATAGAATGTAATTTCGCCCGTTGACTTCATCGCCTTTTTGCGTTCAATTCCCCTCTGCGATGCGAGTTTATCAAGGCATTCACCGCTTGCGCTCACTGCAAACATCTGTCTTTTCCACCACTCAAGGTTTGTCTGCACCTTGAAAATCTCGCCCGCAAGCACCTTGAGCCTGATTGCAATATCGCTTTTTTCATTAAAACTGTCGCCTGTTTCCTGCTCATATACATTCTTCATTCTGCCGTAAATTTCGTCATATGTATCCATTTATCTGTACCTCCCTTGTAATTCCGTCAACCGTAAGGTCAATTGTAATTTTTCTGCCGACATCCTTAATGCTTGCAAAGGCGTTTTCCATTTCGGCAAGCGATTCATTGGCAAGCAGTTCAAGTTGTTTTGCCGAAAGCGTTTTGCTCTGTAAAGCAACAGTCGAACCGAGTTCTCGGTCATAAACAAATACGCCGAGCTTTGCCGAAATACAAATCACAGCCTGCTGAAATTTTGCGTCAAGCCCCTCAAGCAGCACCGTACTGCCCGAAGAATTGATAACTGTGTCACCGTTTTTTATCATTATATCCCTCATTCTACACCGCCTTGCCGTTGATAAGAACCCTGCCGTCATTTTTCAGCACAATACTCGCTCCGCCCTTTGACGAGAGCATAACCTCGCCCTCATCAAGCTCAACATTTTTCGCAAGCACACCAAGGCTCACTTCACCGTTGGCAAGCGGCAATACAACCGCCGACTCTCCAACCGGAACAACGCTTGCAAAGCCGTATGGCACGCAACATTTTATCCCCCTGTGTTCTTCCGAAGAGTCAACCGAAACGGTGTTTCCCGAACTTTTCACACCGCCTCTTTCCGCCTTAGGAGCGGTAATCGAATTTTTAGTTATGTAATTCATCAGCCACATCGCCGTTCTCCTTTCCAAGCACAACCGTTGTGCTTTCACCGTTTTTCCCAAGTGAATATTTAATGCTTTTCACAACCAAGCCCTCTCTTTTTCCAAGGAGAGAGTCATCAATCACAGCCCTTCTGCCGACAACTCCGCACAGACATTCTGCACATTCAAGCATTATTTCAAAGCTCTGCCTGTTGCCGTTTTCAATCATTCTGTCGGCTGTTTTAACCGCGTTGTTGTCGAGAAAAGCGTTTACATATCTAACTCTCTTAATTCTGTCGGCAGCACTGCCGTTGCCGACAACACTCTTGTAACCGCCGTATTCCTCGGTGCGTAGTTTGACCTGCGAAATCACCTTGCACGGCTTTATGTACTCACGCAGAGATGTGTAGCCTACTCCGTTTCTGCCGAACACAATCGGCTCTGCACCGCCGTAAGTTCCGCACATCAAGGCAAATCCCGCACCCGTAATTCTCGGACCTTTGCCGTATCTGCCGTTGCAGAATTTTTCAAGCACCTGCCACTCGGTCATACCCTTTTCAATTTTGATTGTGCCCATAAACGGATGTTCGTCACCGTCATAACCGACAATTCCGAACGGCTTTAAATGCCTTTCAAAAATGAACTTTGCCGCAGGATTTATATATGTAACAGGCTCCGCCTCATTGTCGAGAAGCCTTCCGGCAAGACTCCTTGCACTCAGCCTTACAATCGCACCGTCGGTTCTCACAATGCTGACAATCTCGTCCGCCTGCCCAACAAATACAAGCGACTTGCCGTCATAAGCCTCAAGCATATCAACATTCCTGTACTTTCTGTCATACGGCACAGTCAGCACAAGCTCATTGGCAGGCACATCGACATCTGCCGAAATTTCAACAGTAAGGACATTTTTAATTTTACACCTTATGCCGTTTTTGTCCGTAAAAAAGTAAGTCAGCACAGCCTCACCCTCCTTGTTCCAAGGTCATCATCGGGGAACTTAACATCGGGATTCAGCCGCACAAGCTCGTCAATTTTCACCCCTGTTTTGTATGCAATGTCCCACAGGGTTTGTCCGTTTTCACAGTCAAAATATGTAATTACCGTTTTCTGCTTTTTCTCCATAACCTCACGGAATACAAAGCTGTATTCAAGCACATTCGGCTTTGGCTCGCCCTTTATTTCAAGCTTTTCAAACACAGCATAAACGCTCGGCAGGCTCGGCACGGAAAGCACTTCCTTTCCGCTGTTTCTGAACACCTCAAACAGCTTTTCAAACTGTTCGGCACAATCCTCGCCGTACAGCTGTCCCGAACCGCTGATTTTCATATTCTTCCGCCCCATATCCTGAACGGAAGATTCGCCGAACGGACTTTTCATTTCTGCAACGCTCTTGTCACATTCAAAGCTGATATTCTGCGGATTATGATGCCACACATATTCACCGAATTTCATCGGCACCGGTTTCATCGGCTTTTCGCCTCCTCTTCTTCATCAAGCCTGCGGCTGTAACGGCGGCTTTCCCTTTCAAGGAATTCACCGAACATCTCGGTATCTTTACCGCCGTTCTCAGACTCCGCAAGCCTGTAAAGTTCGTCTGAATTTTTATCATTCATATAATTTTCCTCTCGTCGGCACTGATTTTCACGGTTGCAAGAATACTTCCGCTGCCCTGAGTAACGCTTGAAAATTCAAGCACTTTGCAATCCGTGTAAACAATTTTCTTCTTCGCAAGGTCAAGCTCAAGATTTTTAAAGCTGTCACGCTCCAAAAACGGAGTTTCGTCAGTAAGCCTCATTTCAAATGTGAGTTCCCATTCATTTGAAACAATCCTCTCAACGGGCTTGTCATTGAGAAATTCCTTGATTTCCGTGAAGGAGTTCTTTCTTGTACAGGTTGCCTTTTCAACGCCGCCGAGAATTTTCCCCTCACATTTCAATATGGCTTTTCCGCAATTTTCAAACTCAAAGCCGTCCATTTAAACCTCCTCGCAAAGACAGAATTCCATATTAAAGCTTACTGTTCTGTAAATTGCGTTCATATCGGGGTCAAATTCAATTGAAGCCGCCTCACTGTGGGTAATCGTCTTTTCAGCGTCGGCAGTTTTAAGTCCGAGAAGAATTTCACTGACAACCTCCGAAAGACCGCTTCCGTTCTCGGTTGCAGGAGCATACACCCTGATTTCAACGCCTGCGCTGTAGCTTTCGCCCTTGATAGACGGTGAAAGGTATCCGCCGATATAGCTCTTCTCCGTTGACATATCTCTCACCGACACAACGGCAGTCATTCCGTTCACCGGTGACGGTGCTTCATCAGAGCCGTACTCTCTTATAAACCTGACATTTTTCAAAGCCTCATTTATCTTTAAGCCTGCAATAATACGGTCAACCTGTTTCTCAATTCTATTCAAAATCATCCCTCGTTTCTTCTCTGTACGCACACAGAACAGCCCTGACATAAATCGGATTATCCTGCACATAATATTTTTCGCACCTTTTAACAGTATATTTACCGTTTTCACTTTCTATTACGCTTTTTTCCGAATTAAGCAAAACATCGGGCGGTGCAATAAACAAAAACAGCTTCGTTTTTCTCATACCCAGTTTATGCCGCACACTTTCATAATTCTGATTGAAGTTGTATCTCAAAGGTGAAATAAAAGCCTTTGTCTTAACCGTTTCATCTCCGTTTTTAACGGTAACATCACAGCCGTATCTGTTTAATATTTTCCCGATAGACGGTGAAATATTCATCATATCACCCCAAGCAAAAATTTTTCTCTGCCGATAAGGTCCTGCGACTTGTCGGCATATTCCCTCCACAGCTTTTCGGCTCGGCTTTCGCCGTCCGCAGATGATGAGATTTTCAAATCACCTGCGGAAAAAGAAGAAATGCTGTCATCATTGCAAAGGGAATACAACTTAAAAGCGTAAACGGCACATAGGTTTTCAAGTCTTAATTCGTCATCCTCCGAAAGATTTTCCTTCGTAACAATCGAATTAACATACACAACCGCATCGTCAATAATGCTTTTCCATTTGTATGCTTCAGCACCGTCAATACCGCTGTATAAGGCAAAACGCTTTGTAATGTTTGCAATGTTCAAGGCAATCCCTCCTTAACAGCTCATCACCTTTGACGCCTCTGTAAAGATTTTTGAAAAACCAGCGGTACAGGTAACTGCGGCTCTTTCAAGCTGACGGTCAATAAGCTTGTCGTAATCTGTAACAACACCGCCTGCCTGAACCATTTCAAGCGCACAGTTTTTGTCAAGACCGATAATCTTACCGCCCTCAAGCTCAGGAGTGTGAAGAAGGCTTGCACCGAGAGGTGTAATCATTCTGCCCGTAGCCTGAAAATCAAGACCTGCGTTTGAATCCTGAAGCTGAGAGAGCGAAAGAATCTTCTGCATTTCGGGAGTTGACGCAAGAATTGTGTTGAGTTCATACGGAGCAAGCTCTGTCCAGAGCTTTAAAAGGTCCTCATATGTAACCTTGCCGCCTGTTGCAACACCAAGTGTGCCGGCGGGATTTTCATTGCCGTCACCGTTCACAAGCACATCAATCGCATCTTTAAGCTGTGCTCTTGCAATATATGCGCCAATCTGATTGAGTGTTACGGTAAAGAGGTCAAGACGCTGAAAGCGAAGTGCCTCATATGATGCAACAAGCATTCTGCCACGCTTGTGAAGCTTAACAAGGTTTTCTCTTGTCTTAACCTCAGTCTGCGGAATCTTTGCACCCTCGCCGACGAGTTTAAGGCTCTTATCATCCTCACTCGGAACAGATGCAATACTGCGGTAATCCATACCCTCAATGTCTGTCACGGTTGCCACAAGATTTGGGAGAATATCCGCTCTCTCCATGCCCTGCATAACGGCTCTGCTCACATATTCGGGGAAAAGTGCCGCAGAGTTTGAACTCTGAAAAAACTTTTCAACACAGTCGCTGTTTCTGCCCTTAACCTTAATGTCAAAGCGTTTGAGCTGACGGGAAAATGCGTCAAGTCCCTCAAGTGCAGTACCTCTGTAATTTTCTGACGGATCAAGCTTTTCAAGTGCGCCCGAAATTCCGCCCTTTGTCTGATACATACCCTTTTCAATTGTAATATTTTCAAAATTTGCCATAATATCTTCCTCCCCTTATCAAAGAATAAATCCTACCGAAGTGTCTGTTGAGTCAAGCACAAGGTACTCTCTGCCGGTTGTTGTAACCGACACGCCACCGACTGCCGTTGCAGAAAGCTTTTTGTAGCCGACGGTGATTTTCTTGTCGCTCTTAACCTTTACATAGCCCGAAAGCTGAACAACCGCATAACCGCCTCTCACGCTTACGCACACACCGCAAAAATTCTCGCTTGCGTCACATTTTGCAACTGTGCCGTTGTCCTTCATCTTAACAGGCACGCCTGCCTCCGTAATTGTTTTGTCTGCAATAAATGTTGCGGCATTTTCGCCATAACCGTTAAAATTTACATTCATAATAATACCTCCGTTAAATACTGAACTGACCGTTTTCCACGGCGTTATTTCTCTTGTCCTGCTTGCAGTAAAGCTGCGGGACAGGCTCAAAAGCTGCTTTCTTTTTCTTTTCAAATGCTGACTTAAATTCTCTGAGCTGTTCAATTGTCATGCTCTTTGCAACGCTCTCCATTGTTTCGCCCGAAATGTCAGGCTGAACAAAAGCGGCAAGTCCCACAACATCACGGGTAAGGCTTTCACGGTACAGCACACCGTCCTTAGCCGACTTTTTAAGCCCGTCAATATATTCGCACAGCTTTCTGCTGTCGCTCTCATCAAGTGCAAAAGCCTTTTTGTTTTCAATGGCTTTAAGAATTTTCTCCATATCATTTTCCTTTCCAAAAATTTTGTGACCTTTCGTAATGCCTGCCCTCTTTTGTGACGGCACGGCAACAAAGCTCCATTCGTATGCGTCATACGGGTTCACAAGTTCACCGCAACAAAGCTTTGAACCGTAAACCTCACCCTTTTTGTGAGTACACATCGAGATGTCCTCACCGCACACATTGCACACAACCCTGCCAACGGCACAGCCAACGCTTACTTCCTTGATAATTCCGCTGTCAATCGCAAGGATAATATCCCTGTTGCTCTCACAAACGGGAAGATATGCCCTTGCCTTGAGCCTGTAGTAATCGTCACCCAAGGTCGTTTTCTGACCGTCAATTTTCTCAACCTTACAGCTGAAAATTCTCGCCGTCTGATTTTTGGCACTCGGATTGTGGTCAATAATTCCTGTCTTGCCGACAAAAAGCTTTTCAAGCTCATAAAGCGAATCTGTTGTAAAGCGTTCGCCGTCACGGTCAACATCGTTGTCACACAGCACAACCGAAAACGCATACACCTCATTTTTTGCAAGATTTCGCCTTGTAAAGCGGTTAATCAGTTCGAGTTCATCATCACCGACAGTCTGATTTTCACCGTCAACAACACCCGAAACACCGCTTTTAATAAGTTTGTTATCCTTCATTCTGCACCTCCGCTCCAATCTGTCTTTCAATGTTCATCGCATTTGCATTGTTAAGTCTTGCCTGAGAAAGCTCAACCGCATCCTGAAGATTGATCTTATCCCACTCAATCTTAAAGCTGTCGTTATAACCGCACATTTTAAGATGAGCCGACACAATTTTTGTAATCACGGGTTCAAGCACTGTGCGGTAGTAGGCAAGCTCGCTTGTGAGGATATCCGCCTGCTGTTCGCTCATTCTCTCCGTACTCGACCACGAAATGCCGAGCAAAAACGGCGGAATACCAAGCTTTGCAATAATCTGCTCAAGAATATGCCTTACTGGAATGTCACAGTCGGGCATATCGCTTTCAGCACCGATAACCTTAATGCTGACATCGCCGACCGACACAAAATCACACACGCTGTCGCTTCTCATCGCCTTTTTCCACTCATCGGCAACCGCCTGTGCATTTTCTCTGCTCACAGCCGAACCGTTTGAATCGGGATTGAGAGTAACCGCAAAACGGATATCGCCAACCCTCTCCCAGTTTGTTTTTACCGACTCAAAAATCCTCAAAAGTATTGAGCTGACAAACGGCAAACCGCTGAGTATGGAAGTACCGCACACAGTACCCGGCTTGGGATTAAGCAGGGTTGCAAAAATCCTTTCCGGATGCTTAGGTTTTTCGGCTGTACCGTTGCCGAGTGTGTAAACAGCAAGCTTCAGCGGAGAAGAATCCGCTCTGATTTCAACATCATCAAGGCTTGCATTATACAATGCGCAAATTCCTTCACCGCCACTATCGGGAACAATCTCACCGACCGCCTGTCCGTAGGTGAGAAGCGAATCAAGATAGCAAAGCACAAAGCTTTCAAGTCCCATCATTTCACCGTTTGTGCGGACATTTTTAACAAAGCTGTCGGCAATCTTCTGACTTTCAGCTGATGAAGTCACAATTTTGAATCCGCCGATAAGTCTGATAATTTTGCAGAGTGCCGCATCAATAATCGGCACAGACTCACGCAAAGTTGTGTACAGCTGCCTTTCCGTTCTCGTCTGAACGGCAAATCGTGAGAAAATCGGCGAATTATTTCTCGTTTCTCTCAAAACGGTCTGCACCGTCTTTATGCTCTCGGTCTTTTTATTTTTTCTGCCAAGCCTCAAGCTGTTTCCTCCTGTCTTTTGGTTGCAACGGCAAAGAATCCGTCACAACCGTAAATTTTCGTAGCGACAAAATATCTTATGTCGTCCATTGCATGGTCGTTTTCCTTAACAGGTGCGTCACTGCGCCCTGAACCGTCCCAACGGTAAAGCGAAAATTCCCTTCTTGCGGCTCTGCAATTTTTGCAGATTCTGATTTTTCTGTCCTTCAAAGCCTGCGAAGTCTGCCTTATGCCGTTGATAACATTGTTTTCAGCCGACACAACCGTGTATTTTCCGTGTCTCCTTATAACCTCAATAAAGCTTGCGGCAGACGGATCGACAATCACACATTCGATTTTCCGCCCGTCAATCAGCTTTTCAAGTCCGTCATAATGCTCCTCGTCGGTCTTTTGAAAGCCCTGCGTGCGTGAGTTGAAGTAGTATTCGTCAACCCTGTACCACACACCGTTTTTTCTGCCCCACAAACCGAATGATGCGGGATTTACAGTACCGTAATCGCACGATACCGCCCAGCTTTCAATATCTGACGGAATATCGCAGTACATCTTTTCATCGTCCATAAACGGATAAACCGCACCGAAAACGGCTACCCATCTGCCCTTTACGAACCTCTCGTAAAACACACCCGAATACATACTTTCATACCTCTTGATAACCTCGGGCTTCAAAGACGGATTGTCCTGCATTGTAAAGTGCAGATATAACGCATTTTTGTCACCGCACTTCTTAATCCACTCACGGTAGAACCAATGCTCAGGAAATTCGGGATTGCAGTTAAACCAAAATCTTGAGCCCGACACGGAACATCTCGCCAATGCCTGTTCAACGAACGACCTCGGCATCAACGCAACCTCGTCAAAAAGCACACCCGAAAGCGTCATGCCCTGAATGAGCGATGCGGATGACTCGTCCTTGCCCCCGAAAAGATAAAACCTGTTCATCACTCCGTTAACGCTCACGGTCAAAATATTCTGCGACAGCTTTTCTTCACACTTAAAACCGAGTGATTTCAAAATCGGAATCACGGGCGTAATCATATTTCGCCTTAAAGAACGGATTGTCTTTCCGCAAAGTGCAAAGTCCGAATTAGCAAAATCGTAAAAGCTCCACAAAATGAACGACAGCGACATACAAAATGTCTTTCCGCTGCGCACAGCACCGTCACAGATGATTGCGTCCCTGTCACGAAAAGCCGACTCCCTGTTCCACCACGAAAGCACGGTAAGCTGTTTTTTAGAAAAAGCTTTAATTTCCATTTTCCTTGTCATTCACCGCCCTTGCACTGTTTGAAATGGCGTCAAAAAGCTGTTTTGCGCCTGTTTCATGCTCTCCGCCGGCACCGAGTTTTTCAAGTGCCTTTAGCCTGTCAAAAAACTTGATTTCCATTGAACCGTCCTTTGGTCTTTTAATCTCCGACACAAGGAACAAATCCATTCCCTCAAGGTCCTCCTTGCTCGGATCACTTTTGTAAAGCAAAGAAATTGCGTCGCAAATGCTCCCGAAAGCCAACCGCTGATACCCTGCCGCCGCCATATTGGCAAGGGATTTTTCTCTTAGCCGTGACAGCCGTTCAAGCTCGGCTGAAATTTCGGGACGGCAGATAAGCTCTTCCCCCTTCTGCTCACAATCCCCTGTGTAGCCTGCCTTTTCTGCGGCAAGCTCGGAATTTCCCGAACCGAGAAATAAACTGCAAAACTTCTTTTCCCTACCTGTCAATTTTCTGATATCTCGTCACCTCCGTTTTTCGAGAGGCTTTATCAACGCCTCTCACTTATACCTGCAAAATTCAAAAAAATTGCATACTTTAATGCATTTTTCCAAAAATATTTTTAAAAATAATTAGTCACAACCAAAAATCAATCGCAAAGATTTCCGCCTGATCCCCCTCAAAAAAACCGCCTTTCCAAAATCAGGTAATAAAAAAACCGTGTGTACTTTTCTGTACACACGGTTTTGTGTTATAGTCGGTATATTTACTTGAGCATTTTAAGGATTTCGTCCTTTTCACGATAACCTACTGCCTTGTTGACGAGCTGACCGTTTTTGAACACCATAAGAGTCGGGATACTCGACACATTATACTGCATTGTAAGGTCGGGTTCTTCGTCAACA
This sequence comes from Ruminococcus bromii, assembly GCF_002834225.1. Classification (GTDB taxonomy): domain Bacteria; phylum Bacillota; class Clostridia; order Oscillospirales; family Acutalibacteraceae; genus Ruminococcoides; species Ruminococcoides bromii. The sequence goes on along the minus strand of NZ_NNSR01000013.1, from coordinate 19,238 downwards.
TTAACCTTGCCGACAAGAATTTTGCCGTCATATTCGTCAGCGATTTCTTTCACAATCGGGGCAATCATCTTACACGGACCGCACCATGTTGCCCAAAAGTCTACAAGCACGGGGATATCCGACTGCAAAACCTCCTGTTCAAAAGTTTCTTTGTAAAGCTCTATTTCCATAACAATCCTCCTGTTCGGTTATTTTAATCTTTAGATTTGTAGTAAAGCATACAATGACAAAAGCCCTCAAAATCGGGATCGGCAATTTGCTCTTTGAATTCCTTGCACATACACTTGTATTCCTCTGTACGCTGAATTCTGCACGGGCAGTAACCGCCTGTCCTCTTCAAGCCCTCTTTAACTGTTTTTACTACTTCTTTGTCGGGATTAAGTGTTATTTTCATCTGCTCACCCCACAATTTTTACGGCGTTTGCCGTTAATCTCTTCCCTTGCCTATACTATATATCGCAACCCTAAAATTGTCAAGCGGCGGTGTGTCACCGCACCCCGTTCGTGAAGATAGTTTCTGTAATGCAAAGCATATTATGCCCGAGCGTAAAATTGCTATTGTTTGTGCAATACAGTATCACAACATAAAATTATATTCACACACAAAAAATCCGAACATCAAAAAACGATGTTCGGATAATTTTTTACAACAATTAAATTTTCAATTTTTAATTAAAAATCAAAATCAGATTGCACGAACTCTGATTACGCCGTCAACTGCTGCGATTTTTGCAAGGTCATCTGCACCTGCGCCTGCAACATCAATAATTGTGTAAGCATAGTCGCCGCGGCTCTTTGAAAGCATATTTTCAACATTTCCGCTTATCTGAGAAAGAACCTTCTTAAGAAGCTCGGGAACATTCTTGTGAGCAACACAGAAACGGGTGTCGTCAGCATTTGTTCTTGCAAGTGAAATTGCAGGATAGTTTACGGAGTTGATGATGTTACCGTTCTCGAGATACTCCTTAACCTGATCACAAGCCATAACAGCACAATTTTCTTCACTTTCGGGAGTTGAAGCGCCGAGGTGCGGGAGGCAGATAATATTCTCTTCACCGAGGATATCGTCTGTGCCGAAGTCTGTAACATACTTAGCAACCTTGCCGCTCTTAACAGCCTCAAGAACTGCTGTTGAATTAACAAGACCGTCACGGCTGAAGTTGAGGATACGAACGCCGTCTTTCATCTTGGCAATCATATCGGCGTCAACCATATCTCTTGTGTCGTCAGTGAGCGGAACATGGATTGTGAGATAGTCGCAATTTACCATAACATCTTCTGCGCTCTTTTGGAGCTTAACTGTAGGAGCAAGCTTGAGAGCGTTGCCTACAGACATAAACGGGTCAAAGCCGATTACATTCATACCGAGAGCAACAGCGGCATTTGCAACAAGAATACCGATTGCTCCAAGACCGATAACACCGAGTGTCTTGCCCTTGATTTCGGGGCCGACGAACTGACTCTTGCCCTTTTCAACCATCTTACCGACAGCTGCACCGTTGCCCTTGAGAGTCTTTGCCCATTCATAACCCTCAATAACCTTACGGTTTGAAATAAGAAGTCCTGCGATAACAAGCTCCTTAACAGCGTTTGCGTTAGCACCGGGAGTATTGAAAACAACAATACCCTGCTCGCTGCACTTATCCTTCGGAATATTGTTTGTGCCTGCGCCTGCTCTTGCAATTGCAAGAAGGTTATCGGCAAATTCCATATCGTGCATTGCAGCACTTCTTACAAGAACTGCGTCAGGGTTCTGAACATCGTCACCGTATTTATAGTTATCACCGAGACGGCTTGTGCCGATAGCGGCGATTTTGTTTAATGTAAGAATGTTATACATCAAAATCAATCCTTTTTAATTTTTTATTTTAAGAATTTACAATAACAGGCGAACAGCGTTCGCCCGTTATATCATAATATTCAATAATTACTTGTTTTTAGCCTCGAACTTCTTCATAAACTCAACGAGTTTTTCAACGCCCTCATAAGGCATAGCGTTGTAGATTGAAGCTCTCATACCGCCGACTGTGCGATGGCCCTTGATATTAACAAGACCGTTTTCAGTAGCCTCTTTAACGAATTTAGCGTCAAGGTCAGCGTCACCTGTAACGAACGGAACATTCATAAGCGAACGATCCTCGGGAACAACAGTACCCTTGAAAAGCTCTGAAGAATCGAGGAAACCGTAGAGAAGGTCAGCCTTCTTCTTGTTGATTTCATACATCTTATCAAGACCGCCAACCTCGTTCTTAATCCACTCAAGAACAAGCTTTGCAATGTAGATTGTGTAGCAAGGCGGTGTGTTGAACATTGAACCGTTGTCAGCGTGAGTTTTCCAGTTAAGCATTGTAGGAGTAATATCCATAGCGTTGCCGATAAGATCCTCACGAACGATAACAACCGTAAGACCTGCCGGAGCCATGTTCTTCTGTGCGCCTGCATAGAGAACGCCGAACTTTGAAACATCAATCGGTCTTGAAAGAATACAGGAAGAAATATCTGCAACGAGCGGAACATCACCTGTGTCGGGAAGCTCGTGATAAACAGTACCGTAAATTGTGTTGTTCATACAGATGTAGAAATAGTCAGCATCCTTTGTGAATGTTGAAGGATCAAGCTTTGGAATGTATGTGAAGGTCTTGTCAGCCGATGAAGCAACAACATTAGCCTGACCGTAACGGGCAGCCTCTGCATGAGCCTTTTTAGCCCACTGACCTGTGATAACATAATCAGCCTTACCGCTCTTTGTCATAAGGTTCATAGGGATAGCCGCAAACTGTGTTGACGCACCGCCCTGAAGGAAAAGAACCTTGTAGTTGTCGGGAATGTTCATAACCTCCCTGAGAAGAGCCTCTGCACCCTCGATGATTGTACCGTAAATTTTTGAACGGTGTGACATTTCCATAACGCTCTGACCGCTACCCTCATAATCGAGCATTTCTGCCGCAGCTTTTTTAAGCACAGACTCAGGCAGCATTGAAGGACCTGCCGAAAAATTATATACTCTTGCCATTTCTGATATCTCCCTTTTTAAAGAAAATTTAAAAATATAGTTGTAAAAATAAATACATTTAAATTATACGCTTTTAGCACGCTAAAGTCAATAAATTCAAAGCGATAAAGCATAAAAAACGAAAAATTTCGTGATTCTGTTGTGCAAATGAATCAGCCAAGCTTAATTTTGCCGATGCAACCAACGATTTCATCTCTCATACGCTCTGCTTCTTTGCGAGCGGCAACGGCAAAATCTTCTTCTGTAAGCCCCTGCTTTTTCCATGCACACATAATGCCGCGGCTTGAGTTGATGATTGCGCCAAGACCGTTTTCGTCAAATGCGTTTTTAACATCATCGGCACCGCCGCCCTGAGCACCGTAACCGGGAACAAGGAAGAATGTGTGCGGAAGTTTTGCTCTCATTTCACCGAGCTGTTCGGGATATGTTGCACCCACAACTGCACCTACTGCCGAATAGCCGTGCTTACCCATAAGGTCTTCGCCCCAGCCTTCGCACATCTTGCCCATATGCTCATAAACACTCTCGTTTGTTTCAAGCTTCATATCCTGAAGTTCGCCCGAGCTTGGGTTTGAAGTTTTTACAAGAACAAAAATGCCCTTGTCGTCCGAATCGCAAATTTTTGCAAGCGGCTTGATACCGTCTGTTCCGAGGTAGCCGTTTACCGTGAGTGCGTCTGCACCGAATGCGTCAATGCTTTCGCCTGCAACATCTGTATGACCGAGGTGTGCCGTAGCATATGCCTCCATAGTTGTGCCGATATCGTTACGCTTGCCGTCTGTGATAACGAACATACCCTTTGACTTTGCATAAGCGATTGTGTCGCAAAGAGCCTTAACGCCCTGCCAGCCGTACATTTCATAATATGCAGCCTGTGGCTTTACGGCAGGAACAATATCATAAAGCGCGTCAATAAGCGCCTTGTTGAACTCAAAAAGTGCAGCAGCCGCACCCTCAAGCGTCTTGCCGTACTTTTCAAAGCATTTTGTTTTGATTGATTCGGGAACATAGTCAAGCTTTGGGTCAAGACCTGCAACCGTAGGATTCTGCATTTTTACAATGTTTTCGATAAGTCTGTCAAATGCCATGGTAATTCTCCCTTTTGTTTTTCTTTTTTCGGTCGGGCAGACAAGCTGCGTTCCGACTGCAATATCCGTCTTTTACAATATTGTTATTCCGTATAGGCGGACAATCCTCTTAAATCCCGATTCATAATATCGGTTCATCTGTAACACGCCGCATTTCTCCTTAGATTATACCATATTGTGTCGGGGTGTTACAACTACAGCTATAGTTTCAATGGATATGATATTAAAAAACAGTTTAAACTTGCTGTTAAAACATTTTTCAAAAGCCGTCAAACGAGCCTTGTTCAGTGTTTATCGGTTGTTTGACGGCTTTTTGTTATGGTGGAGATGAGGGGAATCGAACCCCTGTCCGAAAAAATCTTGCCAAGGTTTTCTCCGAACGCAGTTGGTGTTTTAAATCTCCCTCGGTGCATCGCCCATCAACAGGCTATGCACTTTGGCAGCTCCTAAGCTGTGACAGGGTTCGGAGCGCTCCCCTGTTCACATTTACCTCTAATCGACGCCCCTTACACAGCCGAGGTACTCTGTGCAGGAACGAGCAGCACTCAGGCTGCTAAAGCAACTGTTTTGTTGTCAGTTAATTTTAAAGTTGCGGATTTTATGGCGGTTCCGCACCGCCGCTCGCTTACCAAGGTTTGAAATCCCCGTCGAAACCTTTACATCCCCATATTCAATTTAAAAATTTTATATTGAAAACCTGTATTCAGCGGCAGGCTTATCAAGCATTTTTTCACAGCAGACAAGACAACATTCAATGTGCTTTGTATTCGGCTCAATCGGTGAATATATCACAGCCGATTTCAAATTGCTTTCGCTTGAATTATCTACTGCCAAAGCAACAACTCCGTCATCGGTTGCCAATCCGCCCATACCCTTGAAAGGTTTGTCAAGCTCATCAAAAAGGCAGAATATCACTGAGATTTCATCATCACACGAATACTCAACATACGGAAGCACAATATCATTTTCAACAAATTCTTTCATTTCGGAATTATCGGCTGAATACAAAAGTTTAAGATTTTTAATCACAATCTGATTTTCACCGTCAAAAATTCCAATCGGAATATTTACTTCCTTGCCAACTTCAAGACTGAGTTTTGCTAACGGATAATCTGTCTTTTGATATTTTGAAAATATTATTTCAACATTCTTTGTCAAATCAAACGAAGACAAATCATCAATTTTATTCTCAAGTTCAATAAAGCTTATGAACAGAGAATCAAGAGGAGCGTCCAAAAGCCTGTCGCTCTTCCAACCGAGTTTCATAAACTCTGATATGATATATGACCTTGTTAATTCGCAACATTCAAGCGTTTCGCCGCATACAGAGCTAAATTCAAAACGCTGTCCGTCAATTACAATTGCGGAAAAATCATCGGATAAATCAGATTGATTTTTCTTTTCAAGAATAATATTTTCTCTGAAAGTCAAATCTTCACAGCAAATATCCTCTTCGGCACAATTGAAATTCAGCAGAACAAGTTCGGTTTTATCGGACGAATTTGCAAAACCGAGTACAGAATAATCGGTATCAAAGGCGGAAAAGTCCCGTCCGATTAAAGCAAAATCGCTGTATTCCGAAATCTTTTCGTACAGGCTACGCAAGCTCATAATAACACCAAACTATCTTCTCTGTTCTTTAACGGCGCGTTCCATATCACGCTTTGCGGAGCGTTCTGCCATATCTGCACGCTTATCGTATAGCTTTTTGCCTTTGCAGAGTCCGACCTGAAGTTTGACCTTGCTGTCTTTAAAATAAAGGCTGATCGGGATAAGTGAATATCCCGTCTGCTTAACCGTGCCGTAGAGCTTTAAAATCTCTTTTTTGTGCATAAGAAGTTTTCTCACACGCATAGGGTCACGGTTAAAGATGTTTCCCTGCTCATAAGGAGAAATGTGCATTCCGTTGACAAAAATTTCGCCGTCAACAATCGAACACCAGCTGTCCTTGAGATTCACTCTGCCTGCACGCAAGGATTTTACTTCCGTACCGCAAAGCTCAATTCCTGCTTCATAGGTTTCCTCGACAAAATAGTCGTGTCTTGCCTTTTTGTTCTGAGCAATTGTTTTCATATTTGCCACCGCACATCCTCCCTTCTGTTGTGGAATATGTTATTATACTATTGTTTTGAGAATTTGTCAATAGTTCCAATCAAGAAATTAAAATCAGCGGCTTTTGTGTAACGGATTTTACAAACCGCGATATAATAAAATCTCCTATGGCAGTTTTTAGTTCTGCCATAGGAGGGCTGTAAATTTAAAGATTTATTCATTGCTTATCAGATTTAATCGTCTGTGGCTTTGAAATTTATTTTATTTTCGGTCGCAAAGGTGTGTGCATAGGAATCTGTCGGGGCGTGGATTGTTAGGTCTTTTGAGTCTTTGAAGGCAGATTTTCCTATGTAGGACACATTTTTGGTCAGGTAGATATCCTCAAGGGAGTAGGATTCTTTAAACGCATTATCGGCAATGAATTTTACTGTATCGGGAACGACTGTTTTCTTTGCACCGCCGTAATTTATTGCATCATCTGCAATTGAAATCACATCCAAGCCGTCAATATGTGCAGGAATTTCAAGCTTTTCCTCTGACGACATTGGGTTATAGTTAGTTATTACGCACACGGGCTTGCCTTCATCATAGATAACATCATAATTATAATATTCGCCGTAATACGCACCGTTTCTGATTTTTGAATAATCGGTATTTTTAGCCTCCGGATTTTCAGGCTCGGTCGTATAGTTTTTATAATTGATTTTATTTTCAACCGCAAATTTTTCGGCATAAGAACCCTTTTCGGCATATATCGTAAGGTTGTCAATGCCGTCAAAAGCGGTTTTTGCAATCTTATTTACGGAGGGCGCAATATAAATTTCCGTTATATTTTTTGAATCCTTAAATGCGTCATCCTTGATTTCACAAATGCCGTTGGGGATAACAACTTTTTTAAGACAATCAAAGCCGCTGAAAGCTTCCTTTTCAATAGCGGTTATTTTTGTATTTTCATCATATGAAGTCGGAATATACGCATCGTCCAAGCCGTAATATCCGCCCCGAAACAAGCCGACAGTGGCATAAAAATTTCCGTTTTCATCGTCTTGAAATTGAATTGAAAACTGACCGTCAGCTGAAGCCTTTAGACTATATTTTTCATCAACAGCCATTTGTTCAAATCTGTTATTTACGATTGTTGCTCTGGCAAGGAAAGACAAGCCGAGCAAAGCGGCAACCGAGATGCAAAGAACAACGAAAAATTTATGAGTAAACAGTTTACTTTTCATGCAGCTCACCTTCTGTCATTTTCAAAACAACATCACAAATTTCTTCCAAATCCTCTTTGTGATGAGTTGTGATAACCACGAGCGCACCTCTTTCTTTTTCTTCTTTAAGAAGCTTGTAAATCAGCTGTACACCGTCATTATCAAGTGCATTTGTCGGTTCATCAAGCAGGATGATTTTCTGCTTTTCAAACACAGCCTGAGCAATATTCAGCCTCTGTTTCATACCAAGCGAAAACTTTTTCACCTTTAAATCGGACTTTAATCCAACACGCTCAAGCGCTGTTTTAATATCTTCATCTGTGGCGGTTTTCTTGATTTTGCCGAGGATTTTCAGATTGTCAAAAGCATTGTACTGGGGCAACAGGTTCATATTTTCAATCACGATGCCTATGCTCGGAGGGAATGACATATCCTTGTGCAAAACCTTTCCGTCAATCACAACAGAGCCGCTGTCGGGAACAAGCAAGCCTGCAATTGCTCTCAAAAGCATAGTTTTGCCCGAACCGTTGTGTCCGTAAATTCCGTAGATTTTGCCGTACTCAAAATTGTAACTTACATTATTTAAAATCGGTCTTGATTTGATACTTTTACAATAATTTTTTATTTCTACCATAATATCACCTCAAAAAATATCGGTTTTCTTAAATCTCAAATTCAGAATAAAAATGCACAAAGCATTTAACGCAACTATGAATAACAGGTATCCGTAGTAAATGCTCTCGCCCGACACAGCACCGTTCTGCATTCCGAACATCAAGCTCGGGAAGAGAAGCATTTTCCAAATCGGTGCGTCAACGAAATTCTGAACCAAATAGTACGCAATAAAGCAATAGATGAAAATTCCTATGTTCACAATGTGTGCAGGAATACTGATTTCAAGCAAAGACTGAATAACTATCAGCGAAAAAATTGTCAAAAAGTACATAATCAAAGATTTAAGAGTTCCGCTTTCAACGGGAGTCATACTTTCTCTTGCAACAAAAAAGATTATGAACTGGAACAAAACAATGCAAATCAATGCTATAAAATTGTTAAGACAACGCTTTAAAATCAGCACTGTTTTTGAATAATTGCGTACAATCAACATCTTGCCGTAGCCTTGTTTAAGGTTCTCAATTGAGCCGCTTGTAAAGAAGAGAATAAAACACACAGGCAGCAAAAGCGGCAGAAATTTTGAAATTTCAAGGCCGTAATCGCTTGGAGCTAAACCAATCATAAAGGCATTTTGAAAGTTACCCTGAAATACACAACTGAACAATTGAGCAAGGCACGCAACAATTAGTATTATCGACAAAACAAGCTTACTTTTTAACATTACTCAAAACATCCTTTTTCTGATACAAAAAGTAGGAAGAGAAGATAAGCAAAAACATCATAAGCAATGCTCTTAATATAATGCCCCACATATCCGACAGAACCATTTCGCCGTTCATAAGTTTTGACAACACTATGGCATCTCTGAACGGAAGCCACACCCTGCTTATCATAAAGGCTACATCTGCAAAAAACTCTGTAAAAATCAGAGCTATGGTGATAATTGGAGCAACTTTTGTAGAAATGATTATTCCGAACGAGAGCATAACGAGTCCTGCTCTAAAATAAAACAAAAACAAAGTCAAAAGTTCAAGTGCCGAATATTGCAGAAAATTCGATTCTAAAATCAGGTTAATGTCAAAGCAGATGAGTGCCGCAACTACGCTGACTGCTTCTATCAAAAATGAAAACAGAAAAGCAAATACCGCACAATCAGCAATTCTTCTTGTAACAAAAGAGGCTCTCGATTTCAGTCTTACAATGTAACTTACATTATCATCGGTAAATATGTAAAACAAAAACAGAACAAACACTACTATGAAAATGCAAGCAACATTACCTGATGCATTAAAATCTCCGTTACCTGCAACTCTGCAAAAAACACCTTTTGGGCTTAACTTCTCAGCATAATCCGAATTAAAATAATTATAAAATCGTAAATATGTGTATGTGCAAAGCATAGTGAAAAACACTGCGCAAAGCGGAAGTATGATTGCATACTTTTTTAATTTACACCTGATCATACTTAGTCACCTTAAAGAACGAAAACAGAACAGCAATTATATTTATTGCTACTACAAAAATAATTGTAAAAGTATAATGTGATAAAGGATACACAGTAAACGGGGTTAATGCTCCTATGATAGACGGTTTGATGGCAGTCGATATATACCATAATATGAAAGCTAACGGATAAAGAATAAATCTGTTTGGAAATGCCATTGCAAGTGCCGTTGCACCGCTTCCCACAATACCGCCAATGAATGAAAAAACAAGAATATAAAGTATGTTATAAAACATCGGATTGCTGTAAGACTGAAGTAGATTGGATTCAGATTTCAGCATTTCCACATCAGCAGGAATATATGTACCTCCCGCAAAAACAATATGCACCATAAGAAGATTGAGTAAGAGAGGAATTATAAGCACAAAAAATGAAACAGTAAAACTTTTAAGCATATTTAATGCAAAATATTTATTCTTACCTCTTTTGGTGACAAGAATATTTTTGTACCCTATTCTGTAATCTTCAATGCAATCATCCGCAACAATAATTGCCAAGAACAACGGTAAATACCCTGTCAACACGCCTTGAAGTCCTGCCGTCATGAAAGATCCCAAAAAAGTAACTAATCCGGGAACAGGAACAGATGCTCCTTTGAACACATCCACAAGAGCCATCAATATATCTAAAATCGGAGCTACAAAAATAAAAAGTATAACACCTAATTTAAGTTTGTTATTAAATATTCGGGTAATATAATATGACATATTTTTCACCTCAATTTATAGGCTGATTCGTTATATAGTTATATGGTAAATCTGCAAATGACTTATGAGGAATAAAAGTTAATTAACTAACAGTAATTTTTAAAAGCAGTAAAACTTATTAGTATGAAAATGCGTGTTTTGCTGTTTCTTCGTCCCAATATCCTGAAACATTATACTTATTGCCATCTTCCTTGTTATTGTTCTTAATAGCAAGTCCAACATTCATTTTTTTGCAGGAATCATACGCATCAAAATATTTATTGCCACTTCCCTGTTTTACAGCTTTTACATTTGACTCTTTTGAATACCAAGGTCCTGAAAGATAGAAGTACATTATGGTACCTTTACCTTCTTCTGAATAAGTAAAATTAACTTTCCAAGGAACTTCTATTCCTGAATTACCTCTGTACTCTGCATTAGTATAAACCTTACCCTGATATCCAGGAACCTTCACTGAAAACGGAATATCATTATCAGATCCGTATGCCGTTGCACCAAATGCAAAAACGGAAATAAAAACGGTTGCCACAATTGCCATTGCTAATAATCTTTTATAGAATTTCATTTCGTCACCTCATTTTTCTTAATATCCAGACCTCCTCACAAGCCATTGTACAGATTTACCATTTAAACAAACGCAAATGCACGGTTTATCTGTTTAAATTATTTGTAATATCTTGATGTTTTTAATTTTCAACTATTGCATCTTTAGTCGTATACAACTGATAATTCAGTAGAATACACTTAAATTAGCTCTGTAATTATTATTGCAATACTTTTTATACATTGACTTTATAATGCTATTATATCACATTTTAATAATATTTCAAGCAAATCAGGTAATTTTCACGACAAATTTTTACACAATAATTTGTAAATATTGCACAATGGCTATTATTTAATATTGTATTGCTATATGCTTTAAATCAACCAATTTCTTTTATATTCAAATTATACAAATGCAAAGTGACTGTAAAATGACTATAGCCCTTTTACAAAATAAAACAGGAAAACAAAGTGACAAATACGCATTTTGTTTTCCTGCTTAAATTATTTGATATTTTATTGTATTATTAAAAGTTTCCGCACATCAGAGCATTTTCCAATTTTCCACATCAAACACACCTTTGGTGGTTATTCTCAAGCTTGGGATAACGGGCAGACTTAGAAACGAGAGAGTCATAAACGGATCAATGCTTTTGTCCGCGCCAAGTTCATATGCAGATGACTTTGCATTTTCAAGCTTTTCGTTTACGGTTGTCAGCGGTTCATCGGACATCAAGCCTGCAATCGGGAGTTCGAGCAGAGCCTTAATTTTGCCGTTTTCAACAACTGCGATACCGCCCTTGCTGTCCTTGATTGCGTTCACGGCAACGGCAATATCATCATCATTACAGCCGACTGTGATAATGTTGTGCGAATCGTGGGCAACAGAGGTTGCGACTGCACCCGATTTCAGCGAATAGCCTTTAACATAGCCGACACCGATATGATTTGTGCCTTTGTGACGCTCAATGCAGGCAATTTTCAGAATATCGTTTTCCACATCAATTTTATCTGCTGTGCCGAGATTGCGTGTGAGCAATTCACCGCCGACAAGACCGATAAGCCCGAGTTTTCCGTCAACCTTGAAACTGCTCGGAGTTACGCTGTCAAGGTGGAAAGTGTCAAAACATTTTTCGGCAAGCTTTTCATCAACTGTGGGAGCAGAAAAGTCCTTAACTTCGCCGTCAAAAACAAGCTTGCCACGCTTGAAAACAGTTTCAACATTGAAATCTTCAAGATTATCAACAACAACAATATCGGCAAGATAACCCGAAGCAATCGCACCTTTGTTATTGAGCAAAAAGTATCTTGCAGCATGGTGGGTTGCTGTTTTGAGGGCAACAATCGGATCTGCACCGTTTTTCAGCGCCTGTTTTACGATGTAGTCAATATGACCGCCGTAGAGCAAATCACTTGGATGCTTATCATCTGTTGCAAACATACACCTTGAGTAATACTGCTGAGTCAAAAGCGGCATAAGTGCCTTGAGATTATGGGCGGCAGTACCCTCTCTTATCATAATAAACTGACCTTTTCTCAGCTTTTCAAGGGCATTTTCAAAGGTGGAACACTCGTGGTCGGAATAGACACCTGCGGCAATGTATGCGTTGAGGTCATTGCCCGAAAGCTCAGGAGCGTGACCGTCAATTTTCTTGTGATGAGCCTGCGAGGTAACAATTTTTGAAAGCACATTTTTATCGCCGTTGATAACACCAACATAGTTCATCATCTCTGCAAGTCCGAGTACCTTTTTATTATTATCCAAGTACAAGTCAATATCCTTGCAGTCAAGCTCCGCACCGCTCTCGTCAATTTCTGTGGCAGGCACACATGACGGCATCATAAAATGAACATCAATCGGCAAATTTTGCGATGCCTGAATCATATATTCAACTCCGTAAATGCCCATTACATTTGTGATTTCGTGAGGGTCGGTTATAACTGTGGTTGTACCGTGGGCAACAACTGCCTTTGCAAATTCAGCAGGAGTCACCATTGAACTTTCAAGGTGAATATGTGCGTCGATAAAACCCGGGAGAACGAGTTTTCCGCTGACATCAATCTCTGTTTTACCGTCATATTTTCCGACACCGGCAATCAGTCCATTTGCAACGGCTATGTCACCGCACAAAAATTCATTTGAAAACACATTAAGATACTTTGCGTTTTTCAAAACAAGGTCTGCCTTTTCCCTGCCTGCCGCAACTGCAATTAGTCTCTGCTTTGCTGCAAGCTGTCTGTTTATTTTCTGTTCGAATATTTCCTGCATAAAAGCACCGCCCTTCTTATATATATTTACAAGATTATAACACTTTGCAAAAACCATTTCCATAAGTAAATTTCACGAATATCATACGCTGTTTTTTAGCAACTTGCATAAAAATTCTGCAATTTCAAAGAACTATAATAAATAGTTTTTACAATTTATCATTTTAATATGATATACCACGATAATTTTTGCAATGTGAAATTTTTTATGTTTTCATCTCTTAGAGTTTTTTATTATGTATCAGTAAATTGTTGCCGTAAAACTCACTTTTAACATACAAAATGTTACAAAGCCTTCAAATACACAAAATATAATATTATCCTCAACTACGCTCAAATATACAAAATGCATTCTCAAAACAAGCGCAAAAAAACGACACTCCGAAAAATATCGGAGTGCCGTAATTATTTTGTTTAATTACAGATTCAGGAATAAACCGAGTCGGAATTATTTAGCGTAAGCTGAATCTCCGCCGATCTGACCGTCGATACCTGTAAATCCGCTTGCGCAGCATACATAAACTCTCATGTTAGCCTTAGCAAGTTCCGGAACTGTAAGTGTACCGTCTGTAACATACTTAACATCACCTGTAACAGCGTCAACATACTTGCCGTTAGGAATGTTCTTAAATGTTGCACCTGAAGAAATTGAAACGAGTGCAAGGCTGTCTGTGTTGTCGTCAGTATAACGGCGAACATAAGACATATCTCCACCTGTTACATATGTGTTTGATGCTGTGTACTGACCCTTCTGGAGAGCGGGGATAGCACGACGAATAGCATTAACCTTTGAAAGGTGCTTACTGAGCGGGCTTGCAAGAGTGTCAGCAACAGTGCCTGATGCTGTGTACTCACTGAAGTCAGTAGCGTTTACAGTACCCTCAAGATAATCACCGAAGTATGCACGACCTGAGTTTTCAAGAGAAATAAGTGTACCCTTATCAATAAGCTCACCCTTCTTGAACTCAACTTCTGAACCATAGTATACGCAAGGAATACCACGGAATGTGAACATAAGATCCATATTCTCTGCCCATGTCTGTGTACCGCCTGTGAAACGAGTTGTTTCATCCGGCTGTTCAGGAGCATAGTCGTGTGAATCAACATACATTACGCTGTATGTTGCATCATTGTAATACTGGTCGTTGTTAACAGCGAAGTTATAAGCGTTCTTAGCGCTACCGAACATTCTGTGCATCTGGAAGTCAATTGCATCCATGCCTGATGCCATAGAACGGTCGGAACCGTGATATGTAATACCGTCAAGGTAAGCGTTGTCGCTCTTTGGCTGTGTAGAATCCATATCACCGTTGTAATTATCTTCTTCAAGATAATGCTGAAGAACGAGGTTCATGTTGTCGTTGATTTCTGAAGCTGATGTGCCCCAGTTCCAGCTGTCTGCCCACTTAGAGTTAGACTCTTTCCATGTGTAGTAAGGAGTTGACTCCTCGGCATGGCCACGATACCAAACTGATGTGTATCTTGTGCAGATTTCGCCGAACATATAGAAGTTAGGCTTGCCTGCTGCCTTAGCAGCGTCCATAAGCTGATCATTGAACATAATGTTGAGAGATACTCTCGGAATGTGACGAACAGTATCAACACGGAAGCCGTCAACGCCCATATCCATATACTTTGAATATGAATCTACAACATATTCTGCAACTGCAGGGTTCTCTGTGTTAAGGTCAACGCAGTCGCCTGCAATCTGGCTGAACTTTGTTGTCCAGTCATCATAGTTAGGACTCTGGAAATAGCCTGTATGATAGTAGTTGTTCGGGTTGTAAGTATCACTCTGTGAAATCTTATCCATAGAGAAGTCCTTAGCTGCGGGCTGAGGTCCTGTTGAGTTACCGTTGTCGCCTGAGTAAGTAACATTCTTCATAAGATTAAGTCTCTGCTGATACTGAACACCCGGCTTCTGAGCCCAGTATTCCTCAGGTGACTTAAGGCCGTATGTATCAAGAAGATACTGTGTAGGAATCAATGACTCCTGAAGGTTGCCAAGGTCTTTAGTTGTATCCTTTGTGAAAAGATCACAGAAGTGTGCTTCACCAAAGTTACCTGTGTGCTGAAGAACTACGTCCTGAATAATCTTCATGCCCTTCTGGTGAGCATCGTGAATAAGATCCTCGTATGTGTAGTCTGAGCTTTCATAACGAGCATCAACTGTTGACAAATCCATAGCATGATAGCCGTGGTAGTCATAGCCTGATCCGTTTGTAACAACAGGTGTTACCCAAATTGCGCTGAAGCCGAGAGCCTTGATGTAGTCGAGCTTTTCGCCAAGACCCTTGAAGTCACCACGCCATGCAGGGTCGTCATCACCGTTGCCGGCTGTGCCGTCATCCCAGCAATGAACATCGTTGCCTGTATCGCCGTCATAGAAACGGGTTGTCATAACGAAGTAGATTGTTTCTTCACGCATATCAACGCTGCCAATCGGATCCGGCTCGTCAGGGTTGTATTTTGACCACTTACCGTTCTCAAAGTACCAGTCTGAGCTTGCTCCTGACTCAAGCTTTTTCTCTGTAGAGTACTGCTTGCCGTCTGCGTCTGTGATAATTGCGTTTACTTTTGTAACATCAGCTACATGGTAGTTGTACCATTTGTCGCCCTTTGTCATCTTCTCACCGGGGTAAGACTTTGACATAGCGCTATTTGTAGGAAGCGAGTTCCACAAATATACATATGGCTGAGTGCTGTCCTTCATTCTTACATGAATTGTAATGCCTGTATTTGTTGTATCCGCAGCAACAGCATCAGAGTCGGAACTCTGAGCTGCATTTACAGAAATCACGCCTACGGTTACAACCATCATTACAGCAAGAACAAGCGCACACAGCTTCTTGATTCCTGTCATAAGTATATCTCCAATCTTTATTATTTAATTTAGATTATTTAAGATTTACAACAATTGTCTGGATAATAGTTGCGTCTTTAATGCTGATTATGCCGTCACCGTCAAGATCACATATTGCAAGATCAAGCTGATCGAGCGAAGGAACACCTGCGTCATGAACAAGTGACTTCTGGAGATATGTTGTGTCAATAACAGTTACAGCACCGTCACCGTTAACATCACCGCGGAGTCTTTCGGGAGCAGTTGTAGGCTGAACTGCTGTAGTCGGCTGAACCGGTGAAGTAGTTGGCTGTGGCTTTGTTGCAGGCTGAGGAGCTGTTGTAGGCTGCGGAACAGTAGTTGGCTGAGGAGCTGTTGTAGGAACAACAACTGTTGTCGGCTCAGTAACATCATCTGCTGCTGTGTAAGTATATGTCTTGTTTACTGTGCTGTTGTCAGAGCCCTGAACATATACATTAACCTTGTATTCGCCCTTCATTGTAGGAACGAATGTGTAAATGTTGTTGAGTGTGTAGTAAGGAGTGTTCTGAGCGCCGTTAGGATCAGTTACAACATACTTGTAGAAAAGAAGGTTTGTACCTGTCTTACCGCCGCCTGCCTTAACTGTTACAGTAGCAGTTGAGTTAACCTTAATGAGGTTAAGGTTTGCAGGAGTAACACTCTTGATGATTGGCTTAACAAGTGCTGAGTCGTCCTTAACTTCAAGAGTCATTGTACGGCTGTTTGTGTTGCCGTCTGTATCCTTAAAGTCAAATGTAATTGTGTATTCACCTGCAACTGTAGGAGTCCATGTTACTGATTTTGCTGAAGAGAAGTCGGAAAGTGTTGATGTTCCGCCCTGTGCGTTAGTAACAGAGAACTTGTAGCTTACTGCTGCACCGCTCTTATTGGCAGCAGTTGCAGAAAGCTGTACATCTGTACCTGTGTAGATGTTTGATGCAGGATCAGCAGTAAATTCCTTAACCTGGAGAGGGCTTGTATCATAAACAGACCACTGATTAGTCTTGTTGTTGTATATATAGCCGTCCTTTGCAGTAAGGTCTCCTGTCTGTGACTGACCGCTGTTGCTGAAGATGCAGCTTGTAAATGTCTTTGATGCAGTATACTGATAGACATTGCCGCCGATGTTTGTCATCTTTACGCCCGGCCATGCGCCGTTGCTGTCAGAATTGCTGTTCCACATATAAGCAACAGGTGTTGCCCAACCTGCCTCGTTATTGAGGAAAATAGTTGTGCCTTCACTGCCCTGTGTGGGAGTTGTTGCTGTTGTTGCTGTTGTTGCTGTTGTTGCGCTTGTAGGTGTCTGAACAGTTGGACCCTGTGAAGGAGCACCTGCATAATCCGACCATGTTTTCTTTGAAAGGTCATAGATTTTGCCGTGACCCGGGTATGCAAGGTCGCCTGTCTGATCTGAGCCGTTGTTGAAGATTACCATTGTATAATCCTTGTCAAGAGTGTAGGAATATACACCGTCTTCAACCTTTGTCATTGCTTTACCCGGCCAAGATGCGTTGCTGCCGAGACCGTCAGTCCACATATAGCAGTTAACATTTGACCAGCCGTTGTTTACCTTAACGTAAACAGTATCGCCTGTTGCAGCAGAAGCGCTTACTGCACCGACGAATACGGTTGAAACCGCCAGCATAAGGCAAAGCACAAGGCAAATGATTTTGTGTTGTCTTTTTACCATTTTGATTTCCTCCAAAATTATTTTTTGTTGCATGTGTGAAGCTACTCAACACTACTCCACAATTACTCCTTAATTTTACATTATCGAATCGGTTTTTATTTTCTTTTTTAGAATAATAAAATATCTTGTGTCACAAAATATTCACATTCAAATTGTGCATATTAAACAATAAGAAAATAAATAGCAAGAAATGAAAATATAAAACGCAACAAATCAGATGTGTACTTATAATTTTCGAGCTTTTTTGACCGACTCATAAACGACTTTTATATTAACTTGTTTTTTTAAAATCAAAATTCATTAAATCGGATTACTTCCCCTTGATTTTGTCCCAGTAGGCTTTGAACGCCTGTTCGTTCTTGTTTTTGCCGTACTCATAATACTTTTTATCCTTTAATGCGTCGGGCAGATATTGCTGTTCAACATAGTGGTTCGGAAAATCATGGGGATACAGATAAAACTGACCCTTATTCGGGTTGTCTTCTCCGTCGCAGTGCTTATTCTGCAGTTGTCTGGGCACCGGTCCCGAATTACCTGTGTGAATATCTGCCAAGGCTCTGTTTATTCCCATATATGCCGAATTGGATTTTGGAGCATTGCACACCATCACCACCGCGTCTGCAAGGGGTATTCTCGCCTCGGGAAGCCCTACAGCCTGCGCCATATCCACGCACGACTTTACAATCGGCAAAAGCTGCGGATACGCAAGCCCCACATCCTCACACGCACACACCATAAGTCTGCGGCATGCACTGGGCAAATCGCCTGCCTCAAGAAGTCTTGCAAGATAATGAAGCGCCGCATCGGGGTCACTGCCGCGCATACTTTTCTGATATGCTGAAATAATATCGTAATGCTCATCGCCCTCGCGGTCATATCTTACTGCACTTTTCTGCACAAGCTGTTCAACGGTTTCAAGTCTTACAACCTTTTTTCCGTCAATTTCATCTGTTGCAATCACGGAAAGCTCAACCGCATTCATAGCCTTGCGAACATCTCCGCCACAGCCTGTTGCAATTTTTTTTGCACACTCCTCCGACATTTCAATATCAATGCCACTCTCTTCGGCAAGAAAATCACATGCACGGTAAACCGCCCTTTCAACCTCGTCGGGAGTAACCGGCTTAAATTCAAAAACTGTTGAACGGCTGAGTATTGCGTTATATACATAAAAGTACGGATTTTCGGTTGTTGAAGCAATCAGGGTTATACTTCCGTTTTCGATGTATTCAAGCAGGGTTTGCTGTTGCTTTTTGTTAAAATACTGAATCTCATCAAGATAGAGAAGAATACCGTTTACTCCTGAAAATGTGTTGAGCTGCGAAACAATTTCCTTTATATCGGCGGTTGACGCAGTTGTGCCGTTCAGCTTTTTGAGAGTACGGTTTGTTTTTCTTGCAATATATGTTGCAAGTGTAGTCTTGCCCACACCCGAGGGTCCGTAAAAAATAAGATTCGGAATATCTCCGCTGTCAATAATTTTCCGCAATGGCTTTTCGGGTGCAATAAGATGCTTTTGTCCCACTATATCATCAAGAGTTTTCGGGCGGATTCTGTCCGCAAGCGGTTTGTTCATAGTTTTTTCCCCTTGTGATTTTTAAGTTGCATATTTTCTGCATATTTCAAAGTTATCATTCTCGGCTTAGTCCTCGCCGGTCGTTATTTTAAGGCTGTGAACCTCGGC
>NZ_NNSR01000012.1 GCF_002834225.1 Ruminococcus bromii | reverse complement strand
ATGTGCCTTTTGCACGGATTTTATTATGCTAAAGCATATGAGTATAAACATATTTCCGTACGCTTGGGTATTGATAGGCATAATTTACGAAAAAAGATAAATCGGTTGTAATTACGACAAAGTTATGATACAATCATCTGAATGGTCTGTAAAAAACAATAATTGAGGGTTAGGAGATTTTATGGCGACATCAATTTATGCAAAGCCTATTAAGGCGGGGACAATTCTTAAATTTACTCTGCCGACTATTCTTATGATGGTTTTTATGTCACTCTATACGGTTGTTGACGGAATAGTCGTTGCAAACTGTGTAGGAAGCGACGCACTGTCGGCAATCAACATCGTATATCCGTTCACGCTTGTGTTTATGGCTGTGGGGTTAATGTTTTCAACAGGCTCAAATGCAATAATAGCGAAGAAAATGGGTGAGGGAAAACAGGATGAGGCAAACCGTCTTATGTCCGGTGTTGCAATCACGGCAACGGTCATTTCTGTTATCATTGCTGTGCTGTTCACAATTTTTGCCGAACCTATGTATATGATGTTCGGCTCAAACGAAAAGATTCTCCCATATTGCATTGATTACGGCAGCGTTATGATTCCCTACGGCTTTGTAATGTGCTGGCAGATGCTCAATCAATCGTACCTTGTAACAGCGGACAAGCCACACATTATGCTGATTTTCTCAATACTGTCGGGTTGCACAAACATTGTGCTGGACATTCTTTTTATGGCTGTGTGGGGGATTGGAATAATCGGTGCGGGACTCGGCACAATCATCGGTATGGCTGTGGGTGCAATTCCGCTTTTGCTCTTTTTCAACAAAAAGCAAGCTCTGCACTTTGGCAAACCTGAATTTAAAGTAAAAGAAATTCTCTTTGCAATGGCGAACGGCTCTTCCGAGGCGGTGACGAACCTTTCAACAGCCGTGACAACAGCGTTATTCAATATTCAGATGATGCAATTTGCAGGTGCAAAGGGTGTTGCGGCAATAAGTGCAATTTTGTACATTCATTTTATTTTTACGGCGGTTTCGTTCGGGTTTACTTCGGGAGTTTCACCGATTATCAGCTTTAACTACGGCGCACAAAATCACGAAAAGCTGCAAAAGCTGTTTAGGCTATGTATAAAAATCACGCTGATAATTTCACTCGCAATGATTGCGGCATCTGAAATTTTTGCAGAACCGCTTGTAAGAATTTTCTCGGCGGGTGATGAGGAGCTTCAGCAGATTGCACTCGGCGGATTCAGAATTTTTGCAATCAATTATCTGTTGTGCGGAACGAATATTTTTGCATCGGGACTTTTTACCGCACTCAACAACGGCAAGATTTCAGCCGTGATTTCGGTTGCAAGAACACTTGTTTTCGAGTGTGCTGCAATGTTAATTTTGCCGATGTTTATCGGCATAAACGGTGTATGGCTGGCATTGCCCGCCGCCGAGCTTTGTGCCGTTGCAATTTCTGTTACATTCATCGTTAAGAACGCAAGAAAATATCACTTGATAAAAGGCTGATAACTAAAAAAATAAATATTCTGCACTTGACAGGGGGACTGCCGAAAACGGTAATCTCCTTGTCTTTTTTTGAACAAATCAAAATATATACCGATTATTTTTTTGCACAGTACCTTTGACTGCAAACACATCATATCATACCGACCGTGACAAGACTATGACAAAACAACTCTTTATTCCGAAAAAATTTTTTGAAAATATTTTTAAATAAATGTATTAAAATATGCAATTTTCTCTTTTTAAGGCTCTTTAGTGGAGGCGATTTTTTATGACAAATTTCTTTATGATTCCCAACGAGGTCTTTGACCTCCAACTCAAGCCTGCACAATTTGCCGTGCTTTGCTACATTATGAGGTGCTGTGACAAGTCGAATACCTGCTATCCGTCAATGCGTAAAATCGCAGAATCCTGTTCCATCTCGGAAACAACGGCAAGAAAGACCATCTATGAGCTGTGCGAGAGAAACATCATTTCAAAGGCGGGCGGTTTTGCTATTGGAAAATTCGGCAAAATTCAGTCTGCACCGTATGTGTATTCGGTAAATCCCGACTTTTTTGACGAGGGCTTTGCCAGAGAAAATCTTATAGCGTCCTTTGCTTAATTTTGACTTTAATCGCTGTAGTGTTCTGTCGGTCACTAATGTTGTGCAAACTATTGTCCTGCCGGTCAACCCGTGTAATATTTTACACCCCCCTACGAAAGATACTCCACCCCTCCCCCTAAAAATTTGTATCTGACCCCTGTAAATTTTATACCCGTCCCCCTCGCCATTTACGGACTAATAATACTAAAAGAAGAAGACCAAAAGAAAAATACTAAGAGAACAATACTAAGTGAACAATGCCGATGAGGCGAGCCGATTTGAAAACATATCGTGAATTTTTATTCAATCAGGCAAATGAGAGCTTGCCAAAAGAAAAGCACCCCGACTGAATCGAAGTGCCGTATAGTTTATTTAGATTGTCAGCTTACTTGAGCCATACAATGTCGGTATCGGTTGCAAGGTTGTCAATTCCGTAAAGAACAACAACCTGTTCGGGGTTGTAGGTTGTCACAAGGTCTGACACGCTTTCCTTATAATAACGCAGGTCAACCAAAACTACCTTGCTGTAGTTTTCCGCAAGGAACGGCGCAAGGCTGTGCGAAAAGCTGTCCTTGATGAGAAGAATTGTTCCGTTCTTTGCGTTGGTGTTTGTAATCTCCGTGAGAGCGTGGTTGCCGTCAATAAACACGGGGTACTTGTCGTCCTCTTTGAGATGGTCGGTAAAGTACATTGAACCCGAAGTTTTGATGTTTGCGCCCTCGGTAATTTTTACGGAGATATTTTTTGAAGAATTGTTCGGATTGCTCCAAATTTCGATATTATCGGGCGGAGTGAGCCAAAAACCGCTTGAAGAATATGTTGTGCCGTAAAAGTCGGGGTAGCTGTCTTTTTTCAGGGTTGAATCATCAATCGGAGTAATGCCGAGTGCCTTGCAAAGCTCCTGATAGCCCGTGTAAGCACCCTTTGTTGTCCAATGGTGGTCTGTTTTGTAGTAAAGCTGACTGCCGTTTTTGTATTCGCTCTTAAAGCGTTCACGCAAATCGACAAAGCCGATTTTATCCTTTGAAAGCGTTGAAGAAATCCTGCTTATATCCTCATCATCGTTGTATTTATCGTGGAATGTCGGAAGCACATCATCGGCAATATATCCTGTTGACGGAACGAGCATAACCGTTGTCGGAGTGTCGATTGATTTTGCAAAGTCGGCAACCGCACCGATATTCTTATCAAGATTGTTCTCAGTCGAAACAGGCTTGTTGATAAGGCAGCCGTTTTTGCAGTTGTACACACCGCTTGCACCGTTGTTGCCCTCCGCAAGAGTGGTGTATGCGTTAATACCTACCCATGTGTTTCTCTGCGGAAACTGGTCGGCAAAGAATGTTTCAAACTCACTGCCAAACTCTCCCGAAAGCACCTTTTCAACATTGGCATCGGGGAACTTTTGCAAGTATCTTTTTTCGGAAGAACTGTAGTCGGTTTTCGGTGAAAACAAGAACCACAAAGCCATTCCGTATATGAAAATCAAAAATACAACCGCAGGAATGTATTTTCCGATTTTATTTCTGTTATCAGCAAAACGCATATATATTCACCTGACTTTTTTCTAATTGTTCACAGCCGTTTTAAAATCTGAAATAAAGGAACGGGTTGTAGCTTTGATTAACAAGGCTTGCCGTGCTGACGGCAAGGACACCCATACAGTAGAGTGTTTCGGGAATCCACATAAAGCGTGTGTGTTCAAAGCGGTTGTAAAGCATTGCTGCAAGCGGAGTTGATGCAACAGCCGCAATAATAAGCATCGGCAGGTTGCTCATAATGAGGTTAAATGCCTGATTGCCGCAAATTCCGTTGCCGAAATTGAAAAGGTCAGCCATAAACTCACCGAGCTGTCCTACATCGGTAAAGTAGAAAAGTCCCCAACCGATGATTACGATAAACAGAGTGTAAATGTGCTGAACAAATGACGGCAGTCTGTCGAGAAATTTTTTGAGTACGAATTTTTCAAGAATAAGAAGAAGTCCGTAGTAAAGTCCCCAAAGTACAAAGTTGTATGCTGCACCGTGCCAAAGTCCTGTAAGTCCCCACACGATGAGAAGGTTGAGAATCTGCCTTTTAACGCCCTTTCTGTTGCCGCCGAGGGGGATATAAACATACTCTTTGAACCATGTCGAAAGGGAAATGTGCCATCTTCTCCAAAAGTCTGTAATTGACTTTGCAATGTAGGGATAGTTAAAGTTTTTAAGAAACTCGAATCCCAACATATTGCCAAGACCGCAAGCCATATCGGAGTAGCCCGAAAAATCAAAGTAAATCTGGAATGTATAGGCTATTATACCCACCCATGTTCCGACAACACCGTTTTCATCGGTTGTTGCAAAAATGTTTGTTGTGAGCGTTCCCATTGTGTTTGCGATAATTACCTTTTTTGCAAGACCGACCATAAAGAGCTTCACGCCCCTTGTGAACATTTCAAGAGTTTCACGGCGGTTTACAAGCTGTTCGGCAACATCACGGTAGCGGACAATCGGACCTGCAATAAGCTGCGGAAAAAGTGCAACATAAGTACCGAAGTTTATGAAGTTCTTCGACACGGGCGCATCATCACGGTAAACATCAATAACATAGCTCATTGTCTGGAATGTATAGAAGCTGATACCGATTGGCAGGCTGATTTGAAGCTCGGGAATATTGAGAAACGGCAGCATATTGAGCGTTTCGGTTATCATTCCCGTGTACTTGAACACCGCAAGAATACCAATATCAAGCACGCAGGTAAGAATCAGAAACAGCTTTTTCTTTTTGGCATCGGCTCTGTATTTGTCAACAAGCCAACCGCCTATGTAGTTGAAGAAGATGTTGAACACCATAAGCAAAACAAGCTTTGGTTCACCCCAGCCGTAGAATATGAGGTTTACGATAAAAAGAAAAATATTGCGTCCCTGTCTTGGCACAAGATAATAGGCAAGCAGGGTTATCGGAAGATACGCAAATAAAAACACAAGGCTTGAAAATACCACTCGTTTTTACCTCCCACAAACATAATTTCAAAATCATTTTTTAAATACCATCCTACATATTTTAACTTATTGAAGATTTGCCGTCAACATACAAACTATATGATTTTTTGCCCAAACAGAATAAAAGTAATGTTAATGATTTCGTGATATTAACGGAAGAGGTCGTTCTGTACGGTTCAGTTGACATTTCGTGACGCGTTTCGACTTAGAGGCAAAAAAACAGACTGCCGTATGACAGTCTGCGGTTTTGGTGTAAAGTGATTTGATATTATGAAAACTGCATATGATTTTGCGTCAGTCACTTTGTTAAGAATCAGTATTGCCGACAATTGCTGAAGCATCTATCCTGCTGCACCTGTTTGTAAATCATTATTAACCGAAAATTTGAATTTTCTTGTAAATTCCTTTGTTTCGTTATTACGCACTGCTTCGCTCTGATTTTGCCCGACAACGCTTGTTATCGCTCCCACATCAATCCATATTTCGTTATTGCTCTCTTTTTGGCTCTCATCAAACACAAGCTCAAGCCCCAGATGCAAATGACTTTCGGTAATGCCGTTTGTGTTTTCGGTATCGCTGTAACCTGTTCTTCCGACATAGCCGATTACATCGCCTGCACAAACCCTGTCGCCCTCTTTAAGATTTTCGGCAAAGGGACGGTTCTGTCTTAGGTGGGCATAGTACCAATAGCGTTTTTTGTCGGCAGAACGGATTCCGATTCGCCAGCCGCCGTATCTGTTCCAGCCCATAATTTCAACCGTTCCCGACTCAACCGCAGTGACAGGTGTGCCGACCGCCGCCATAAGGTCGTGACCAAGGTGCGGTCTTGTGTAGCCATAGGTTCTGACAGCCCCGAAATCATCATAGCAGGAATACGGAAAAGTTTTGGCAATCGGCGAAAACCAGCACAAGCCGTAGCCTTTTTCAGTACCTTTTGAGGTTTCTTTTTCGTAATTGCCTACAATTCCCGAAAGTGCCGCACCGTATGCCTGAGAGTAGTAGCTGAAATATTTCATATCCTTTGTCAGGTTTTCAACGGTTTCGCCGTTTTTGATTTTGTCGGCAAAAGCGGTCATATCGCTGTATTTGTACTTTGTAAAATCACCGCCGTATTTTGCGCCGAGATACGCAAGCACAGTTACGCAGTCGGTGTGCCTGTCGTCATCGTGAGTTTGTATATCGAGGTCAACGGCATTTTGCAGAGCGTCCTTCGTAACATTAAATTCAACATATTTTATGTAGCCTGACGGGGTTTCTTTTCCGCCCAAAAACATCACTGCCGACAATGCCGCAAGCATTACGCACAAGAACGCACAGAACAATTTTTTCATATCAATCACCGATAATATGTATGAAAAGACGGTGCGGATTATGACGGTGTAAAATCGGCAGCGGCAACCTGCCGTTAATTCTTTTCGCTGTAATTCTTCAGCTCCGCAGGGGTTCTGCCGTATTCGGACTTACAGGATAAAATAAGAGAATTAACATTCGGAAAACCGTTTTCAATCGCCGCCTGTCTGACGGTGATTTTTTTATTTCTCAAATCATCAATTGCATGCTCAAGGCGAACCCTGCGAAGATACCTTGAAAAGGTTTCCTCTGTTTTTTCCTTGAAATATTTTGAAAAATGTGCCGGCGTCATTCCCACATAATTGGCAATTTCACCGAGCGTTATTTCGTGCTTATAGTTGTCGTGCATATATCGGATGGCACTTTTTGCACAGTCAAAATCATCGGCCTGTGAGCCGTGAACATACTCAATGTTATTATCAATGCAGTCGCGGATAAGGTAGTACGCAACGCTGTACATTACTGCTCTGACCTTCATACTGATGAGCTTGCTTTTGTATTCCTCAAAACCGTATAATGTGTTCATTGTTTCCCTGATAAATTCCAACGCTTCGCCTTGGGGCTGTTTAAATTTCGGTACAATATGCGGGTCATCAACATACGGTGCAATGGCTTTGGGGATTATATTGAGCATAATAACTTGAGTATCGTCACTGATATCGTCGTAGGAATGAACCTCCTGACTGTTCAGCACATAAACATCGCCCTCGTTAAGAATTATTTCGCAGTCGAGCTTATTAAGCCTTACCTTTCCTTTTTTTACATAGGCAATTTCATACGACACATGCCAGCGAAGACCTGCCTCAAAAGGCACCTTCCTGTCGGGGTATCTTGTAACCCGTCCGCTGTAATACGGTTCGGGCGGTAACAACGCCTTTTTGTATTTCATAGTTTCACCTTCACTGTCAGTTATTTATTACATAGTCTGCACAAAAATAAATATATTTAAGATCCGCAATTACCGCAGAATGGTCTGTTTTTACAACAACTGTTCTGCGTTCTTTTTTGCTGATTTCCTCAACACAGCGTGCAACATTGCATCTTGAAGGCTCGTAGCCGTATTTTTTAAAAAACTCCTCGGTTGTCATAACAAGTGAGCCGTAGCCCTCAAACATATGCAGGAGAGAATAATCAATCAGCTTGTACTCTTCTTCAATAAGATTGATTCCTATGTCGCAATTCGTCATTGACCCGATATAGTACGGTGCGTCATTCAAAAACATTCCTGTCTTAAATGAACCGATTGAAACGGTAAGGTCTGAATTTACCGCCGTACCGCACACACCGGTATCGCCGTTGATTCCGCTGTTTATATCGGCGCTTA
Organism: Ruminococcus bromii; assembly: GCF_002834225.1. Lineage (GTDB taxonomy): Bacteria > Bacillota > Clostridia > Oscillospirales > Acutalibacteraceae > Ruminococcoides > Ruminococcoides bromii. The sequence goes on along the minus strand of NZ_NNSR01000012.1, from coordinate 11,387 downwards.
TAACATAGGCATTTGTCATATTTATCTGCTCAACGGCATCAAGCATTTCGCCCTTTAATTCACCCGAAAACCCTGTTCCGAGCAAGCAGTCTGTGACAATGTCAAAGCCTGTAAAGGCAGCCGCCTGTGACATCGGTAATTCTTCCGCACCAAGTGACATTGCTTTTTTATAATAGTAAAGACCGTCCTTTGAAAAGCCGTCGCCTACTCTGAAAATTGTCGGAGTAAAGCCGTTTTGGCACAAAATGCAGGCGAGCGCATAACCGTCGCCGCCGTTATTCCCCTTTCCGCAAACCACGGCAACCTTACCGACAAATTTTGCCGATTCAAAAATCCCCTTTGCGGCTCTGTACATAAGCTCTGCCGAGGGGGTATGCTCCGCAATTGTTTTTGCGTCGCTCTTTCTCATATTTTCAACTGAAACAACCTGAGCAAATTCCATAATATATCTCCGTTCTCCGAAAAATCCGATAACTCTATTTATCCTTGCCGTTTGCGGCATTATAAGCGGTGATGACGGCACCGTCTTCCATATTACAGCCGAGCAGAAACAATGGCGTTACACTGAAACACCCGTCGAACAATTCAAGCAGTCTTTCCATTCTGCTCCGTTCAACATCAATAACAGCTGCTTCAAACAACTGCCTTAAAACTTGTGACGGCAAAACCCTTGCCGCCCTGTTTTCCTTTGCTCTTTCAAGTATATATACAGCCTTAAGCGGAGCCTTTGTGTTTGTTCCTATGTCAGCCTTTCCCATCCAAGGTGTTCCGTAAACATAAAACCTTCCGCCACACCTTCGTATAATCGGCTTGTCGTCGTTAATCATCGTCACCCTGTCGCCAAAATGCTTCTGCCAAAGTGCCGTGTGGGTTGACTTGCCTGTTCCGCTGACAGCCGAAAAAGCATAGCCCTCACCGTCAAGCTCTAAACACGATGAATGAAAAAAGAAACCGTCAAACCCGTCAAGCACCGCATTGCAAAATTTTGTGAGTATCAGAACATCCTCTGCTTCCTGCCTGTCGATATTGTTGCCAAGCATACAACGCTGAGTAATTTCACCGTCGGTAACAGACACAGTTATATCAACCTTATCCGATTTATCCGACTGAATGATATACGGCTCAAGACGCTGCCCTGCAAGTTTATATTTTGGATTTATTTCAACATTTAAGTCTGCAATTCTGTATATCGGCATAAGCTCTCCGTTAATCACATAATATCATTAAAAAATGACACCATAATTGTAACACAAATTAACAATTATTGCTACGGCGAAATGTATAAATATAAATTTAGCTTTTAGTGCAAATTGTTCAGGCAGGCAGTATTGCGGCTGAATTATGCACAATTTTTGCCATATTATTTTGTCACAATAAACATATTGAAAATTTTTATTATTGATTGTGCCTGTATAAAACCGCATAATTTTATATATTCGTATTTACCCGTATTTTTTGTTGCAGGATTAACTTTGACACAAAATAGGTTGACAGATATAAGTTCCACAGCAGGAGTAGGAAAGAGGCAAACTTTACTATGGGAATTAACTAAAAAGAAAAAATTTTAAAAAACTATTGACATAATCCCTGCACAGTGCTATAATAAAAAAGCTGTAAAAAACAGCAAGCATCCATATCGCGGGATAGAGCAGCTAGGTAGCTCGTCGGGCTCATAACCCGAAGGTCGTCGGTTCAAATCCGGCTCCCGCAACCACTAAGAAACGGCTTAACCACTAAGGTTTTGCCGTTTTTCTTTTTATATTCCGAACGCTTATTTTTACGAGTTGGGGTTTATTTGTGGGGGTTATGCCCTCTAAAAATGCTAAAATTGAACAGAACCGATTATAAAAAACAGTCGGGCAACAGAAATTTTGCATTTTGCAAACCTGCTGCCCGACTGTGATTTTCTATTTTCAATTTGCTGACAATTTGCTGACTGCTTGCCGTTACATAAGTCCTACAATGTAACTCTGAATTGTGGTTGCGTCAATGACGGTGATATCGGAATCAAAGTTCACATCGGAGTTTATACTCTCAATTTCGCTCTGATTGACAAGACCCACAATTGCCTTCTGAATTGCGGTTGCATCGGCAATATTTATTTCGCCGTCACCGTTTACATCACCGTAATATGCTTTTTCAATTGAATTTGTGCTTGAAATCATAATATAGTTTGTCATACCGATTGCAAGACTGTCTTTGTCAACCCTTTTTATATACTTCAAAGTCGCTTTGTTGTTCGGAGAATCCGACACGGCGGCATACATTGCGTCACCCTTGAGAACCATACCGTAGCAAAGCTTGCCTGATGATGCGGACACACCGCTGATATCGGATGCGACAACTGCCTGTCTGCCTGTTTTAACATCGTATGAATACACGGTGTCGGAGGTGTTGAAATACAGGACACCGTTGTATTTTTCAAGGCTCATAAATGTATTTATCCAGTAGGAATTACCGCCGGCACTCCATTTTTCGTCTACTGTCAGCTTTTTCTCATATGTATTGCTGTCAAGCTTGTATTTTAACAATGCACCCTTGTTAGCTGAAGAATTGTTGTTGACAAAGCCGTAAAATTCGCCGTTGATCTCACAAAGCCTTGTGTCGAAATTATGGATTTCGTAATTATCGTATTTTGTCGAATTTGCGCTGTTGCTTATTGTGTAATCATAGTGCTTTGTCGGAAGATTCTGAATGGCATTGTCGCTTAAAAGAAAGTATGTATGCTGAGCGTGTCCCGGTCGGTCATTAATAGGATCATCCCATGTAACATCAACATTATACCAAGCGTTGCCGATATGAACCTTGTTCCACATATGGTTCATTGAGTTTGAATCAACAAGTTCGGAGTCTATTCCGACAAGTGAAAGCATGTAGGAATACGCAAGCGCATAGCCCTGACATACGGAAGTCTTTTCAACAAGCGAATTGTAAATATCAGCCTTGTTGTAATCCGATGTGCTGTACTCGCTCATAATGGCAAGCTCATCGTGGATTACAAGAGCCTTTTCGGAATCGGTCATATCCTCTTTCACAAGTGAAAGTATTCTCTCGGTTTCTTTATCAAGCAACTTTTTCTGTGTTGCATACTCGCTCTTGCTGATTGTGTACTCGGGATGGATTGATGCAATCGTGTCCTCTGACGGATAGTAGGAGTACGAAAATCCCTGATTCACATAATAAAGCTCAGGATGAGTCAATGTCAGCACCCTAAAAATTTCCGAAATATCACTTCTCGGCACATTTAGACTGCTGATATCAATTTTCTCGTCAAAATTTTTAAGGCTGTCAAGAATCGTATTCTCGACCTTGCTGTATTTATTGTGTATTGTTTTGTTGTAAACAATTTTGCCTTTTTTCGGCGCTGTGTATGCCGAGACTGTGAAAATGCCCGTTGACACCACACAGGATACTGCAACCGATACCGTGAGAATCATTGCAAATAATTTACCCGCTGTTTTTTTAATATTTTTCATATGTATTTCTCCTCTCAAGCCAAAGAAGCAAAATGTACAAAAAAATTTGATTTTCTCTGACTATTATGATTAAATTATACCATTGGCAACCGTGATAATTCAATCCGCATAAATACCGAAATTATAAGCATTTATTTGTCTGTTTATACAAAAATTTAGTTTAATTACAGATAAAACGCAATAAAACGGCAACAAAACGCAATAAAGCATACTAAATTATACCGTCATACAATCCGCTGTCTGCACATACAATCTATTACAGATGTCCCCCTAAGGAGGACAGACAGGAGGGCTGTATGTGAAAGGTATCGTAGAAGAAAGAGCGGCAATGCTCGGCGAATACATAATCGAAAGCAAGGCAACCGTCAGAAGTACGGCGAAAAAATTTGGTGTGAGCAAAAGCACCGTGCATAAGGATGTCAGCCAACGGCTAAAGGTGCTTAACCCTGCGCTTTACCGACAGGTGAGGAAAATTCTTGACACCAACAAAAGCGAAAGGCATATAAGAGGCGGTCTTGCAACAAAAAATAAATATCTGCAAAAGAAAGCCTCCGAAAGTGAAAAAAGCTGAAAATCAACTGCAATACGGCTCATATACCATACGAAATCGCCTTTTTAAAGCATATTTTGGATATTTTGGAACTTTACTTTTTATGACTTGCGTTGTATAATTTAATGTAAGTGTCATTTTCCAATTTTGCGAATGGCACTGAGAGTTTCAGTGGGAAATTTCATTTTCTACCGAATTTCCAAGGGAAGATTACTCCAAATCAGGTGGAGTGTAATATTTTCAGATTTGTCTATAGTTTGTGTACGGCAGTGGTTAATGCACGGCTGTACCTGAGGAGAAATTAAAAATGAGAAAAATTCCGTTTTCACCGCCTGACCTTTCTCAGGCAGAAATTGACGAAGTTATAAAGGTTCTAAAATCGGGCTGGATTACAACAGGTCCCGAAACAAAGCTTTTTGAAAGCCGTATTGCAGAAAGATGTCACACGGAAAAGGCTGTCTGCCTTTCATCGCAGACCTCTTGTGCCGAGCTTACTCTGCGTATTCTCGGCATCGGTCCCGGAGATGAGGTCATAGTTCCTGCGTACACCTACACGGCAACTGCATCAATTATCTACCATGTGGGCGCAAAGCCTGTTATGATTGACTGCAAAAGCGGCAGCTTCGAGATGGACTACGATAAAATGGAGGCGGCAATCAACCACAATACAAAGGTTATCATTCCTGTTGACCTTGCAGGTGTTGTGTGCGATTATGACCGTATTTTTGAGGCTGTTGAAAGAAAGAAAAGCGTTTTCAATCCACGCAACGAGCTTCAGGAAAAGTTCGGCAGAGTTATTGTTATGGCTGACGGCGCTCACGCATTCGGTGCGCAATGGCACGGTAAAATGTGCGGTGAAATTGCCGACTTCACAAACTTCAGCTTTCACGCTGTAAAGAATATGACAACCGCCGAGGGCGGTGCGGCTGTTCACCGTTCACATGACGGAATTGATGAGGAAGATATGTACAAGCAGTATATGCTTCTCTCGCTTCACGGTCAGACCAAGGACGCATATCAGAAAAATAAGGTCGCATCGTGGGAATATGATGTTGTTGACACTCAGTATAAGTGTAATATGACCGATGTGCTTGCCGCAATCGGTGTGGCTCAGCTTGAACGCTACGATAAAATTCTCGACCGCAGACATCAGCTTATAAAGCTTTACAACGAAGAATTTAAGGATTTGCCAGTTCAGGTGCTTAATCACTGCGATGAAAACCACCGCAGCAGCGGTCACCTTTACTTTGTAAGATTTATCGGCAAAGACGCAGAATACCGTAATAAGTTCTATAATATGATGGCTGACCACGGAGTAATGTGCAATGTCCACTTCAAGCCGTTGCCGTTGCTTTCGGCATACAGCAAGCGTGGCTTCAAAATTACCGATTACCCGAATGCGTACAATATGCACAAAAACCAGCTCACCCTCCCGATGAACTCAACCCTCACCGATGATGAGGCATGGTATGTTATTGAAACATTCAAGCAATGTATGAAAACTCTTAAATAACGGCGCACCGCCGGCAGCGTGTCGCTGCGCCCTGTTCGTGAAGACAGTTTGCGATAGTTCAAACATTATCGCCCGAGCGTTATTTTTAAATTGAAAGTTGAAAATGGAAAACGGCGAGTCGCCGTACCCAATTCGTGAAGACAGTTTTATAAATGCGAGAATAAAATCGCCCGAGCGTTGTTTTCAAATTGAAAGTTGAAAATGGAAAATGGAAAATTGTAGGGGTGTTCATCGGACACCCGCTCGTGTGCAACGCACACAATTGCACGCATTGCGTACAAATTTGAATACACATTTTTCATCACATAAAAAATATGTGTTTAAACAAATTCTATCATTAAGGCGGGCGCCCAATGAGCGCCCCTACAATTAAACAGTTAAATTCATATAAAATAAAAATTGCATTGATGCCGTTTCGGGCATCAATGCAATTCATTTATCTCAACTATCTTCTCGAAAGGTCTGCGGTGGCACACCGCCGACCATAATTTTCCATTTTCAATTTTCCATTTTACATTAACTACTAAATCCGCTCATCATACCGGTAAGCATAACAACTAAGGGCATTGCTGCAAGCGAAAATACTGTTGTTGCGGCAACAATACTGACTGACAATTCAACATCCTTGTTAAATTTTGTTGCAAACATAGTTGTTGTTGCGGCAGTAGGCGCTGATGTAGCGATTACGCAAGCCATGGTAATAATCGGAGTGACACGGCACAATGACATTACAACCGCTGTAAGCATCGGTAAAGCAATCAGACGGACTGCCGAAGAAAAATATACGCCCTTGTCGGTGAATGCCTTTTTAAAGTCAGCCTGTGAAAGGTAAAAACCGATAATAAGCATCGGGAGCGGAGTGTTCAGAACTGCAAGATATTCAACCGGCTGACTGATTATGTAGGGCAGCTTAAAGCCTGTGAGGAACAGTATAATTGCAAGCACAACGCCGATAAGTCCGGGGTTAAAGACGAGTTTTTTGAACGAAAGCTGTTTTTTGTCACCGCTCATCGAAACAAGTCCGTGCGTCCAGACAAAGATATTGAATACGGCAACAAAAATTGAGCCATAGAACCAACCGTCATCACCGAGAATTGCCTTCTGGAGGGGCAAAGACATAAATGCACAGTTTGAATAGATTGTCGCAAAGCGGATAACCGCCTTACGGCTTTCGTCTTTGTCACGAAAAATAAGATTGCAAATGAGAATTGATGCCGCAAAGATGAGTGCGGAGCAGGTAACGCAAATTATAAGTCCGCTCAAAAGTTCAAACGAGAACTCCCGCTGAAAAGCAGAAATCATAACGCAGGGCGTTACAACATACAATACTATATCGGTCATGTGACGGGCGGAAAAATCGGTGATAATTTTCTTCTTACCGCAAATGAAACCGACTGCAATCAAAATAAACAGTACAAGCACCTGCTGTGCTATAACGACAAAATTTTCTCCCATGAAAATACTTCTCTCTTAAATTGATTAGCTACTATTTTAGCACAGTTGCAAGGGGTTTTCAAATGATGATGTGCTTTTTTTCGTTTTTTTGACAAGAAAAAACGACATAGTTCACAAATATGAGGCAATAACATTGTGCATTTCAACTAACAGGAATTTTATTTTTTCGCAAATATGTATTAACCGCCGAATTTTTGTACAGTTTATTGACATTTTTTACTCTGAAATGTATAATATTTACAAAAGATAAAACTTTTATTCCTGCAATATTTTATTACTTTGAAAGAAGGATTTGTTATGGCAACAACTAAGAAAACAACTGCAAAAGCAACTGCTGCAAAGGCTGCGGATGTTAAAGAAGAGCCTGCAAAAAAGGCTGTTGAAGTAAAGGCTGAGCCTGCTAAGACTGTTGCTGCAGCTGCAAAGACTACCGCAGAAAAAAAGGTTGCTCCTGCTAAGACCAAAGCTGCCAAAAAGGAAGAGCCTGTTAAGAAGACTCCTGTTAAGAAAGCAGCTCCAAAGAAGGTTGCTCCTAAGAAACCGGTTCCTGTTGAAACAAAGGTAAACTTCTTTGTTGAGTACGCAGGTGCACAGGTTCCTGTTGAAGAAGTAATCAAAAATGTTAAGGCTACATACGGCAAGGATGCAAAGGAAATTTCAATTTATCTCAAGCCGGAGGAGAGCAAGGCATACTTTGTTGCCGACGGCAACGCAGAAGAAATGGATGTATTTTTCTGCTGATTGCAATAAATTTTAATAAAACCGATTAACACACAGCATTTTATGCTGTAAGAAGGCACATAACCGAAAACAATGACGGTTATGTGCCTTTTGCGGTTTTGTATTCATATATAAATAATGTTGCAAGGTTTCTGTAGTACCCCGACACAATAACGCACGGCTTTTATTGTGTCGGGGTACTTGAGCATAAACATAAAATTTCATCAAGCGGGCGGATAATATCCGCCACTACAGAATTGTGCGAACGGTTGCAAAACGGCTGATTTGTTTTGAAAATTTATACAGCTATGCAATATGCACAAAAGAATGTTAAAAATTTCACAATTATTTAGTTAAAAGTTTAACAAAAAATTATGCACTTCATATAAAATATTTTGCTCTTTTTGTAGGAAATGTAAAAAACTCTTTATTTGTATTTGCTAAATGCACAAAGAAAATTCCGATTATTTTGTTATTTTTACACTATACTAACCCCTTAATTTGTTGTATAATATAACCGAAGCAATGAAAGATTGCTCAATAAAAAATAAATATTTTAAAGCGAAAGGGGCTTTATTATGAAATTAGATACAGTTCTTGCAAAAAGAGAGAACAAGGTAGTTTATAAAGACGGCGCGCTTGCAGCAAAAGTTTTTGACGAGTGCTATCCGAAATCAGATATTCTTAACGAGGCTCTTAATCAGGCGAGAGTTGAAGAAACAGGCCTTAATATTCCGAAAATCGAAGAAGTTACAAAGATTGACGGCAAGTGGGCTATTATTTCAACCTTTATTGAAGGCAAGACTCTTGCTGAGCTTATGGCAGAGCATCCTGAAAAGGAGGATGAATATCTTAATCTCTTTGTTGACATTCAGGTTAAAATCCTCAGTCAGAAAGCACCGTTGCTTAACAAGCTGAAAGATAAGATGAAACGCAAAATCAGCGAAACAGACCTTGATGCAACAACAAGATATGAGCTTGAAACACGCCTTAACGGTATGCCGAACCACACAAAGGTTTGTCACGGCGATTTTAACCCGAGCAATATTATTATTGACGAGTCGGGCACACCGTATGTAATCGACTGGTCGCACGCAACACAGGGTAACGGTTCAGCCGATGCAGCGAGAACATATCTGCTGTTCCGTTTGAATCATCAGGAAGAGCTTGCTGAAAAGTATATGAAGCTTTATTGCACAAAGACGGACACAGCCCGTCAGTATGTTGACCGTTGGCTCCCAATCGTAGCCGCATCGCAGTCTGTTAAGGGCAAACCCGAAGAAAGAGAATTTCTCCTAAAATGGGCAAGTGTTTGTGAATATCAGTAATGCGACGCTTTTTAAAGGCATTTTAACATTACTACCGTTGATTGATTTCCAAATTTCATATTGAAATTTTCTCTCCTCTATTTTTTCATATTTTCATAATTGTATTACGGAAACCGAATAAAAGCGCTCCCACTCCATACGCTTGGAGTGGGAGTGCTTTTTTGTACACTGTGTTTGTTACTCCGTTTTTAATAGAGCCAATTTTTGTTACACCGAAGCAACTTAAATATTACAAAATATTACAAATTTTGTAATATTTGCTCTATTTGCGTGTGTGAAATAAAGATTTTGTGAGTGAAACTGCATCGAAATTTCCGAATTAGCAAAAAATACAGGCTTTGGGGTTGATTTTTTAAAAATATGATGCTATAATAGTTACAAATTTGTTATCAAGGTGTAACCTTAATTGTAATTAACAGTCAGATTTGGTAACAATTAAGATGGAGGTAATTAACGATGCAGAGAATAAAAAAGATTACTGCAATCATACTGAGTGTTCTCACACTTTCAAGTGTATGCGTGTTCAGTTCTTCTTTTTCTGCCGGTGCAAAAGGCACGGGTGCCGGTCTTGCAGAGTGGGCGCTTAATGCCTATAACAGCGGATGGTCATATGTTTACGGCGGTTCAACCCCCGGTGCGGTAGACTGTTCAGGTCTTATCTATTCATATGCCGGCGGTGAAAGATGCGGTAATCCTCAGCTTGAAACAGCTACCGAAACAGGTTCGGTAAGCGCAGGTATCCCAAATGTTCACGGTCTTGGACTTTGGCGTCCCGGTCATGTGGGCGTTTATGTCGGCAACGGTATGGAGGTTGACGCAAGAGGCGATGAATACGGTGTTTGCTACGAGGCAATCGGCGGTTACAACAATTGGACATACTGGTTCAAGCTTGCCGCAGTTTCCTATGTAACAAACGGTTGGGAAAGCTTTAACGGCAGCTATTACTATTATGAAAACGGCGAGTACATTGTAAATACTTCAAGAACAATTGACGGTACTACATATTACTTTGATTCACAGGGTCGATCGAGCAAGACTCCTTCCGATACTTCATCAAGCAGTTCATCAAGCAGTTCGTCAGGTTCGGATAATTCATCAGGTTCAAGCTCATCAAGCGTTTCTGATTCATCCGGCAATCAGTCATCTTCAAGCAACGCACCGAGCGTGTACAAGAACGGTTCATCGGGTGCAGAGGTAAAGAAGATTCAGCAAAGACTGGCTGACCTCGGTTACTATAACGGTGCGATTGACGGAAACTTCGGCGATGCAACAGAAGAGGCTTACAAGGCATTCCAGAAGGCTGCGGGTCTTACGGTTGACGGTATCGCAGGCGACTCAAGAAATACGCTTTATTCAGAGGACGCTCCTGAAGCCCCAAAGGCAGATACAACTGCAAAGGTTGAGGAGGACAAGCCCGAAGAAGAAACAACTGCTCCCACAGAGCCTGCAACAGAGCCTACAACAGAAGCAGTTCAGTATCAGAACGGTGACGAAGGTGAGAAAATAACTGCAATTCAGCAGCAGCTCATCAAGCTCGGCTACTTTGCAATGGAAGCAACAGGCTATTACGGCGAGTACACAGCACAGACTGTTGCGAACTTCCAGAATCAGAACTCACTCGATTCAACAGGTATCGTTGACGAGAAGACATACAACGCACTCTTCAGCGATAAAGCAGTTGCAAATCCTGATACAGAGGTTGTAAGCGGTGAGGTTTCACCGGCAGTTTCAGCCGCTCCGATTGAAATGCCCTCGTCAACAGGTGCATCGCAGTTCATTCTTTCAAACGAAAAGAATCAGAACTATTCAGACACAGCGTCAAGCGTTGCGGTTCAGTCTGTAAAATCAGCTGACAGAGCTCTTGCAAAATCAAAAGCCGCAACTACTCCGACACTTGTTGCCGCAGTTCAGAGATCGGCAAATGTGGGTCTTTGGTTTGCGCTTGTTGCAGTTATCCTCGGTGCAATCGCTTTCGTATTTTTCCTTCGTGACAGAAAGCTTTCAAGATATTCAAGATATGTCGCAAGAAAGAAGAAGAGAGCCACAAAGGACGAGCTTAACACAAGATGGTAATCAATACATAATCTAATTTATTAAACAGCCGATTGAAAGATATCGGCTGTTTTTGTTTAATTGAAAATTTAAAACGCATAATTGAAAATTTCGGTCGGAAATAAAGTCTTGTTAAGTGCAAAGCTTATTGTTTCCGACCGTATTATTGCAACCGCTGCGACCTTTAATTTTTGCTTGACAAACTGTACGAACAAATGTACTATAGAAAGAAGAGCTGAGGTTCGCAGCCTTAAAATAACGACCGGCGAGGACTAAGCCGAGGAAATCACAGA
>NZ_NNSR01000011.1 GCF_002834225.1 Ruminococcus bromii | reverse complement strand
TATGATGTTTTTTGTGAATTTCAAAACTTGAAAAAATTACAAATAATAAAACGAATTTCATCGCTAACAATACTATTGCGGCGATGAAAACGGGATGCCGAAACGCCGCTTTATTGATAAATTTAACGAGATTTAAAAGTTTTGAAAAGGAGAAAACAAATTATGTCAAGCAATAACAATCAGATTAATGTACCTCAGGCAAAGGAAGCCATGGAACGCTTTAAGATGGAATGTGCCAACGAAGTAGGCGTAAACCTCAAACAGGGATATAACGGCGACATTTC
>NZ_NNSR01000010.1 GCF_002834225.1 Ruminococcus bromii | reverse complement strand
ACAAAGGCGAAATTTCAAAAATAAACATAAATCTCTCATCTTTAAAATATTGACAACTAATTCCGATACGAAAAAGAAGCACCTCCAGAGTGTCACGACCTCCAAAGTTGAATTTTTTAGATCTAACTTTGGAGGTCACCACACTTTTTCAAAACTCTTTAAATTATTTGAATTGATACTCTTTAAACCTACAAAATCCCTTATGGTAGTTTCTTTAATTCTACCATAAGGGATTTTTTATTGTTTGCTTTTCATTGGGACCCGTGCATTAAATTACAACAGATTAGTATTTGTACAAAAGAATAAATAGTTCACATAAGTTATCAATATACTCTGTTCATCAATAATATATGGTAGGCAAACTTTCATCATAATCACTAATATTTTTTCGCACAATATATGCTTTCTCTTTAGAATCTTTTAAAACAAATTCATTCAACCAATATGTGAACGATTCACTACAAACACCAACCCCTAATTTATTTCCAGAGTCATCCTTCTCCCAAAATTCATGCTCATTCAATTTATTAAATAACCATTTATCACATTGATTTTGATATTTTTTTATATTTATCCCAATACTATCAGGTACACTTACTATATCCACATAATAATCAAAAACTATATTCACCAACATTAAAGTTCCCTCCTAATTAAATAAATACCACACATGTGCCTTGTTTTTTCTGCCATATACATGAAAATGCCAATAATATCCAAGAACACCCTTTTTTCCTTTATCTATTTCAGGACCAACAGGTTTTTTGCCACCATAAGCACTCTTAGCCAAAGCCTTTGCTTCAGATTTTGTAACAGTAAATACACTTTTACCATTTTTTACATAGGATTTCGCTTCTGAGTATGATAATGATTTTCCAATATTAACATAGCCACTTTTTAATGTGGCACTCCAATAGCGTGTTTTAGAGTGTTTTTTTACTTTAGATTTGATTTTACTATCAGCATTAACTATCGTATTGAATTTTTCAACTGCATTAATTGCTTTTTTAATCTTATTTTTAGACCAATTCCATGCAGCGGACGCACCATTCCAAATAGCATTTCCTATAGAAGATAGTCCGTTACCGACTGCGTTACAAAAAGCAGACCAACCTTTTTGGAAATATGAAGAGGAACAAATTGCTACAGTTGCTGCAGATAAAGCTATTAAAGCATAAACTAAATCATCAACTAGGGCTACATACCCATTAGGATCAAGATAATTCACAGGATTATTCTCACAATAAGCGAACATATTTGTGCTTAATGGAGTGCTTGTACCAGTATCGCAATATATATCCGCATTCAAAAATCTGCCTGTAAATGGATCGTAGTAGCGACTTTGGAGATAATAGAGTGAAGTTTCGGTATCATAAACATAGCCACGG
>NZ_NNSR01000009.1 GCF_002834225.1 Ruminococcus bromii | reverse complement strand
GTTTGTATATGGTTATTATAAAAATGAAATGCCAGTGTAACAAATCAAACATAATGATTTCGTCAGAACTACATAGGTCAGGACTGTCCGCGAGTGATGATGTCCTTGTATTTAGTTCCGATTACGAGTATGCGGATTGTAAGATTATTAACAAAAACCACCTTATGGTAATTTGCTTATTATCATAGGAGGCGATTTTATTGTACATTTTGGGAGATTAGTTAAATGAATTTATCTGACAGAGAATGCATAAAATAGCAATAAAATAGTTTGACT
>NZ_NNSR01000008.1 GCF_002834225.1 Ruminococcus bromii | reverse complement strand
TCAAGAAGTATAAAAGAGGATTATCTAATAAACTTTTTGAAGATTATTCAAATAATTGGATTGCCGCAAAATTTGCGGATGTTTTTAAACTCCTTCAAAACAATACATTTTCTCGAGCCGAGCTTACCTGTGAAGAAACAGAGATTCTGAATATTCACTATGGTGATGTTTTAATTAAATATGGTGATATTTTAGATTTATCAAAAGTATGTGATATTCCTTTTATAAAGAATAATATAGATCTAAAGAGATACTCAGAAACAAGTTATTTGAAAAATGGTGACGTTGTTATTGCAGATACTGCTGAAGATTATACAGTTGGCAAAACAATTGAAATTTTCAGTGCATCCGGAAAAAGAATTTTATCCGGACTGCACACAATACCTTGTCGGTCTTTAATTTCTTTTGAGGCAAAGTATCTTGGCTATTATCTTAACTCGTATAGTTTTAGAAAGCAAATTCTACCACTAATACAAGGAACAAAAGTATCGTCTATTAGTAAATCTGAGTTGCAAAAGGTCAAAGTAAAGTATCCTGAACCGAAGGAACAAAAAAGGATAGTATCAATCTTATCTTTGATTGACGAAAAAATATATATTGCCGAGCACCAGCTTACTTTCTTAAAAATCTGTAAGGATGGTTTATTACAGCAAATGTTCATATAAACATCTGCTGCAGTATAGCGTTCTTCAAGGACAGTAATGTATCATATTTATGCTGATGAAGGGTGATAAGGTCGCTTAGTTTGTCCAAACATCGGGCAATTGCTGTTTGTTCAGCCTTTGACGGATACACAAAACCGAGAGTTAGAAACTCCTCGTAGCTTATACTGCGCCCATCACGGATGCCATAGGTTACTGTTTCTAATCGCCGGATAAACGACTTAGAGGTAAACACATATTTCCAATACTCTGAGTCGTGCTTTTCAGGCTCAGAAAAGCCAAAAACCGTGTAAGCAGGCGAGGTTATGCCTTCTATTGCAGAATAAGCGAACCCACCTTGAAAAGAACGAAGGTGTATCACAAACTGCCCCGGCAATACTCTTTTATAGCCGGCTTCATTTTTCTTGTCGTGGAATATATTGATGCTGTTTTCATCTCTGCGAATCATTCCACGGTCTTGTGTTGCTGACAAAACAGGAAGTTCCGGATAGCCTTTATCCGCAGTTGATACAAACAGCTCTTTTGCCTTACGCTGTTCCCAAGGTTTAGTAAAACCAGCAAAGCGGTATTGAGGTGTGATTTCTCTTTTTTTAGGAAATAAAGCTGATAATGAACCTCTTTTATACTTCTTGA
>NZ_NNSR01000007.1 GCF_002834225.1 Ruminococcus bromii | reverse complement strand
GGTGTCTCCCGTAGTTTAATGTCTTCGGACAATAAAAAAGCACCTTACATATTCGTAAAGTGCTTAATCCGCTTTTTCTGTTTTTTCTGTTTTAACTGCTTTGGCTCTCGGCTTTTTGGGAGCGTCAGACTTGACCTCTTCTGCAAAACCGCCGTCAATGAGTTCCTTTGCTCTCTGCTCGGAGCATTCAAAAACTTCATTCACATGTCGGGTTACATAGCCGTTCTGCCTGTCATTAAATGCTGTTGTTACTCTGATTTTCATTC
>NZ_NNSR01000006.1 GCF_002834225.1 Ruminococcus bromii | reverse complement strand
TTACGGTACAGAAATTACCGCCCCTGATAATCCGACAAGAAAAGGTTATACCTTTAGGGGTTGGGATAAGGAAATCCCCGAAACCATGCCTGCCGAAAACATTACAATCACGGCACGGTGGAGAGATACCGAAAAGCCGACGGGCGAAATTATAATAGGCACGAATAAATGGAATGAATTCTTAAACGAGCTTACCTTTGGCATATTCTTCAAGGATACACAGGAAGTAACTATAAATGCCGTTGATAATAGCGGAGTTGTGTTTGTATCCTATTTGGTAACAGATAAGGAGCTTTCCGAGGCTGAACTGAACTCTCTTGTATTCCGTGCATATGAAGAACCGTTCCGCATAGAACCCAACGGAGAATATATTATTTATGTAATGCTTGTTGATGAAAATATTAACATAACATACCTTCGCTCCGACCGACTAACGCTTGATAATATTCAGCCTGTAATCAGCGGTATTGAGAACGGCAAGACCTATTGTGAGGCACAAACCGTTACTGTTGATGAGAAGAATGTTGATACCGTTACCGTAAACGGCACGGCGGTTACGCTTGATGCAGACGGAGGTTTTGTTCTTCCTCCGACAAACGGTGAGCAGAAGATAGTTGTCACCGACAAAGCGGGCAATAATGCAGAGATGACCGTAACAGTCAACAACGGCCATACCTTTGGTGAATGGGTATCTGACAATGACGGTAAGCATACCCGAAAATGTACCGTGGACGGATGCGATGCGTTTGAAACCGAAAATTGCTCAGGCGGCAATGCCACCTGTACCAAAAAGGCGGTATGTGATGTCTGCGGTAAGGCCTACGGAGAACCTGACGGAACAAACCACGAGGGCGGTGTACAGGAGTGGACGACAAGAACCGCTTTTAATCACGAACAAAAATGGAACTGCTGTGGTGCTGTGATTGTGGCAAGTGAAGCGCACGAGTGGAAAGATGGTGTGTGCCAAGAGTGCGGATATGTATGTCTGCATAATGATACGGATAAAAACCATATCTGTGACTACTGCGAAAAGACAATCTCTGAACACGAA
>NZ_NNSR01000005.1 GCF_002834225.1 Ruminococcus bromii | reverse complement strand
CCAGATGAGCTACATCCGCATTAAATTGGTGCCTCCGGGCGGAATCGAACCACCGACACGGGGATTTTCAGTCCCCTGCTCTACCGACTGAGCTACAGAGGCAAAAATTGGCGACCCGGAACGGGTTCGAACCGTCGACCTCTAGCGTGACAGGCTAGCGTTCTAACCAACTGAACTACCGGGCCAAATGTGGTGGGAACAACAGGGCTCGAACCTGTGACCCTCTGCTTGTAAGGCA
>NZ_NNSR01000004.1 GCF_002834225.1 Ruminococcus bromii | reverse complement strand
ACCGTTACTTGAGGATAATTTTGCCATAATTATTTGCCCTCCTCGCCAAACGGAAAATCAAGTCCCAGTTCGTCAAAATATGGTTTTAATTGTGCGTCAATATCTTTGATTTCAGCCTGTAGTTTGCGAATTTCCGCTGCAACTTCATTCAAATCAATTTCCGGTTCCGGCTCGAATGTATCAACATAACGGGGAATGTTCATATTGTAGCCGTTTTCTTCAATTTCTTCCATTAATGCAACATGACAGAACTTATCAATATCCTTACGCTCCTTATAAGCATTTACTATTTTTTCGATATGCTTATCTTCAAGCGTATTTTGGTTCTTTCCCGGTGTAAATTCTTTTGAAGCATCAATAAAAAGAATATTTCCTGAATTTCCGTTTCTCTTGGATTTTAATACCAGAAGACAAACCGGAATTGATGTGCCGTGGAAAAGGTTTGCAGGTAAACCAATTACTGCATCCAGTTTATTCAAGTCTTTTACAATATACTTTCGTATTACCTCTTCAGCTCCGCCTCTGAATAATACGCCGTGCGGTAGGAGCACTGCAATACGACCGTCATCGGGATCCATATGGTAAATCATATGCTCTAAAAATGCAAAATCCGCATGGCTTTTAGGCGCAAGCTTCCCTGCGCCGGAATAACGAGGATCTTCCTCAAAAGACTTGTCCGCCGACCATTTAAGCGAATATGGCGGATTGCAAACCTGAACCGTCATCTTCACATCGCCATAGCAGTCATTTTTCAAAGTATCTCCCTTATAGATATCAAACCGCTGATATTCTATGTCGTGCATCAGCATATTCATACGAGCAAGGTTGTATGTACTGGCATTATTTTCCTGTCCGTAAAAATGTCCTACTTTGCCGCTGCTCAGGTGCTTCTTAACTTCCAACAGCATAGAAGCTGAACCACAGGTACAATCTCCTACCGTTTTTGCTTCATCCAGTCCGATTGTCGCAAGAATTGCACAGAGTTTGCTCGGACCCGTGGGTGTAAAAAATTCTCCGCCTTTTTTTCCGGCATCTGAAGCAAATAAACCAATCAAAATCATATACGCTGTGCCAAGAACATCAAACTGTGATTCATTTAACATAAAATCAATGTCAGCAATACGTGACATAACCTTTGAAATAAGTTCTGTACGCTCGGATACAGCGTCTCCCAAATCCGGGTCTTGCAGTTTCATATCATTAAAAAGCCCTGTAAAATCCGGTTCAGATTCTTGACCCATGGTAGAACCGGTCAATTCGCTGATTGCTTTTTCAAAATCTTCAACCGAAAAAGAACGCTTGTTAATCTTGTCTATCAGATTCCTGTAAAGGTACTGTGGTTTCATAATATAACCAAGACTATTCACCGACCATTTCTCTACTGTTGATCGAAATTTCTCATCCGCATAAGCTTCCTCATATGTGATTCCATCGTTCTTAAGTAAATCATTCATATATGACTCTGTTCGCTCTGACAAATATCTATAGAAAATAATACCCAAAATATAATTTTTAAACTTACTGGAATCCATATTTCCGCGAAGATCATTAGCAATTGCCCATAATTTATTTGAAAGCTCATTTGCCTGACTCTGATATGTATTTTTCTCCGTCATAATTATTCTCCCTCTGCCTTGTATTTTCTATAGGTTTCAACAATAAATTCCTTTAAATCTTCAATTAATAAAGTCAATTTGAGTAGCCCAAGATTCAAACAACTCACCTTATTACGAATTTCCTCATCCGTAATATAACCATTGAAGCTGTATTCAGAAAAAAGATCAAACACGATTCCCTCATCCAGATTATTTGTATAAGCAAATTCTTCTATCTCTGAATTCAATGAATCTCTCTCGTATTGCTCGTATTCTTTCTGAATATCAGCATCAGGAGACAAATCGAAAAATCTCGTTTGAATGAACGCTATCATCAAATCTTTTTTGAAACGCATAGATTCATTATCGGATCTTTCAATTTCCCTTAAAATCAAATCTACATCTCGCCGTTTTTCCTCGGGAGTGCTATCCTTATGCACATTTTTTAAAAGGTTCAATATATAGACAACATTAATTCTGTCAGTTCTGACAAGTTCGATATCAAAATCAACATCTACAGGAACAGGTATTTTTCCATTTGGGGTTCTGTGTTTGGTCTGGTCATAAAAGTACAGATACCAGCTTTTGAATTCTTCGTATTCATCTTCATCCAACGCAACCGCAAGATCGTTCCAATCAAATTTTGAAAACGTCTTTAATGTAGCCAGTGTCTGCGACAAACGTCGGAATGCCAAAATAAACATTCGAATTGTGTCTTCACTTTTCAGATTTCCGGCTTCTTCCGGTGTTCTCGCAACTTTGCGCAATATTGGCACCTGATTCAGCCACTGATTCACATAGTATTCATAATTCTGAAGCAGGTATTCATTCGGATCACCATCACCCGAGAACAGACGGAGAGCATCATCCTGTGCTTTCTTGATATTTCTGTATGTTACAATCTGACCGAACTGTTTTGTTACCTTATCAACACGGTTTGTACGGCTGTAAGCCTGAACCAAAGTATGCCACACCAAATTTTTATCCAGATACAATGTATTACAAGGTTTTGCATCAAAACCTGTAAGGAACATATTTACAACAAGAAGAATATCAATCTGCGGCAAATCCTTCTGTTTCATACGTTTGGAAATATCTTTACGATATGCATCGAATGTATCAGTTGTAAATGCTGTATCAAACATTTTGTTATAGTCCGACATAATGCGGTCTAGCAGTTCCCGTGAATGCTCATCTCCCCCTTCATCCATATCTTCATTTGCACCATAACTGAATATTGCAGCAATACGAAGTCGTTGATTTTCAGGACGTTCTTCGTTAATCTTTTTAAAATAATCATAGTATTTTCCCAGAGTCGGTATTTTATCGACTGCAAATAGTGCCGTATAAATATCCTTGCCCTGCGGATGAACATGCTGCTCATGATGCTCCATAATATGCCGAGCTATTTTTTCAATTCTCTCTTCATCATGGTAAAGCTCATTTATGTCAATATTATGCTGACGGCAATACTCAGGATTATCAATATATTCCGGATTAATACCCTTATGCGAAATCTTATTTGCCCATATGGTTCTTTGATATTCAACAGAAAAACGAAGAACATTTCCGTCAGCTATAGCGTCTTTTATCATATACTTATGTAAACAAGCATCCATCTTTCCTGCATTGAAAATATCCGCTGTTGTACGACCGTCAGCACCTTTATTTGCCTCAAAAATAGGTGTGCCGGTGAATCCGATATAATTTGCATTGGTAAAATGTTTTTTGATATCGGCGTGCATCTTTCCAAACTGACTTCTATGACATTCGTCTATTATGAAAACGACCTTTTGTGTCCGGTAAGAATCCATAAGTGCTGAATATTTAGAATTACGCACAGCAATAGCGAGCTTCTGAATTGTGGTAACAATCAGCTTTCTATCTTTTTCTTTGAGTTGTTTAATAAGGACCGATGTTTTATCTGTTCTGTCAACACAATCTTTTTCAAAGCTGTTATATTCGTCAATGGTCTGGTCATCCAAATCCTTTCTATCAATCAGAAAGATTACTTTTTCTACCCTGTTTTCATTCCGAAGTAACTGGGCAAGTTTAAAGCTTGTCAGCGTCTTACCCGAACCTGTACAGGCAAATACATATCCGTCTCGGTTTGCTTCCAACACTCTTTTCATTGCCGCTTTTACAGCATATATCTGATATGGCCGCATAACCATAAGAACCGGCTCAGTTATTTTTACAACCATATATTTCAAGAGCATATCAATAATGGCAACCTTTCTAAAAAAGTCACCTGTAAATTCAAAGAGCTTATTGATTCGTTCGTTATATTCATCTGTCCAGAAGAAAACCAAGCTTTTCAGGATTGGATTATATTCTCCGCCTGCCATTTCGTTTTCATTTGAAAAATATTTTGTCTGAACACTGTTAGAAACCACGAAAAGCTGTAAATACCTAAAAATACCCTTGAATGAAAACTTACGATATCGGTTTATTTGGTTAATGGCTTCATTTATTTCAACACCCGGTCGTTTCAGCTCTATCTGAATTAGCGGCAATCCATTAATGATGACTGTCACATCATAGCGATTTTTATATACCACATCATCCTTATGAGCCGGATCCATTGTCACTTGATGTGTAACTTGAAAAATATTTCGTGTAGAATCATCGCTCAAAAAATCAATGTACACTGTTTCGTTATTATCCAGTAAAAGAACATACTGATCTCGCAGAATCTTTGCCGATTCATATACAGTATGATTATCTATATATGTAAGTAATCTGGAAAACTCAGAATCTGTCAGATACGCTTCTCCCTTTTTCTCAATCAGTTTCTCTTTATTAAACAGAGCTATCTGTTCACGAAAGTTTTCAAGAACTTCATCATAGTTTTTCAATTCAATGTATTCATATCCTATTTCACAAAGGCGTTCAATAAACAATTTCTCAACTTCATATTCCGTTTTCACCTTTGGCATTATTATTCCCTCCTTAAGTGAATTTTTCATTACCATAACTTGATGTCAGCATCCTATATGTTATTAATTGAGGATACATTTTGTCGCAGTCAGATTTCTGCTAGATAAATTTTATAATTTCATTGAGTCGATTTGATATCTCAGAAAATTCTGTATTTAAATCAAGAGTTTTTACACTAAAATTATTTCTGCCTATTTTAAAGGGCTTTTCATCAGGCAGGACAGTTTCATCTGTTTTTGCATAAAGCAATATTCCGGAAACATTTCCCGTATTATTCTTATCATAATTTTTCACATAGGTAAAAATCTGATACATATTATTTGAATGATATGATTTTGTATCATAATTTGTCTGCATAATATGAGAATAATATTTTGTGTCAATAATTAAAGTTTTATCGTTTGCTTTGTTTATCAGCATAATATCAGACTGCATTTGAGGCAAAAACGGAATTCCCAAATCGTCTTCAATATTCCAATGAATTTGTTTTGACGATACATAAAAAGTATCTCTAAAATGCTGTCTGTAATATTCAAAAACAAATTTCTCATACAATCTTGACATTAAGTCTTCTTTAAAAGACATCATTCTATATTCGCCGGATTCTGTAGTCATCAGTTGGGAATTCATAACAAAATAGCAAATGTACATCAGCATTTCATAACTTTGATTATTACTCCTGAAACATAAAGTATTCCAATTAACAAATTTCAAAGGAACTATATCAACATTGTCAAAAAAACAATAACAACTTTTTTAGCTCTCTCTTATGTTCAGGCTTAACAGTATTGTGTGCAACAAGTATATTCATTGTGGTCTTAAGAATCTGATTTAAAATATTATTTTTCTAAAGTTGGTAATTTCATATTAATCGAATCAAAAATATAAATTATCTTATTAATCAGAATTTTTCTATCATCGACATAGGCACGGAGTTTATCCGCCAATTCCACATAAAAATCTATCCAAGTAAAATTATCCATAAAAGCCATCTCCTGATAACAAATATATTATTAGTATAACATTATTTTTTATCACTTTCAACGAATTTCAACATTTTATGTAGATAAATCTACTAGTTTTTGTATACCTTTATTTTAAGAGTAAAATATTTAATGTAACATTTAAATATATCTTAATCTGGTTATCCCTTTTAGTCCGCAAACGATGAAAGTGCAATAGCGTTAGTTAATCTGTCGCACAAATTGGGGAAATGGCGACGATTAAAACGATAGCAGAATTCGTCAAGGTATTCCTGTAGGTTTTTCTTAGGTAAGCCGTGATAGGTTCCAAGAATGAAAACTTTGGCATTGCCAATCATCGTATGAAGCCAATGTAACATTCCGGCATCGGGATTATATACGCCGTGTTCGTGCTTGTAGTCCTTAAGAGCAGGAATATAACTGCGATAAACGTCACTGATAATTGTTGCTTCAGCTTGGATATTCGCTTGAGCAAATTTCCTTACAGACCTTTGTTGAATATTATCGGTTGTCTGCATCTTCAAGTACTTTGGACGACCTTTTTTATCAATAAATACTGCAACAAATACTTTTGATTTTTCAGTACCTATGCCACGTTTTTTACCGACTGTAGGACCGCCGATATATGTATCATCAAATTCGATTGTGCCGAGCAACATGCAATTAATATCACGTTGCTTCATAGCACAGCGAATCCGTTTAATCATATACCATGCTGTTTTGTAGGTTACATCAAGAGTTTTTGATAGCTGAACCGCAGAAACACCACGCTTATCCTGAGTAACAAAGTAGAAAGCCAAAAACCACTTTGTCAGAGGAACGTGAGTTCGGTGCAGAATTGTTCCGGCCGTTACAGATGTTTGATGATGGCAATCATTACACTGGTATAACCCGTTTGACAATTCGCAATAATGGAAACTTCCGCACTTAGGACATACAAAGCCGTTTTTCCACTTCTTCTGAAAAAGATACTCTCTGCATTTCTTATCGGTTGAAAACTTCTTTGCGAATTCTATTATTGATAAACGTTGTTGTTTTTTCATGTTTTTGCCACTTTTCGTAAACTTCTACTTCTATTTTATCAAAAGAAGTGTCCATTTAGCAGGACTTTGCCTAGCTTACTAAAAGGGATAACCATATAAAAGAATATCAAATTAGCCACAGCTATTCTTCAATTAATCCTTCTTTTTTGAGTCTGCTTCTGACATCTTCGTTTGTTCTGCCGTGGTTTTTGGCGATTTTGTCTATCGGGATTCCTACTTCGTATTCAAATCTTAATTTTTCTACTTCCTTTTCCGACCAAGGTTTATAGGCATAATTAACTTCGCTTTCTTGTGTTTTTTCGATGTTGTTTTGACTATCTTGTTCGTCTGTATTTTCAACACCTGTTGCTTTATACTCGGCAATTGCTGATATAAAACGGTCGCCGTATTGCTTCAGCTTGTTGTCACCTACACCGTTGACTGATAAAAATTCTTCGGGTGTTACGGGAAGTTTTCTGCACATATCCATAAGTGATGCGTCCGAAAAAATCAGAAATGCAGGAACACCCTTTTGGCTTGCAATCTCGTACCTGATTTGCTTAAGAGTATCAAACAGAGAAATATTAACTGTTTCCTCGACAGTTTTCTCTTTGGTTTTAATTCTGACAGTTTTCTTGACCTTTACTTTAGCTTTGCCCTTGAGTACGGGATAGCTCATTTCTGTTACTCTGAGTATCGGCTTGCCTGCTCCTACTGATATGATATATCCCTGTTCTTCCAGCTTTTCGATTATGTACTTTATTTCTGTCGGTTTTGAGTCCTTCATTATGCCAAAAGTGGATTGCTTATCAAGTCCGAAATATGTTATTCTGTCATTTATCTTTCCTCGCAGAACATCGACTATCATTGCTGCGCCGAATTTCTGTCCTGTTCTGATTATGCAGGAAAGGATTTTCTGCGCTTCTATCGTAACATCTACCGTTTCAAACTTTGTCAGACAGTTTGAGCATTTTCCGCAGTTTTCCTCTGCTCCATCTCCAAAATATCTGAGCATATAATTACGCAGGCAGTCGCTTGTCCTGCAATAGAAAATCATATGCTTTAAACGTTCTTCCTCCCTCTTCTTGAACATCTCGTTCTGTTCGGGTGTAAGCTGCGGATTCGGCTCGGTGTTTTCGATAAAGTATCGACAGGTCTGCACATCTCCTGCTCCGTAAAGCAAAATACAATCTGCCTCCTGACCGTCACGTCCTGCTCTGCCTGCCTCCTGATAATAGCTTTCGATATTCTTCGGCATATTGTAATGAATTACATATGATACATTCGACTTATCTATGCCCATTCCGAACGCATTTGTCGCAACCATAACCGGTTTGCGGTCATAGACAAAATCGTCCTGATTTTTAATGCGCTCCTCGTCGCTCAAGCCTGCGTGATAGCGTGTTGCCGGAAAGCCGTTTTTGATAAGCAAATCGCAAACGCTCTCGACCTTTTTTCTCGTTGAACAATAGATAATTCCCGACTTGTCCCTGCGTTCTTTTATCAGTTCAATAAGCCTGTTATCCTTTTTGGCAGGTCTTAAAACGGAGAAAAACAGATTCGGTCTGTCAAAGCCCGTAGTTACAACGGCAGGATCTTCAAGCTGTAAAATGTTTATAATATCCTTTTTTACTTCATCCGTAGCGGTTGCCGTAAAAGCTCCGATTATTGGACGATTCGGGAGCATAGAAATGAATTTGTTAATATTAAGATAGCTCGGACGGAAATCCTGTCCCCACTGCGAAACGCAGTGCGACTCATCAACGGCGACCATTGAAATTTTTATTCTTCTGCATAAATTAATGAAACTGACTGACTCCAGCCGTTCGGGTGCGACATAAATTATTTTATAAATTCCCAAAGCCGCATTTTTCAACACCTTGTCATATTGTGTATCGGTTAATGAGCTGTTGATATAAGCCGCCTTCACGCCCTGCTGAACAAGAGCATTTACTTGATCCTTCATCAATGAAATCAGCGGAGAAACAACAATAGTAACACCGCCAAACATAATTGCAGGAACCTGATAGCATATAGACTTGCCTGCACCCGTCGGCATTATGCCGAGAGCATCCCTGCCCGACAACAGGCAATCAACCATTTCTTCCTGACCTTTTCTGAACGAGGAATATCCGAAGTATTTTCTTAAAACATCAAATTTATCCATAACTCTGCACCTGATTTATTCTATACTTTAATTATAGGTATTTTTAGAGAGTTTTCAAGATAAACAACGCAGTTTATCATAATTCAGCATAAAATAAGGTCGGGTATCCGTTGTGAATTACCCGACCTTTGATTTACAAATCCTCATCTATTGTAACATTCGTATTTCGTTGTGTTTTTATCTTAATAAATGAGTCCATCCCAATTGACAAAAAATCTTACGAAATAATAAGTCATTCTCTTTTCCCCTTTCGATTGTTTCTATATTGTGTCTTTATCTTACCATACCTACTGTGACAAGATGCGAACAAATTTTTGTGATTTTGAAAAGTTTTTTACTTTTTCTGTTATCTGAATTTGTGGTGATTTTGCTTAAAATAATGAGTGCATCCAATTGTAGAAACGCTTTCCGAGATAAGCAATCATTCTCTTTTCCTCCTTTCGTTTGTTTCTTTATTGTGTCTATATCATAACAAACCGACTGTGACAAGATCCGGACAAAATCAGGGAAATTTTAAATTTTTTCAAAAATTCTTTGATAAATATAAATTTGCCAAGCAATATTACTCTCTTGCTCGGCAAATTATAATTACTAAAAACTATGTTTTACTTTTTAGTCACATATTTTTGATATCGGCTTGTGGGTTTATCCGGTATAGTCATTTTTAGTTTTCCGCTTTCAAGCAGTGGTTTAATATATCTGTTTGTAAATTCCCGGATATCCTTCAAGCCAAAATGCTCAACAATTTCTCTTTTACTTTTTGGTTCAATACAGAATTCAATTATTTTCTCATATACAACTTGAATTACCTTTTCTTGTAGGGTGTCTTGTAGGGTGTCTTGTAGGTTATCTTGTGGGGTATCTTGGTTGCCATCAGGTCCCACCATACTCGTTGCCGCAGAGGATAGAGGAATTATTGTCTTAAATACATCACCCTCGATAAATTCAGGAACTCCGCCTGAGTACATCTTTGTGTATTTATAAGTATTTCGCATACCCGATCCGAGCTCATCGGCAAGCGACACCTCTCTAAACACCTTTGCAATGGGCGGGTTCTTAGAAAACGGTTCAAACCTGTCGAGTTTCAACTCACCATGACCGTGAGACAGATTTCCGTTTTCCGTGTACATCCTGTCTTTCTCAATAACAAATTTTGCTACATAACCTGTGGAATAATCACGATGCGCAAGACTGTTCGAGAAAATTTCTCTTAAAATTGCATCTCTTGCACTTACAGCTTGTACTCCCTCAAGAATAAACGGATCATTCAAATGCTTTTTGCCAAATTCCATAAGCCTGTCAAAGGTATCAAATAAATTCGTAATAATAACATCACGGTCATCATATCTGTCTGTATTTTTGGTTCTGAAAATCGCATCTGTTTTGTGTTGCGGCAAAGCCGCCATTATAGTTTCATCCTTACCAAAAAGAAGTATCGCCGCAAGTGTCAGTCCGTCAACGCCTTTTTCACTGTCTTTAAGAATCAAGCCTGAACTGCGCAGTATTTCTTCATCAGTCATAGTAAGCCACGGATGATTTTTATTTCTCAGTCTTGACAATCTTCTTGCTCTGTCAATTATATCGGAACGCAGATCATCCATTGTAAAGCAAGTGAAAACTTTATTTACAAAATATGTGCCCTGCTTTTTTGAATACAGCTTAAAAACCAAATCTCCTGAATTGGTTATGTCTATATCCGAATCGTTGTTTCTGTCAAAAATCCTGCCGCCGCAACGGCAAACTTGCGTACTCTCGGGGACAAAAATATAAATAATCAGCTTATCATCATATTCAATACTTTCAATCGTCAGGTAAAGCGGAGGATACATTTTATTCGGGTTATTTATTGATGTAACAAAATCGCTCTTAATCCTCTCTGCACGGTTTCTGTCCACTCCGATAACCGTACCGTCATCTTTAACACCGAGCAGAATATGACCGCCCTCACGGTTTGAAAACGCACAAACGGTTTCATAAACATCTTTAGTAATATCGGTTGTGGATTTCTTAAACTCAATATTCATCCCTTCGCCCTGTGATATTATATTTTTAATTTCTTCATATGTCATTACAAGCTCTCCAATAATCTGACGGTTTATATTTTTATTATATTCGCAATCAAAAATAATATCAAGCGATTAAAGATAAATCACACCAAAGTTTTTAATATAGTTTTCTTCACTGGTTACCATATCATTTAAGGTTAAGTAATATATTTGCAAAACCACATTGTTTTTTTCGGATTTCGCAGGTGTATCATCATATAATTATTATTGGTGTCAGATTTTATAAAAATATCCCCGAAAGGCTGAGGCTGATTGCTGCCTTTCGGGGAGTGGTGTTTTTTACTTAATTTAATCTTAAAAATGCGATAAACAAGCCGTTTTTAATAGGTTACTCTTACCTGATACGTAACCTCCTGACGGTGTCCCTCTACATTGCGGTTATTGCGTATGTAAGACTTATTTCGTACGGGTAACATCTTTTTAACCATCTGACCGCCTACAGAACCTGCTTCTCTTGCGGAAATGTCGCCGTTATATCCCTGTTTGAGGTTTACGCCTACTTCGTTG
>NZ_NNSR01000003.1 GCF_002834225.1 Ruminococcus bromii | reverse complement strand
AGGGAGAGCGTTGATGAGAGTTAGGGTTACGCACCGCAAGCAGTTGGCAAGGTAGAACTTTTCGCATCAAACAATCCCCGTCATCCGCTCCAAATCCAAAGTACCTGTAACGCAGGTGCTTTTTTTATTTTTGCAATTTTTCTGTTTGAGCCGTAGGGGCGGATATCATCCGCCCGCAAGTAACTACTGAATTCTTTTGACAGACCCGATTTTATAAATGTCGCAAAACATGTTATACTGTAACAGCGAACTGCGCTTTCAAATAATATCGTGTGAAAACACGGGGCGAAACTCTTGTTTACTGTTTGAAATAAGGAGTTTACCATACTTGTATTAATAACTTCAGCGACTATGTTCTGATTGCCGATAATCACGAAATTGCAATTAGCAAATAAATTTTAAAAATTTTAAAAAACTGCAAAAACGGTATTGACAATCGCCTGAATTTATAGTATTATATTACCTGTCGCTGAGATGTAATCGAAATTCGATAGAACTTCGATGAGCGATAAAGGCATGTGGGAGCATAGCTCAGCTGGGAGAGCATCTGCCTTACAA
>NZ_NNSR01000002.1 GCF_002834225.1 Ruminococcus bromii | reverse complement strand
TCAAGTAACGGTCTTGAGAAGCGTCCGAAACTCCGCTTTCCGGGCTTCGATGAGCCGTGGAAAGAAACTACTTTATCTGCGCTTTTCTCTAAAAGCACACAGAAAAATGCTGATGGACATATTACGAATGTAATTTGCAATTCCGCAAAGCTCGGTCTTATTCCGCAACGCGAGTATTTTGATAAGGATATTGCAAACAGCGATAACACAAGCGGCTATTATATCATCCGACAAAATGACTTCGTATATAATCCTCGCAAATCGTCCGATGCTCCATACGGTCCGATTAGCAGCTACAAGTATGCAGAGGATGGCATCGTTTCTCCGCTGTATCTTTGTTTTCATGCGAAAGACGAAATCAATCCGCTGTACTATGAGTGGTATTTTCGGTCATCGGCTTGGCATAGATACATTTATATGTCTGGTGATAGTGGTGCGAGACATGACAGAGTAAGCATCAAAGACGATACTTTCTTTGCTATGCCCATCAACCTTCCATCAGAGCAGGAACAGAGCAAAATTGCGTCCTTTCTCCAAAGTCTGGATGAAAGAATTGCTGCACAAGAGAAACTTGTGGCATCCCTCAAGAAGTATAAAAGAGG
>NZ_NNSR01000001.1 GCF_002834225.1 Ruminococcus bromii | reverse complement strand
TCAAGTAACGGTATTGAAAAGTTCCCGAAACTTCGGTTTCCAGAGTTTAAAGAGCCGTGGAATTTAGTTAAACTAGAAGATGTTTGCTCATATAGAAAGGGTCGAGCTAAAGTAAAAAAAGCGCAATATATAAGCACGGAAAACATACTTCAAAACTATGCAGGTATAGAACCTTACGATGATTTATCTGAGGCTGAAGGCATTTCTATACAATGTGGAGATACGCTGATGGCAAACATACGTCCCTATCTTAAAAAAGTCTGGCAAAGCAACTTTAATGGAGCTTGCAGTACTGATGTTCTCGCCTTTTCACCAGATAACATTGATGGTAAATTCCTTTACTTTTTAATTGCGCAAGACAGATTTGTAAACTATGTTATGTGTGGTGCAAAGGGATCTAAAATGCCTCGTGGCGACAAAAACCATATATTAGAGTATGAAACTGGGGTTCCAACAGAAAGCGAGCAACGCAAGATAGCTCATTTCATCGACCTCTTAAATGCAAGAATCTCTTCACAGAATAGTTTAATTAATCTTATCAAGAAGTATAAAAGAGG